>JBKGYE010000035.1:0-17964 GCA_046546255.1 Halorhodospira sp. | reverse complement strand
CCGCGAAGCGCGAAACGCACGCCATAGCCTGAAAGGCTTGGCGGGAGTAGTTCATTGTCCAGCATACCGGGCCACCACAGGGAGTGAGACGCAACGGACCACTGTCGCTGAGTCACCAGAGCCCTATACCCAAGCTGCTTGTCCGCACTGCCGCGACGGCTTTCACGGCCGCCGCGGCATCTTCCAAGTGATGCCTATCAGCGAGGGCATCGCACAAGCGGTGCTCAAAGGCGCTAACGCCTACGAGATCGAGGCCCGGGCCCGCGCAGAGAGCATCCCGGTTCGACACACGGCAGGCTGCCCCCTGGTGGAGGCCGGCGAGACCAGTGCCGCCGAGCTGCACCGTGTCATTCAAGGGGCAGAGCCATGGCCCGCTTGAGCTGGCGGGGGGTGGATCGGCACGTGCGGCGGTTGCACGGCAGCTGCCACGCTGACTCGGCCAGAGTGCTGATCCGTGTCCTCGAGGCCCGCGGGATCACTGTCCTGCGCGTACACCGGGAGCTGCGCCTGTTACCACGGCGCTCCACCCCCCGCTCGGCAGAGCAGGCCACAGCGTTACGCCAGCTCGCCAGCCTGCTCGAGGCCGGCGCTCCTTTCGACGAGGCCCTGCGAACACTCGCCCAGCAGCAAGCACACCGGCTGCGCGAGAGCTTGCGCCACGTCCGTCTCGGCGTCGAGCACGGCGAAGACCCGGCCACGGCCTTCTCCCGTGCCTTGCCAGGGCTAAGCCAGGCCCATACGGCTTTGCTCCACGCCAGCCTGTGGACGGGCGACCTCCCCGGCGCCCTGCGCAGCATCGCGGCCGAGATCGAGCGCCAGGAGGCGATCCTGCACCAGCTGCGCCGGGCCGCCATCTACCCTGCCATCGTCGCCGGCACAGTACTCGCCTTGCTCACCCTCCTGTTGCTGGATGTCGTGCCGCGCTTCGAGGCGATCTTTGCACAAGGGGGGGCAGTCACTGCCACAGCCTACCCGGCTCGTGATCGCGGATGCCGACGCCTTCGCCCTCGCTGCCCCCATCCTGCTCGGGGTCGCAGCAACGACCGCCGGGGTGCTGCTCCCCCTAGAGCGCCGATGGCCGACCCTGCGCCAGCGCCTAGGTGCCGCATTGCGCCGCATCCCTGATATCCGCACTCTCGTGCACGATGCCGTGCTCAGCCGCTGGTGCGGGATCCTCACCAGGCTGCTCGGCGCAGGTGTGCCGCTGCTCGATGCCCTTCCACAAGCTACCGGAGCCGGATACGGCACCGACCTTGAGCCCGGGATGGAGCGCCTAGCGCAGCATATCGCCGTCGGCGAGTCCCTGGCTGTCGCGGTGCGCAGCAAGCTGCCGCAGGCACCGGAGGCTGCTCAGCTGATCGCCGTCGGCGAGGCTACCGGTCGCCTGGAGGAGATGCTCAGCGAGGCGGCTGAGCTCTATCAAGGTCGGCTCGAGGCCCGTCTGCAGCGGCTTGCAGGCCTGCTCGAGCCAAGCTTAATCCTCCTCCTTGGCGCCATCACCGCCGGTGTTGTCGCGGCGTTGTACCTGCCCGTCTGAGATGGGCGGGACACTCTAAGCAATGCCCCCTACAATGACCTCCTACCTTGAACTTTGGGGACATAGCCCTGATGGAGAGCTGGCACCATCTGCCGACGTGGCTGCTCTGGCCCGCCGCAGGCTTGCTGGGCTTGCTGGTGGGCAGCTTCCTCAATGTCGTAGCCTGCCGCCTACCTACCATGCTCCAGCGCCGCTGGAGCAGCGAGGCGCACGAGGTCCTCGGCAGCAAAGCACCTGCTGCCCCAGAGAGCGAGGCCAGCTACCATCTGGCATGGCCCCCTTCGCACTGCCCGCACTGCGGTACTCGCCTGGGCCTCTTGGAGAACATCCCGCTGCTCAGCTACCTCCTCCAGCGCGGCCATTGCCGGCACTGCAGCCAACGAGTCGCCCTGCGCTACCCGCTGCTCGAGGCCCTGACCGGTATTACCACCCTCGTCGTCGTCGCCCTCCACGGGCTCACCCCGGCGGCCGCTGGGCTGCTGCTGCTGACCTGGATCCTGCTAGCCGCTGCCACCATCGACTTGGAGCACTACCTGCTCCCCGATGCCTTGACCCTGCCGCTGCTCTGGTTCGGCCTGCTGTGGAGCATCCTCACCCCGGCACCCCCTACGCCTGCGGCAGCCATCCTCGGTGCCGCAGCCGGCTACACCGCCCTGTGGCTGGTCTACCAGGGACATCGCGCCATCACCGGTAAAGAAGGCATGGGCTATGGCGATTTCAAGCTCACGGCCGCCCTCGGCGCTTGGCTCGGCTGGTATGCTCTGCCCATCCTAGTGCTACTGGCGGCGCTGGCCGGGCTCGTGATCGGGCTAGCCCTCACCCTACGCCGCCGTCCGCTGAACCAGCCCCTCCCCTTCGGCCCCTTCCTCGCCCTCGCCGGCTGGAGCCTAGCGGTGATCCAGCCCCTCGATGCGCTCGTGCCGCTGCCATGAGCATGAGCCCACACCCCCCCCTGCGAGTCGGCTTGACCGGCGGCATCGCCAGCGGCAAGTCCACGGTCGCAGCACTGTTCGCAACCCGCGGCATCCCGGTCATCGATACCGACCGCCTCGCCCGTGAGGTGGTCGCCCCTGGAAGCGAAGGTCTTATGGCGGTAGTCGACGCTTTTGGACCGGACATATTAACCGCCGAAGGCGAACTCGACCGAGCCGCCTTAGGCCGGCGCGTGTTCCATAGCCCTCAGGAGCGACAGACCCTGGAAGGCCTCCTCCATCCGCGCATTCAGGAGCGCTTAGACGCTATAATAGGGAATCTGCACGCTCCCTACGTGGTGGTGATGGTACCGCTGCTGGTCGAGACGGGCATGGATCGCGATATGGATACCGTCCTCGTCGTCGACCTGCCGGAGGCCATGCAGCGGGAGCAGCTTACGGTACGCGATGGCCTCAGCGAGGCGGAGGCAGATGCGCGGCTCGCCGCTCAGGCGACACGGCAGCAGCGGCTCGACGCAGCGGATTACATCATTGACAACAGCGGCGCACGCGAGCGGCTGGCAGGCCAGGTTGCCGATCTGCACCGGCGTCTATTGGCCCAATCCCGGGACGCGCGCCCCTGAGCAGGAGTCCAACAAGCCCATGAGCGATAACAACCAGGACTGGGTCGTCTACGAGCAACCGCTGAATGAGCGCCTGCGCACCCTGCTGCGGCTGGAGTTCCTCATGGAAACCGCCAGCACCGCTATGGCGCGGGAGCAGATCATCGACAGCCGCATGGCGGTCGAGGCGTTCATCCACACCTTCAATGTCCTCGAGCGCGGCGAGGTCCGCTCCGAGGTCATCAAGGAGCTTGACCGCCTCTCTACGGAGACCGCCTACATGGGGGCCCAGGGACTATGGTCAGCGAGCCGGGTACAGGAGGAGAGTGAGCTCTGCCGGCAGCTGCTGCGCCGCGTAGGGGAGCCGGATGCAGCCATGGGCCAGGAGCTGCGCGAGGACGAACTCCTCGGGCTCATCACCCAACGCTTCGGGGTCGGAGCGGGGACGTGCAACTTCGACCTGCCCAGCTACCACCGCTGGCTTTCCCGCCCCTACCAGGAGCGCCGCGCAGACATGCAGCGGTGGTTCGACAGCTTTTCCGACCTGCGCGAGGCCGTTCTGTTCGCACTGCGCATCCAGCGCGAGGCGGGCACCTTTGTTGATGAGGTCGCTGAGGGCGGCACCTGGCAGCAGCGCACACCGTATGACAATCGGGTAACCCAGATACTGCGCCTGCAGGCCCCCATGGAGAACGGTGTCATCCCAGAGATCAGCGGCAACCGCCACCTGGTGACCATCCGCTTCCTGCGCCAACCGGACACCCGCAGCCGTCCCAAACCCGCGGGCAAGGACGTACGTTTCCGGCTCGCCCGCTGCACCCTCTAGACTGCGCCAGGCGCCCTCGCCCCGGCCCCGCGCTTAGGAGGCAGAGCAACCTGGCGCCTGCGCCGGCAGCAACCCGCGGATAGCGGCCACACCTTGCCCGCCATGGGCACGGGCATTCGCTATCTCCGCCGGCCCTACGCCACCCAGGGCATAGACCGGCAACGGGGCCTCGGCAACGAGCTCAGCGAAGCGTGACCATCCCATGGCAGGGCGTTCAGGGTGGCTTGCCGTCCGACAGACGGGTGATAGCAGCGCGAAGTCGGCGCCGCACGCCGCCGCTGCGGCAAGCTCTGCCCCGTCATGACAGGAGGCACCGACCCAGCGTGCCCAAGCGGGTCGCCGGGGCCGATCGGCCAGTGCCCGGGCAGGCCAGTGCACCCCGTACGCACCTAAGGCACGAGCCACCTCCTCTGGCCCATTGACCAGCAACCAAGCCCCCCAGGCATCGCAGCGTGCCCGCAGCTGCCGTCCGAAAGCTAGCAACGCCTGCGGCCCCAGATCCGGACGGCGGAGCTGCACCATGGGCACCCCTGCGGCCAGGACCGCCTCGGCACCCTCGAGCGAGCCTGCCGGCCCTTGCGGCGTAATCCAATAGCGATCCGGCAGCTGTAGGGCGCGGATAATGGGCTGATTCGCCGCCGGCCACGCCCGGCACTCCATCTCTGCCGGAGTCAACCAGGCCAGCTCTTGGCCCTCCCTGGCCACCGGCGCACCGCTCCAGGCGGTAACTTCCAGCACGGACAGGACCAAGCGACGACCACCATAGTCCCAAGGGACACGGATCACCGGTTTTACCGACCCCCAGGGGTGGATCCCTAGCTCCTCAACGAGCTCACGCGCCAGCGCCTCCGGAACCGACTCGCCGGGCTCAACCTTACCGCCTGGGAACTCCCACAACCCGCCGTGGTCGCGGCCTTGCGGGCGCCGCTGGACCAGCACCCGCCCTTCCTCGGAGCGGATGACCGCCGCAGCTACGGGGATCGGATCGCCGCCGCCCACGCGCCCTTCTGCACACTCGCTCATTAGGTCCGATATTCGGCGTTGATCCGCACGTACTCAGCTGTCAAATCGCAGGTCCAGACTGTCGCCGAGGCCTCGCCACGCCCCAGATCAACCCCTAGGCGTACCTGGGAGCCGGCAAGATGCTCCGCCGCGGCGGCCTCGTCGTAGCCCCGCGCCAACATCCCGCCCGCAACCACCTGCTGCTCACCGATGGTCAGCTGCACCTGCTCGACCTCCAGATCATCCACACCAGCACGGCCAACTGCGGCAAGGATCCGGCCCCAGTTCGGATCTGCAGCCGCAAGGGCTGTCTTCACCAGCGGTGACTCGGCCACGGTAAAGGCGACGCGCTCGGCCTCAGCCTCATCCCGCGCCCCAGCCACCACCACATCGACCAAGCGGGTAGCACCCTCCCCATCGGCGGCAATGGCACGGGCTAGATCGATGCATACCGCCTCCACAGCGGCCTGGAAACGCTCCCTGTCAGAGCCCTGGTGGGTGACACGGGGGCCACAGCCGGAGGCGGCGAGCAGGCAGGCATCATTGGTGGAAGTGTCACCATCGACCGTTACCCGATTGAAGGAGCGGGCCGCGGCGCGGCGCAGCACCGCATCGAGGGTGGCAGTCTCGGCGGCGGCGTCGGTGGCCACGAAAGCGAGCATGGTCGCCATATCCGGACGGATCATGCCAGCGCCCTTGGCGATCCCCGTGACGGTGCACAGGCCCTCGGTAAGGGCTACCTGGTAGCTAGCGATCTTGTTGCGGGTGTCTGTGGTCTGGATACCTTCCGCCGCCGCCGCCCAGCCGTCTTCCTGCAGAGCGGCCAGGGCCGTATCAAGCCCGGCGATGATCCGCCCTACTGGCAAGGGCTCGCCGATCACACCAGTGGAGAAGGGCACAATCGCCGCGGGGGGCACCGCCGTACGCGCGGCCAGCTCCTGGCAGCAGGCCAGGGCGTCCGCCTCCCCGCGCTCACCAGTACCCGCATTGGCAAAGCCCGTATTGACCAGGAAGTAGCGCGGCCCCTGGCTGGCAAGGTGCCGCTCGGCAACCCGCACCGGCGCTGCTCGAAAGCGATTGCGGGTAAAGACCGCGACCGCCTGCCCTCCTTCAGCAAGCTCCATGACCACCAGGTCGCGGCGACCAGGCTTGCGGATCCCGGCGCAGGCTGTACCGAGCCGAAAACCTCGGACAGGATGAAGGGGCAGCTCCGAGCCGAGGTGCGTCATCCTAGCTTCCCGCAGCAATGCTTGTATTTCTTCCCGGAGCCACAGGGGCAGGGTTCATTCCGACCTACCTTGGGCCCTTCACGGGTAACGGTCTCCGCGCGGGTGGTACGGTCGCGCTCCCCTGCCGGCGACGCCCCCGTGGTGCTGCCAGCTGGCTGCGTCTCCCGCGCCTCGCTGGAAGCAGCAGCAACGGCACCAGAGGCCGCGCTGCCAGCGGCCGAGGCCGTCGCCGAGGCGGGCGTGGCATGGCGCAACTGCATACGCTCCGCCTCCTGCCGACGCTGCTCCTCGACCGCCTCGACGTCTTCCTCGGCTCGCACCTGAGCGCGCAGCAGCACGCCGACAGCGTCGCGCTTTAGGCTCTCGAGCATCTCCTGGAACATATTGAAAGCGTCCTTCTTGAACTCCTGCTTCGGGTTGCGCTGCGCGTAGCCGCGCAGCCCGACCCCCTGCCGCAGGTAGTCCATGGCCGCAAGATGCTCCTTCCAGTGCTTATCGAGAACCTGCAGCATGACCGCCTTCTCAAACTGACGCACCACCTGGGCGCCTGCCGCCTCCTCTTTGGCCCGGTAGGCCTGCTCGATCTCGGCGTGGATGCGCTCACGCAGCGGCTCTTCATGCAGATCATCCTCATCGTCGAGCCAGCGCTGAACAGGCAGTTCCTGCCCGAACTCCCGCCGCAGGGTATCCTCCAGGCCAGCGACATCCCACTGCTCGTCGATAGAGCCCGGAGGGATATGCTCGGAGATCACCTTGGTGATGACATCCTTGCGGATGGCTTCCACGGTTTCGGAGACATCGTCCGCCTCAAGCAGCTCGTTGCGCTGCTCATAGACCACCTTGCGCTGATCGTTGGCGACATCGTCGAATTCCAGCAGGTGCTTGCGCATGTCGAAGTTGTGCGCCTCGACCTTGCGCTGGGCATTCTCAATCACCCGCGAGACCATGCCGGACTCGATCGCCTCCCCTTGCTGCAAGCCGAGCTTCTGGAGCACCCCCGACATACGCTCCGAGGCGAAAATGCGCAGCAAGGGATCCTCAAGGGAAAGATAGAAGCGTGACGAGCCCGGATCGCCCTGACGGCCCGAACGGCCGCGCAGCTGATTGTCGATGCGGCGGGACTCATGCCGCTCGGTGCCGATCACGTGTAGCCCCCCGGCAGCGACCACCTGATCATGGCGCTCCTGCCACTCGGCCTTGCGGCGCTCCACCTCCGCCGGATCCGGCTCCTCACCGAGCTCAGCAAGCTCCTGATCCAGGTTGCCGCCGAGCACGATGTCCGTGCCACGACCGGCCATGTTGGTCGCGATGGTCACGGTCCCCGGGCGGCCGGCGTCAGCGATGATCTGCGCCTCGCTCTCGTTATGCTTGGCGTTGAGGGTGTTGTGGGCCACCCCGGCCTTGCTCAAGGCCTGGGAGAGCCGCTCCGAGGACTCGATGGAGGTGGTACCCACCAGCACTGGCTGGCCACGCTGCACACAATCCTTGATATCGGCGATGATCGCCTCGTACTTCTCGTCCGCGGTGCGGTAGACAAGATCGTGGCGATCCTCGCGGATCATCGGCTTGTGGGTGGGGATCGAGAGGACCTCGAGGCTGTAGATGTGCTGGAACTCGAAGGCCTCAGTATCCGCCGTGCCAGTCATGCCGGCGAGCTTGTCATAGAGCCGGAAGTAGTTCTGGAAGGTGATCGAGGCGAGGGTCTGGTTCTCGGGCTGGATGGGCACCCCTTCCTTCGCCTCCACCGCTTGGTGCAGACCCTCGGACCAACGCCTTCCGGGCATGGCCCGCCCGGTGAACTCATCGACGATGACCACCTGATCGTCGCGCACGAGGTAATGCACATCACGCTCATAGAGGGTATGTGCGCGTAACGCGGCGTTGAGGTGATGGACGACATTGATGTTGCGCGCGTCGTAGAGGCTCTCGCCCTGTCCGAGCAACCCCTCCTCGCGCAGCAGCTCCTCGGCACGGTCGTGTCCCTGCTCTGTCAGGTAGACCTGGCGCGCCTTCTCCTCCACGTAGTAGTCACCCGGCCCGAGCTCCGGCTGCTCCTCGGGTTGCTCCTCGGGCTGCTGACGCTGCAGGCGCGGGACCACACGGGTCATGGCCTGGTACATCTCCCCCGCCTGCTCCGTGGGGCCAGAGATGATCAGCGGCGTGCGGGCCTCGTCGATGAGGATCGAGTCGACCTCGTCAATCAGCGCGAAGTACAGATCCCGCTGGACCTTGTCCTCCTTGCGGAAAGCCATGTTATCGCGCAAGTAATCGAAGCCGAACTCGTTGTTGGTACCGTAGGTAATATCCGCCTGGTAGGCGGCGATCTTCTCCGCTCGGTCCTGGCGAGGGACCACCACCCCCACCTCCATGCCGAGGAAGCGGTAGATCCGCCCCATCCACTCGGCATCACGCCGGGCGAGGTAGTCGTTGACGGTGACCACATGGACCCCACGCTCGGTCAGGGCGTTGAGGTAGACGGGCAAGGTGGCTACTAAGGTCTTGCCCTCGCCGGTCTTCATCTCCGCGATCTTGCCTTGATGCAAGGCGATCCCGCCTAGCAGCTGCACGTCGAAATGACGCAGCCCTATGATCCGTCGGGAGGCCTCGCGAACCACGGCAAAGGCTTCCTCGAGCAAGTCCTCGAGGGTCTCACCGGCGGCGAGCCGCTCTTTGAACTCACTGGTCTTTGCCTGCAGCTGCTCATCCGAGAGCTTTTGCAGCTCCGGCTCATGCGCATTGATGGCCTCGATACGCTTGCGCAGGCGCTTGAGCACCCGGTCGTTGCGGGTTCCGAAAAGGCGTTTCGCGATAGGTGAAAACATGGGCACTCGCTACAGATTTTCCGGCGAAGTCAAAATTACAGGATACAGCTTATCGAGCCGAAGCGGTAAGGAGCACCCCTGGACGGACGAGCAGCGGTTGCCAGCTCCGGGGCGAACCGGCCACCGCCAGGCTTGCAAGGCAGGGCTGCTCGCTGGAGACTATTCCTATGAGTGCCGATCCCAAACCTTTCCGTCCAGCCCAGCCGCCACGGCGTGAGGGCAAGCTCCACCGCCTCGCCCCTCGACTAGCGCAGCGCCCAGGCCCGCTCTATGCGGTCATCGACCATGCCCGCGCGCTGAAGCGGCTCCAGCGGCGGATCCAGCGTCTTCTGCCGGAGGAACTCCACAGCCAATGGCAGCTGGCACGCATTGATGAACAGGAGATGGTGGTCATCGCCCAGAGCAGCGCCTGGGCCACACGACTGCGCTATCTCGGCCGCGCCCTGCAGGATGCAGCGAAACGGGTCACCGGCACCCGCCCCCAACGAGTCACAGTGCGTATCGCCCCGACAGCCGAACCACGGCGGCGGCTGCAGGGCCCCGGTACGCTCAGCGAGCGGGCGGAGGCATCGCTACGCAGCGCTGCAGCCGCAAGCGACGATCCTCAGCTGCGCGCAGCCCTAGAACGGCTAGCTGCCCACGGCCGCGGCACCTCCGGGCGAGAGGCGGTAACCACGCCGCAGGCGCACCCACCAGCACCAGCCAAGGACCCTCAAGGCAACAACGAGGATGGCGCAAACAGCTACTAAGCGCGGTCTTCATCCTGAAGGCCGCTATGGAGGGTATGCGTCTGCGGATCGTACTTATCCCGTAGATCGTCACGGACCGTACCTTCCCAAAGGGTCATCCCCGAGAAGTAGCTAGCCCGGCCGATAGCGTGGGCCGCGACCGGTGCCGTGAGCACGATGAACAGGATGATGGCCGCGGCCCGGGCGGTCACCGCCGGCTCGGCGAAATGGACGGCTACCGCAGCGATGGTGAGAGCCGCTCCGAGGGTGCCGGCCTTGGTCGTCGCATGCATCCGGGTGAGCAGATCCGGCAGGCGCACGGCGCCGATGGCCGCAATGAGCATCAGCGCCCCCCCGAGGAGCAAGAGTACGAGGGTTACCGCCGTGTGCAGCAGCTCAGTCATCGCGCGGACCTCCCTTCTCGATATAGCGGGCAAACCCCACCGCCGCCATGAAGGCCAGCAGCCCCATAACAATGGCCACGTCGAGGAAACTCTCCACGCCGGTGAGGATCGCATAGACAGCGATGGTCCCGATGACCAGCGAGGTGATCAGCTC
This sequence comes from Halorhodospira sp., assembly GCA_046546255.1. Classification (GTDB taxonomy): domain Bacteria; phylum Pseudomonadota; class Gammaproteobacteria; order Nitrococcales; family Halorhodospiraceae; genus Halorhodospira. The sequence goes on along the minus strand of JBKGYE010000035.1, from coordinate 7,728 downwards.
CAGCGCCATGACCCGGTTTGGCAAGCGCGGCCCCACGGCCAACCGATAGAAAGACAGGCCGAGAGCGAGACAGATCATCGCGAGCACAAGGTAGGCGGCGATCTCGATCATTGGCGCATCACCCTCAGGACACGGCGCTCCAGCTCCTTGATCTCCTCACAGAAGGTCGCCTCGTCCTCAATATGCATGGTATGGATGTAGAGCACTCGCCGATCGCTGGAGACATCCAGCGAGAGGGTCCCCGGTGTCAGGCTAATGAGATTGGCCAGCACGGTGATCTCGCCATCCGTGGTCGCCTCCAGGGGCACACCGACGACGCCAGGATGGATCTGCCACCGTGGGGTCACCACATCGTAGGCGACCCGGGCATTGGACTTGATGATCTCCCAGATATAGAACAACAGGAAACCGATGAAGCGGGGAACCCGCTGGGCATAGCCGCCGAGCCCCGGCAGCTGGGACTGGACCATCGCCAGCGCCAGATAGCCGAGCACGAGGCCGAAGACAAGGTTGAGCACGGTCAGCTGGGCGGTCAGGATGACCCACAGCACCGCGAGGATCACATTCCAGGCGAACGGGATCACGGCGCACCCTCCCCTAGGACAGCTTCGATATAGGCCCGGGTGTCGAGCAGCTGCCCCGCGGCACCCTCGCTGAGCATGAACAGCGGCTGGGCGTACAGCCCGAAGAGGAGCACCAGCGCTGAGAGCACCACCACCGGCAGGTACATCAGCCACAGTGTCGTATCCCGCCGCTCACCGGTGACCACCTCGGGATCCGTGACCCGTGCGGGCAGCTCGCGCCAGAAACCCTGCTGCCAGATCCGAGTGACCGAGATCAAGGTCAGCAGGCTGGTCAGCAACGCTGCGAAGGTCACCCACCAAGCCCCCTCTTCCAGCGCTGCGCGGACAAGCGCCAGCTTGGCGATAAACCCCGTCAACGGCGGCAGACCGACCAGCGACAGCGCAGGCAAGAGAAACAACACCGCCAGCCACGGCCGGTAGCGATAGAGCCCGCCAAGCTCGGCGAGGTGGTAGCTGCCGAGCAGGCGAAACATGATGCCGGCGACCAGGAAAAGCGCGATCTTCACCACGATATCCTGGGCCATGTAGAGGATCCCGCCCGCCAGTGCCAGCGGCGTGAACAGCGCCAAGCCCATGAGCATGAAGCCGACGGAGCTGATGATCTGGAACGAGAGGATCCGGCGGATCTCCGTCTGAGCCAGCGCGCCGAGCACGCCGGCCAGCATGGTCAGCCCGGCGCCCCAGAGCAGAATCTCATGCGTATAGGCGACATCCTGGGTGAAGATCAAGGTGAAGAACCGATACAGGGCGTACACCCCCACCTTGCTGAGCAGGCCGGCGAACAGGGCCGAGACGGCGATCGGAGGGGTGTGGTAGCTCGCTGGCAGCCAGAAGAACAGAGGGAAGGCACCCGCCTTGATCCCGAAGGCCACCATGTACATGGCCGCCAGCGTGCTGACCAAGCCGGGCTGGTCGACCTCGCCTAGCTTGGCGGCGATATCCGCCATGTTCAGGGTACCGACGAGGCCGTAGGTGATCCCCGCCGCCGACAGGAAGATCATCGAGGCCAGCAGGTTCAGGGCCACGTACTTGATCGCCCCCTCCATCTGCGCCCGCTCCCCGCCGAGGGTGAGCAGCGCGAAGGAGGCGACGAGCATCACCTCGAACCAGACATAGAGGTTGAAGATATCGCCGGTCAGAAAGGCCCCGGCGACACCAGCGAGTAAAAGATGCAGCAGCGGCCAATGACCGTAGTGCTCATGGCCGACCGGCGTTGTCGCCAGGGAATAGACCGCTGTGGCCAGGCCGAGCAGCGCGGTGAGGACCGCCATGCTCGCCCCGAGCAGGTCGGCGGCAAGGGTGATGCCGAAGGGCGCCTGCCAATCGCCCATGTGCATCACGACCATGCCCTCCTGCCAAACCGAGTTCAGCAGCCACAGCGTAGCGGCAAGCAGCGCAGCGGTGCCACCGACTCCTAGCCAGCGCTGCAGGGTGAGGTGACGATGGGCAGCCAGGGACGCAGCACCGAAGAACAGCGGCAGCAGAATAGGCAGGGCGATCTCGAGGCTCACGTATCCGTCCCTTTCATCTGGTCCAGGTCATCGGCCTGCACGACCTGATAGGCCTTGCGGATGAGCACCAGGGCGAAGGCCAGCACCCCGAACGAGATCACGATCGCGGTGAGGATCAACGCCTGCGGCAGAGGATCCGCCACGACACCGACAGGGCCTTCCGCCCCTTCCGGGATCAGGGGCGGGGCCCCCCGGGTCAGCCCACCGGCTGTGAAGAACAAAAGGTTCGCCGCATTGGAGAGCAGGATCAGGCCGATGATCAGCTTCACGATCGAGCGCCGCAGCATCATGTACAGCGCCGCCGCGAAGGTAATCCCCACCAGCACAGCCATCAGCGGTTCCATGGGGCTACGGCTCCTCCGCCTCTGCGAGGCTGATAACGATGGTGAGCATGGCGCCAATCACCGTCAGATAGACGCCGACGTCGAAGATGAGCGGGCTGCTGAGCTTGACCGAGCCGATAAAGGGGAGCACCGGCTCCCACCACTGCGCGGTAAAGACCGGTTGACCGCGAAAGACCGCAGGGAGCGCCGAGATCACGGCCAGCAGCAGCCCGACCCCAGCAACGCTGCGCGGATCGACCCGCACCAGCGCCTTGGTCGCCGGGACCCCGAAGGCGAAGAGGAAGAGGATCACCCCCCCTGAGGCGACCAGACCGGCGATAAAGCCACCCCCCGGCAAGTCGTGCCCACGCAGCAGCATGAAAACCGAGAACAGCAGCTGCAACGGCAGCAGCAGCCGTGTCATGGTCTGCAGGATCAGCGAGCTCTGCTGCCCCATCAGCGCTCCTCCTGTGGTGCTCGGGTGTACTTGATCATGGAGTAGACCCCGATCGCGGCCAGAGCCACCACGAAGATCTCGCCCAGGGTATCCAGGGCCCGATAGTCGACGAGGATCACGTTGACCACGTTGTGGCCGTGCCCGAGCGAGACGCTTTCCCCCAAGTGGTAGCCGGAGATCGGCTCGGCCAGCTGTTGATCGATCACCACCAGCAGCAGGGTGGTGACCAACAGGCCGACCAGGCTCGCCACAACGGCATCCCAGCGGCGCTGCCGAGGCGAGGAGAAGCTCACGAACTCCGGTAGCTTGAACAACACCAGCACAAGCAGGATCACCGTCAGTGTCTCCACCAGGATCTGGGTAATGCTCAGATCCGGCGCGCTGAACAGGATGTAGAACAGCGCCACGGCGAAACCGACCACACCGGCGGAGACCACCGCCGCCAGGCGAGACTGCGTGCGGCAGGCGAAGAGGACCGCTGCCACCAACAGCGCGGCGATAGCCAACTCATAGAAGCGCACGTCGAGGTCCGTGGCATAACCGCCATCGTAGCGGGTGAGCAGGGTATAGCCGACCACCGCCACCAATGTCAGGGCCGTCGTGCTCAGGTAGTGGCGCAGATAGCCGTGCTGCAGCACCCGCGTCACGCGGACAGCGAGACGCTCCAGGGCAGCCATCAAGCCATCATAGCCTGCCTCCGGACCCCGCTCGTAGAGGGGGGCATCGAGCCGCTGCATCCGCTGCCGCACCTTGTCCCAGCGCAGGTAGAGCCACCCGCCGCCGGCGATCGCGAGCAACGAAAGCCCGAGCGGCAGGTTCAGCCCGTGCCACAGGGCCAAGTGTGCCTCGACGGGCTCCGCCGCCAACGAACTCGCTGCCGCCGAGATCAAGGCGTCGCTGGGCAGCCCCGGGATCACCCCAAAGAGCAGGCTCAGCAGCCCCAGCACGGCAGGCCCGGCGAGCATGGCATAAGAGGGATCATGAGGGGGCTTCGGGGTCTCGCGGCAAGCCCCGTAGAAAGGCCGCAGGGCCACCACGCCGGCAGCTGCCACCACAAGCACGGCGGTGACCACGGCCAGCAGGGTCAGCAGCCCGGCCGCGAACGGTGCTCCGAGCACCGACTCGAGCATGAGCTCCTTGCCGATGAAGCCAAACAATGGCGGCAATCCGGCAAGGGAGAGCGCGGAGACAGCAGCGAGCAAGGCGGTTAGCGGCATCGCCCGGCTCAGCCCCCCCATCGCCAGGATATTCTTGGTCCCGGTCCCGTGCTCCAGGCCGCCGGCGACCAAGAACAGCGCCCCCTTGTAGAGGGAGTGGCCGAGCAGGAAGACGACAAAGGCCGTCATTGCCTTCTCGGTGCCGATCCCGGCGAGCATGGTCAGCGTACCTAACGCCATGACCGTCGAGTAAGCCAGCACCCACTTGATACCGGTGCTGCGCACCGCCAGGTAGGCGCCGGTGACCATGGTCGCGCCGCCGAACAGGGAGCACAGGAGGATCCAGGCCTCGGTCCCTCCCAGCGCAGGATGCAGGCGCGCCAGCAGGTAGACACCCGCCTTGACCATAGTCGCCGAGTGGAGATAGGCGGAGACCGGCGTGGGCGCCGCCATGGCGTTGGGCAGCCAGAAATGGAAGGGGACCTGGGCGGACTTGGTGAACGCACCGACGAGCACCAGCAGCAGCAGCGGTAGGTAGTGCGCGTGCTCGCGTACCGCCTCGCCCTGGGTCACGATCTCGCTGATGGTATAGGAGCCGGCCACACCGCCGAGCAGCAGCAGCCCCGCTAGCAGAGCGAGCCCCCCGCCAACGGTCACAACCAGTCCCTGCAGTGCCGCCCGGCGCGCTGTGGCATCCTCGTGGTCGTAACCGATTAGCAGATACGAGGTGATGCTGGTCAGCTCCCAGAAGATGAACAGCGCCAGCAGATTATCGGAGAGAACCACCCCCAGCATCGACGCCATAAAGGCGAGGATATGGAAGAAGAAGCGCGGCTGGCGCCCGTCGCCGTGGAGGTAGTCACCTGCATAGAGCACCACGAAGGTGCCGATCCCGGAGATCAGCAGGGCGAACAGGAGCGCTAAGCCATCGACGTGGAACGACAGCTCCAGCCCCAGGCCGGGGACCCATGGGTAGGTGAAGCGAACACCCTCCCCGGCCGCCACCTCCGGCAGGAAGGTCGCGAAGTAGAGGGTAAGAGCTGCAGGCAGCAGCGCGAGGAACCGCCCCGTGCGTTCTCCCAGGCGGGGATAGAGCCACGGCACCAGGACGGCGAGGAGGAACCCGGAAAGGACTGCGACAAGCATGCGAGGCCGATCTCCTGACGGTCTCGTCGATAGGGATGGCGTTGGACCATACCCCATCCCTCCGCCCCTGACAACCGGAGACGTTCCGAAAAGTAGCAATAACGCCTTGATCACGCTTCTCTTGTCGCCATCTTCCCGGTATCGTGCTAAGCATGAGTGAGAGCGACGTACCCCAGTCCCCGACCGCAGACAACGTGGTCTACCTCGCATGCACCGAGCGCGGTCAGGCACGTGGGATCCCCTATCGTGTCGACACCTTGCGCCGGCATGTGGCATCACGCCTTGTGCGCGCCCTGCGCGCCGGCCTAGAGCGTGCTCAGGACGCCCTGTATCAGGTCGCCGCCCAGGAGGGCGAGGCGGCAGCGGCCTGCACCCAGGGCATGCGCATGGTTCGGCTGCACCGCCACGAAATGGAGGAAATCCTGCGGGCCGGGGTCGAATACCGCTTTACCGCCCTCATAGATCCCGAGACGGTGGAGCCCCCTTCCATCCCCGCTGAGGACAGCGCTGCCGGGCGGATGCTGGCCGAGCTGCGCACCCAGGCTGGGCCGACGGCGGCACAGGCCACCCGGGCCCTGGACGCAGCAATGCCCGCCATACGGGTCTCCGAACGGCTCAACCCCCTGCACCCGGAGCCCGTGGCGGACCTGCTGCTGCGCACGCAGCATCGTGCCGGCTTGCCGGAGCCAGCCCGCCGGGTCGTCACGGAGATCCTCGCCGAGGAGATCGCAGCCATGCTGCCGACCCTGCATGAAGAGGCCGTCGCCCACCTCGCCGGTGGCACCCTGGTCACGGAGCGCACCACCTCCGCCGAGAGCGAGCAGCGCTACGCCGAGCGGGCAGCACGCAGCCGCAAGCAAGTCGAGCAGGCACGCCACCGTGTTCAACGGGAAATCGAGCGCTGCCTGGAGGGGCGCCGCCCGCCTGAGCTGGTCGAGCGACTCATCCGCAACGCCTGGGCCCGCCTGCTGTTGATGATCCACCTGCGCCACGGCGCCGACTCGGAGCCTTGGGTCCGCCACTGCGCGGTCATGGAGCGCCTCGTCTGGAGCACAGACCCGCAGCCGGACGAGTGTTCCCGGCGGCGCCTGGTGCTAGAGATCCCTCTGCTCCTCCACGAGATCGCCGACGGCCTGCGCGAGGTCCTCCCGGACCCGTTCGAGGTCAGCAAGCTGCTCACCTCCCTGGAGAGCGAGTACCTGCGCTGCCTCACCCGAGATAATCCGATCCTGGCCCAGCTCAGCGCCAACGACGACACCGCCGAGGCCGAGGGCCGAGAAGGCGATGTTCGACGCATCCGTGCCCTCCCCGCGGGCACCTGGATGGAGCTCGAGGGAGCGGCGGGGCAGCGACTACGGGTCCGGCTCGCCAGCCACGATGAGCAGCAACGGCTCATCTTCGCCAATCGCGCCGGTTTCAAGGTCCTTGAGCGCACCCCCGAGGAGCTCGCTGCTGCCATCAGTGAAGGGCGTGCGCGCCTGCTCGACGATCATCAAATCTTCAATGATGGCCTTTCGCGGGTGGTCCGGCAGCTCGGTGAGCGACGGCTAGGGCACAGCGATTGAGCCCGCGGGCCTCCCTGGGCTCGCCAGGCACCGTTTGTGCGGCACGGACGGCAGCACAGCCGGTGGCCATCCGCTACCGCACGTGATACCACCCAGACTCGTCTCGGCGAGCAAGCGCTATGGGCCACCGGCGCCGCTAGAAGTCGAAGCGGACCCCTGAAGCTCACGCCCCAGGCGGCGCGCCCTGGCCCGATCTCCGGATCCTCGCCCGGCGGCCCTGCCGTGCGGCCGAGGCGCCACGGCACCAGCTTCGAGCGATCATCATTATCCAGGTAGGAGGCCGTAGCGTAGAGCTGGAGCTGCTCACTGGCGTGGTAGACGGGGCCGATGGAGAAGAGCTCGGCACCGTATCCCGAGGCGTCCACATCGAGGGCATAGCAGTGGGCACGCAGGTCGAGATCGTCCTCGAGCGCATAGCGTGTCCCAGCACCGTAAGCCACGGCATCGCTGTAGGCTTGAGCCCCGGTCTCGTAGGCATCGTGAGTGGCCTGGCCCAAAGCGGTCACACGCCAGGCATCCGTGACCTCGACCGCCATGGCCAGGCGGTACCCTTCAGCACTGCTCTCAGGGCGCGCTTCCGGGGGTTCGTCGAGGCCACTGACCCGCTCATAACCACCGGCCACCCACAGGCGCTCGCCACGGTAACGCACGGCACCGCTGAAGGCGCCGCGGTCGTTATCGTCGGCGGGTACAATCTCGTCTTGCTCCTTATCCCGAAACCAATCCAGGCTCGCCTGCAGATCCACGCCCCCCCCTGCTCCGGGGAGGTATAGCGAACAGCGTTCGGAAAGCGGGCATCCAGGTGCGGATCGTGCGCGCCACGCAACACATTGCGGGCGTTCCCCATCTGGCTGCCGAAGGCATCTACCTGGCTACGCAGATCCTTAAGGACGGTATCCATGTAGCCGAGACGGATCGTGCCCCACGCATCGCTCAGCCCGAGGAAGGTATCCCGTGGGCACCAATCCACGTCGTTACCCCGATT
>JBKGYE010000034.1:0-18149 GCA_046546255.1 Halorhodospira sp. | reverse complement strand
TCGAAGCGCCCGAGCCGCTCGTCCCCTGCGCTGCCCTCGACCGCCCCATCGAGCTTGTAGTCGAGACCACCCCCCTCGCGGAGCAGACGAAATGCACTGCCCCCGATGGCGGCAAGCTCCAGGTTCAGCGGCAAGGCCAAACGCCCCTGATCCTCGGCCGGGACCCGCAGGCTCACCCCCTCGTCAGCGCTCGCCCAAGGCTGGTCGTCTACGCTCAGGCTGTAGCTGAGCCGATCGATAGCGAGCTCGAAGGCATTGGGATTGGTCACCTCCAGCTCCAAGACTGCCTGCGCCTGCGTCCAGCCCAGCTCCTCCAGGCGGATCCCAGCCACACCGATCTCAGGCCGACGCGGAACCGGCAGCGTACCCTCAGCCTCGACGGGCACCGTGCGCTCACCAAGCCCCGGTAGATCGAATACCATGTCCAGTGCCAGGGTGTAGGCCACCTCTTCCCGGCCCCGCAGGCTCTGGACCATCTCCTGCAACGCATCGAAACGGATCTGCACGGGGAGATCGAACTGCCCTTCCTGGAGGGCACCAATACGCACCCCTTCCTCCCGGCTGCCGGAGGCCAATGCGCTCCCCTCGACGAGGACCTGATAGTCCAGCCCCGCCATACGAATGCCGATCGGATTGGGGTTATCGATCCGCACATCGGCCAACAACTCTGCGCCGTCGAACGACAGCCCCGACAAGCTCAACGCGTCCACCGAGGCGCTCGGAGCCCGGTCAGCCAACCGCTCCTCCAGCAAGCCACAGCCGCCAACGCCAACGGCCGTGGCAGCCACGAACAACCATCCCAAGGCCCTCATCGCTCTCCCCTCCCTGCCTATCCGCCCGGTCCGCTTCATCCCCTGGCGCCACGGCCACTTCTGCCGCAGCCCGACCCCCCCGGCTCGCAACACCGCTACGACACCGCAGGGGTGCCAGGGCCTATATCAGCTCAAGCTAGCCGCTCCGAGACTCGCCCGCACAACCAAAAAGCCCCGGTCCCGCTTGGGGGACCGGGGCTCCTTACGCCACCAGAGGAAGGCGTGGGCGCTTACTCTACGCGCCCCTCAGCAGCGGCAGGTTGTTCGGCTGCCTCTTGCCCGGAGCGGTGCTCCCCCTCCGGCTTCCCTTCCGCCTGCAAGGAGGCCTGCTCTTGCCCCTCCTGCTGGTGGTGATCCACCTCGCGGACGTAATTGCGCTGCGCATTGACCATGCATCCCAGCATACCTGTCTCCCCCTTTTTGGGTGGTTTCTTCCGATCGAGACGAGTGAAGCCTCGATACTGCCCTTGTAATATAGACCTTGGCAGGCGCGCAACCGAACCGACCGCTCCCGCCTCCTAGCGCGCGGTGATGCAATGGCCCCGTTCCAGTGCCAAGCCCGTTAGAATCGTGCCCTCCAGTCCCGACCGGAACCTCGTATGGAGCTCACCTATTACACCGACTTTGCCCTGCGGGTGTTGCTGTACGCGGCGGGTCACCCGGAGCGGCGCGTCACCATGCGCGAGATCGCCGGCGCCTACGGCATCTCCCAGGAGCACCTGCGCAAGGTCGTCCACCGCCTGGCCCGCCACGGCTACCTTCGGACCGTCCAAGGCCGTGCTGGGGGCATGCAGCTCGCGCAGCCAGCAACGCAAATCCGGGTCGGCGAGATCATCCAGCTCATGGAGGACAGCCTCGAGCTGATCGACTGCGACCGCGAGCCCTGCCCGCTCAGCGGGGCATGCTCCCTCAAGCGCGCCCTTGATGAGGCTCGAGCCCTCTTCCTCAAGCACCTGGACCAGATCACCCTGGCACAACTGCTCGAGGATCCAGCCACGGCTCGACAGATCCGCAACCTCGCCACCCAGGCAGGTCCCGCGTAAGCACCGCCCGTCCCGCGTGAGCACCTTCGGGCCGAGGAACTCTAAGGTGCATCCAATCAGCACGGCACATCTGCTTGACCCCTTGGAGAGGCATCGGCACCATTCGATGTACCAGTAATACACCTTTTAGCCATGTACCATCTCCGCCGAAGGAGCGCTGCGATGTTCTGCAACCAGTGTGAGCAAACCCGCCACCAGCAGGCCTGCGACCAGTCGCCGGGGGCCTGCGGCAAGGACGAGGACGTCCACTCCGCCCAGGAGCTGCTGCTCTACGGGGTCAAGGGGATGGCCGCCTACGCCCACCACGCCCGCCGGCTCGGCTACCACGACCCGGAGGTGGCGGCGTTCATGGAGGAGGCGCTGTTCGCCACCATGACCAACGTCAATTTCGACCTGGACACCCTCCTTGAGCTGTGCCTGCGCTGCGGGCAGATGAACCTGCGGGTCATGGAGCTGCTCGACCAGGCCCACGTGGCGACCTTCGGCGCGCCGCAGCCGGCCACCGTCCAGGAGGGCACCGAGGCCGGCCCCGGGATCCTCGTCAGCGGCCACGACCTGCTCGACCTCTGGCAGCTGCTCCAGCAGGTCGAGGGCACCGACATCCGCGTCTACACCCACGGCGAGATGCTGCCGGCGCACATGTACCCGAACCTCCACCAGCACCCGAACCTCGCCGGGCACTACGGCGGCGCCTGGCACGAGCAGAAGCGGGAGTTCCGGGACTTCCCCGGGCCGGTGCTGGTCACCACCAACTGTGTGGTGCCACCGACGAGCCGCTACGCTGAGCGGCTGTTCACGACCCGGGCGACGGCGGTGAGCGAGGCGCGCCGCATCCCGGCGGAGGGCGACTTCGCCGAGCTCATCGACACGGCCCGCCGCTGCCCGCCCTGCGAGCAGGCCATCGACGGCGAGTCCACGGTGGGCTTCCACCACAGCGTCATCCTGCAGCACGCCGAGACCCTGCTCGAGGCCTATCAGCATGGGCAGATCAGCCAGTTCTACCTCATCGGCGGCTGCGACGGCGCCCACAAGAGCCGCAACTACTTCCGCGACTACGCCGCGGCGACGCCGGCGGATAGCTTCGTGCTGACCCTCGGCTGCGGCAAGTTCCGCATCCGCGACCAGGCGTTCGGCACCCACCTGGGCTTCCCGCGGCTGCTCGATATGGGGCAGTGCAATGACGCCTACGGCGCCGTCCGGGTAACCACGGCGCTCGCCGAGGCGCTCGATTGCAGCGTCAACGAGCTGCCGCTGACCCTAGTGATCAGCTGGTTCGAGCAGAAGGCGGTGGCGGTGCTGCTCACCCTGCTGAGCCTGGACGTACGGGGCATCCAGCTCGGGCCCAATCCGCCGGCGTTCCTCAGCGACAATCTCTTCCGGCTGCTGCAAGAGCGCTACGACCTGCGCCTGACCGGAGAGCAGGCTGAGGCCGCCTGAGGGAGTGACCAAGGCCACATCCTGAAGGGAGGGAGGGGGTGAGCACCGCTTCCGCCTGCCTCCCCTCGTACAGGCGTTGGGCGGGCCTCGGTGTGAGCGGAACGAGGCGAGAAAGGTCGTCGATTGCCCGCTCCGTGGGCCCGCGCACACGAAAAAGGCCCGCCTTGCGGCGGGCCTTTTTCTGCAGTCTCTAGCCGTTGGGACGGCTTTTTAGAGTGCTGCTACGTCCTCTGCCTGCAGGCCCTTCGGGCTGCGGGTGACACTGAACTCGACAGCTTGACCCTCATCCAAGGAGCGGAACCCGTCGCCCCGGATGGCACGGAAGTGGACGAATACGTCTTCACCCCCTTCGCGGCTGATGAAGCCGTAGCCCTTGGCGTTGTCGAACCACTTGACCGTACCTTGTTGACGCTCTGACATCTCAAACAACCTCTGTATTCATCATCTATGACGCGGCCCCCAGGACCAGGGTCAGGTCTTCTTGTTGGCCGCACTCTCATCATGACACAAACCGGGGTGCAGGCAAGTCATCCAGGGAGATTTTTTTCCATCGATTGTGTTGCGATGCAGCACCCCGGGTGCTATGCTGCAGCGCAACAGTCGATGGATGATCTCGTGGCCCACGAGACAGGAGCGAGGACGATGATGAACTATCAGGATATGATCCAGCAGATGCAGCAGCAGATGGGCACCTACGCCGAGCCTTTCCGTGCAGTGAGCGGCACATTGCTCGAGCACTGGGAGCGGATGGCCGAGTACCAGCTGGACATGACACGGCGCTACACCGACGTTACCCTCGGGCATCTGCGCGAGGCCTCGGAGGTCCAGTCCCCCGAGCAGCTGCAGAGCTACATGCACAAGAGCTCGGAGGCACTGCGCGAGACCACGGACAGCCTCGCCAAGGATGCGCGGACACTCGCCGAGCTCAGCCAAGCGCTGACCGAGGACGTGCAGCAGCGCATGCGCGAGCACGCCACCAACCTCAAGCCGCCGATGGGGGCTGGGCAGCACGGTAGCCAGGCTGCCTAAGCCCAAGCTGCTTAAGCGGCGGTCACGCCCAAGCCCTCCCCGGGCTAACCCGGGGAGGGCTTGTGTGTACGCAGGAGCCAGGAAAAGGACAGGCCATGGACCAAGCGACCTACCTGGACACCGTGGAACGGACCACCGGCGATCACGTGAGCGCCAGCGTGGTGTGGCTACACGGTCTCGGTGCCGACGGGCACGATTTCGCGCCGCTTGTGGACGAGCTACGACGGACTGCGCCCCACGGGGTCCGCTTCCTCTTCCCTCACGCCCCGGTGCAGCCCATCACCATCAACGCTGGCATGCAGATGCCGGCTTGGTACGACATCCGCAGCCTCGGCGCGGAGGGGATCACAGAGGACGAGGCCGGGATTGAGCAGGCACGGCAACAGGTAGAGATGCTGCTGCGTCGAGAGCAGGAGCGTGGGGTGGCCGCTGAACGGATCTTCCTCGCCGGCTTCTCCCAGGGCGCGGCCACAGCGCTGTATACTGGCTTGCGCGCTCAAACACCGCCGGCCGGCATCATCGCCCTCTCCGGCTGGCTACCCACGGGGGCCACACCGGCAGATGCCGTCAGCCACCCCCCGGTCTTCATCGCCCACGGCGATCAGGACCCGGTCGTACCCCTGGCGCTCGGGCAACAGGCCGCTCGCGCCCTGGAAGCCGCAGGCTTCCCTGTGGCCTGGCACGAGTTCCCCATGGAGCATGCCGTTTGCATGCCGGAGATCGAGCGCCTCGACGCCTGGCTCGACGAGCAGCTGCGCTGAACCACCGCGACGACGGGCGGCAGCGGCGACGCCTCACCCCCTTGGTCGCCGCTCACTCGTTGCAATCGTAGCCGAAGGCTGCGAGACCATCCTCCAGGTAATCGGCCGCTAGCGGCGTAGCGAGGATGTAGCCCGCGGTGCGGGGATTCCATGCGGATCTCGCCTCCTCACGCGCCTCCTCCCAGTCAGCCGCCTCGAAATCACCGCGGCCGATCCACATCAGTGCGACGACCTCTGCCTGCTCCGCCGGCGCCAGGTCCTCAAAGGCCGCATGCAGCTCCTGTAGCGTCAGATCCTCTGCGTGGTCGGCCAGCACCTGCCGTGCCCAGTCATCCCCCGGGCCCGCGGACGGCTCCGGGATCGCTACAGCTTCCTTGGCCTGGAACTCCCGACACTTGTCAATAACGAAACAGACCGTCTCCAGGCTCACCTCGAACATGGCACGCCTCCACAGCAGCGTCAGTCTGCAAACCCACTGCACACCGGTATAGCCCATGGCAACCGGATGTGCCGACCCCGCTCTCACGGTGCTACCAAGGCTCACCGGATGCCGCCCTCCCGAGACCCATCACCTCATCACAGACGGGCTCCGGAGCCCCTGAGCAGGCGCAGGCGTACACCGCAGGGTGCCTGAGGTGGCTTCCGACCAGGCTACCGGCTCAGGGGATCCCGAGGACCTTGTGGCTCTGCAGGCTGAGCCACCACTGCGGGTGCGCCAGGCAGTAGTCGAGCGCTGCCTGAACGTGGGCGGCCCGGTGGGCGTCGTCGAGGGGCTGGAGGTAGAAGCGGTGAAACGCCAGGTGGGCATAACGCTCCGGGGCCGCACCGGGCTGTGGATAGATGAGCTTGAGCTCGTCGCCGGCGGTCACAGCCAGCTCTGTCCCGGCCTTGGGACTGACGCAGACCCAATCGAGACCGCTCGGCAGAGCCAAGGTGCCGTTGGTCTCCACCGCCACCTCGAAGTCGCGCCTGTGCAGCGCAGCGATCAGCTCGGGGCCAAGCTGTAGCAGCGGCTCGCCACCGGTGCAAACCACATAGGGCTGACCTCCTCCCCCAGGCCAGCGCTGGGCCACGGCATCCGCCAGCGCCGTAGCATCGGGAAAACGCCCGCCACCGGGACCACCGGTACCCACAAAGGCGGTATCACAGAAGCGGCAGATGGCAGCGGAACGATCCGCCTCGCGCCCGCTCCACAGGTTGCAGCCGGCGAAGCGCACGAACACCGCTGGACGGCCACTGCGCGCACCCTCGCCCTGGAGGGTGTAGAAAAGGCTATGGACTGCGTACCCCACGGGCTCACTCCGGATAGGCGATAGCGCCCACCCCTTTCCGTTCGAAGACATCGATACGGCTGAGCTGCGGTAACCGCGGCGCCGTCTCGGCAACCAGCCAGCGCGCCAGGGTGGCCACGTCCCCCCCTTCCAGCCCCTCCAGCGTATCCAGGCGCTGGTGATCGAGGGCCTCGCGAACGGGCGCGAAGGCGCGCTTGACATCGGCGTAATCCAGGGTCCAGCCGAGGTCCTGGTCCAGCGGCGTGGTCACGTGCACCCGCAGCCGGTAGCCGTGGCCGTGCAACCGGTCCCTTCGGTCGCTAGCACCGGCAACCCGTGTAGCGGCCTCGAATCGTTGGGCCTTCCAGATGGTATGGTGGCTACCGTCGTAAACGCATCCGGAATGCTCGGTCTCGTGGACATGGATCCGCCGGATCCCGTTCGCCGCCGCTTCCAGGCGCTGCCACAGCCATGCGGCGATGAGCTCGCTGGTGGGATTCGGCAGGAAGTCATTGAGGCAGGCGTGATCGATCTCGGCACCCACAGGCGCCCATAGTGCGCCGAGTTGCTGGGCGTCGAGCCCAGTAGACTCCAGGGTGACCCGGTAGCCGTGCCCGTGCATACGGCCACAGGGATGCCCCTGCGGCACATGGGGCAGACGGTGGGCTGCCTCGAAGCAGAAGGTCCGCCAGGACCAGCCGTCCTCACCCCATGAAACGCCCCGATCAGGAGCACTGCGCAGGGCCAGGCGTCGCGGCGCGATCCCCCGATCCTGCAAGCGCTGCCCCAGGGCCTTGAGCAGCCCCCGGTCATCGACCGCTGGCAGGTGCTCATTGAGCAGGCTGTAATCCAGGGGAGCCACCGCCTCGCCGGCGGCCTGCGCCAGGGCCATAGGCCCCCTCGCCCCATCGGCGGGGGCAGCACGCACGCGCAGGCAGAAAGAATGGCCGTGCCAGCCGCGTACATCGCGGCGGGCGGCCTCGAAAGGCATCTCAGCGGTGTAAAGCAGGCCAGTCATAGGCCTTATGCTAGCACGGACGTGCGGCAATAAGCGGCACCCACATCTCTGCGGCGGAGGCCCCTCCGTGGACCCCGACCTGGGCGAAATCACCCTCGCCAACCAGGCGGTCCTTGATCACCCAGCCATCCGCCGGGAGCAACGTCCAGTCACCGATGCGCCGGCGTAGCTGGGGATGCTCCGGTGCAGGACCGAACCAGCCCGCGGCGAGCAGCTCCTCGGAACGCACTGCCCGGCAAACCGGACCCAAGCGCTCACGGACGTAGGCCTGGAAGTCGGCCTCGGCACCGCTGCGCAGGTAGCAGTACGCTGCCCGGGGCTCCCCGCAAAGAGGCAGGGCCAGGGTCTCGGCGAGCTCAGGGTGATCCTCCAGGTAGAGGACCCGCTCGGGAGCGGTGTCGATCAGGCCGTGATCCGCCGTGCCCAGCACAAGGGTCCCGGTGTTCCTCACCCCGTCCAGGAGCCGTTGCCAGGCCCGATCAAGCGCCAGGAAATGCTCCTGGACGGGAGCACTTTCGGTCCCGTGCTGATGGCACAGGGCGTCAAACTCCGGCCAGTAGGCGTAGACGAAACGCCGCCTCTGTCCGGGGGCACAGGCGATGCCAGTCAGTGTCTCCAGCAGCCCCTCTAGGCCGCGATAGCCGTGGCGACAGGCACGCTGCCCGGTCGTAGCCCGGCTGTAGGGGGTATTCACCAGCCAGCTTGGCTGCACCACATGGACCTCGGCATCGAGGTGATCCCAAAACGGCTCGCGCGCCAGCAGCCCAGCGCTCTGCGGCTCAAGCTCGGTCCACTGCCCTCGGCCTACGCGCGGCCCGAAAGGCAGCCAGGCGGTAACCGCACCGAGCTCATGAACGTACATAAACCAGCCGGTGATGCCGTGACCCCGGGGGGGATGGCCGGTGACAATGCTGGTCAGTGCCGCCGAGGTGGTCGCCGGAAAGACGGAGGTCAGCCCCCGCACCCGGTCACGAGCCAGGGCGCTGCCCGGGTGACGGGCCAGCTCGTAATCCCCCAGCCCATCGATAACCCAGAGGATCACCGTGCGGGCTTGCGCCACCTCCAGGGAATCCCCTGGATCCTGGCCTGGATAGGACCCTGAGCCACCCCCCAAGGCTTCCCCCAGCCATGAGATGAGATTGACCAGCCCGTCACCGTCGTAGCTCGGCCGCTCCATCACCGCCCTCCGCGCTCAAGCGCCCATGTGTGTGGGCAGATCCACCCAGAAAGTGGAGCCAATGCCTTCTTCACTCGTAAACTGGATCTCGCCGCCCAGTTGCTCCACCAGCCGCCGGGTGGCCACCAGGCCGATGCCGGTACCTTCCACCGTGGAGGACTCCAGCCCGAGGCGGCTGAAGGGATAGAAGAGCTCCCGCTGCCGGGTGGACGGGATGCCGATCCCGGAGTCGCGTACAGCCAACCTCAGCCACCCCGGGCTCAGGGGGCGGACCTCGACCACAACCCACCCCTCTGGACGGTTGTACTTGATGGCGTTGCTGAGCAGGTTGTAGAGCACCTGCCGCAAGCGCTCGCGATCGCCATGGAGCCGCTCTGGCAAGCCCTCGTGGAGGATCACCTCCGGCCGCACCCCCATGCCGTCGGCGAGCGGCGCCACCAGGTCCGTGCACTCGCGGATGACCGCAGCGAACTCGAAGGGCTCGCAGGCCAGGGTCACCCGACCTGCCTCGATACCCGCGTAATCCAAGATCTTGTCGATCAGCCCCAGCAAGTGGCGACCGCCGCCGAGGACCTGCTGCACATAGCTCTGCTGCCGCGCGGAGAGAGGCTCGGCGTCGCCCTGCTCCAGGAGCTGCCCAAAGCCGAGCACGGCGTTGAGCGGGGTGCGCAGCTCATGGTTCATGCTCGCCAGGAACTGCATCTTAGCGCGGTTGCCTCGCTCGGCCTCCTCCTTGGCTTGCTGCAGCTCCAGGTTGCTGCGCCGCAACTCCCGGCTCTGCCGCTCCACAGCGGCACGCTCCTCCTCCAGGCGTAATGCCGATAGACGGAGCTCGAGCTCATCGACCACGGTGGCCGCCAGATCGCACAGGGTCTGCAGCTGCCCGGGATCCAGGGTACGTGGCTGCCCATCGACGATGCAGAGGGTGCCGATGCTCAACCCCTCTTCCACCACCAGCGGAGCCCCGGCGTAGAAGCGGATGTACGGCTCGCCGGTGACCAAGGGACTGTCGGCGAAGCGTGGATCGCTCCCGGCGTCCGCGACCACCAGCGGCTCACCTCGGTAGATGACGTGGCTGCAGAAGGCATGCTCCCGGGGGCTCTCGCAAAGCGAGAGCCCCCGGGCAGCCAGGAACCACTGCCGGCGGCTCTCCACCAAGGAGACGAAGGCGATGGGCACCGCAAAGATGCGAGCGCAGAGGCCGGTGACACGCGCAAAGGCCTCGCCAGGATGGCCCTTCTCCCCGAGCCGATAGCGCCGCAACGCAACCAATCGCTGCTCTTCGTCTACCGGGAGCGGTGCTGTCTGCATTGTCAGGGGTCCTCGTACCTACTCAGCTGTCCTCGCACTGCTCCGCCGCTGCGCGGTTTACCACGAGCTGTCCCAACCGGCGCCCCCCCTGCCCCCTACGCGCAATGCTCGCCCGCACCGGAGCCGGCACCTCCGCGCAGGCCATCGAGCCAAGCCCGCAGCCCGAGCAGCGTGGCCCTCTCCGGATCATCGATCCGCTCCAGCGGGATAGGTTCGAGATACCCCCGGAACCGCCCCTTGGCCAGGAACCGCTCGCGCAGGGGTGAGGCAAAGAGCCGGGCCGGCTCCAGGCGCGGCAGGATCCCACCGGCGAGGTAGACCCCGCCACGGGCGCCGAGGGTCAGTGCCAAGTTTCCAGCGACGTTACCGAGCAGGGCCAAGAACTGATCCATCGTACGCGCCGCTTGCGGCTCCCCTGCTGCCAGCGCTTCGGTGATCGACTCCGGCGACCGCTCAAGGCTGTGCAGGAGCCGATGGAGACGGGCGAGACCGGCACCGCTCAGCACCGCCTCGGCGGAGACGTGCCCCAGCTCCTGGCGCAGCGTGGCGAGCAGCGCTGCCTCACCGTCATCCGCGGGCGCGAGGGTGACGTGCCCACCCTCGCCGGCAACCACGCCCCAGCCTGTAGCGGCCGGCACCAGGCCGGAGACCCCGAGGCCGGTACCGGGCCCGAGCACCGCTAGAGCCGCCCCAAGAAGCGGGACCTCACCACCGAGATGGGTACACTGCTCGCGCTCGAGGACCGGCAGGGCACGGGCCAGGGCCTGGTAGTCGTTGATCACCTCGGCCCAGGCAACCCCGGCCTCGCGGGCCAGCTCCTGGGCACTGAGTTCCCAGCCCAGGTTGGTCAGCCGTACCCGGCCATCTGTCACCGGGCCGGCCACCGCTGCAGCGGCCACCCACGCGCAGCCGTCGTCGTGGGCATCGCGCTGACGGCGCAAGGCCTCCGCCGGGCTACTGAGATCACGGTTGCGGTAACGGACTGTCGCCCGTGGCGCCCCCCCCGGCTCAGCGATCGCGACCCGGGTATGGGTGCCGCCGACATCCGCGAGCAAGTAGCGGGTCAAAGGACCTCCGAGGTACGCGCACGGTGGGCGTCATGGAGCGTTTGCACAAACTCCGAGCGCCAACGGTGGATGTCGTGGCGGCGCAAGACCTCAATCATCTGCTGCCAGCGCTCACGGCGCTCGCCGAGGGGCATCGTCAAGGCCTGGTGCATCCCCTCGACCATCTCGTCGATATGGTACGGATTCACCTGCACGGCGCCGTCGAGCTCCTGGGCCGCGCCGGCCCCCTCGGAGAGCACCAGCGCCCCTGGGTCACCGGGATCCTGCGAGGCGACGAACTCCTTGGCCACCAGGTTCATGCCATCGCGCATGGGCGTGATCAGGCCGACATCGCTACGCGCCAAGAAGCCGAGGATGTTCGAGCGATGGAAACCGCGGTTGAGATAGCGCAGCGGCACCCAGTCGTACTCGGCGAAGCGGCCGTTGATGTGCCCGGCGAGATACTCCAGATACTGGCGGATCTCTTCGTACTCGGGTACGTCCCCACGGGAGATGGGAGCGATCTGCAGGTACGCCAAATCCCCACGATGCTCGCTGTACGCCTCGAGCAGGGCCTCGTAGGCCTCAAAGCGGTTGCGCAGTCCTTTGCTATAGTCCAGCCGGTCGACCCCCATCATCAAGCGGCGCTCACCAAGGCTCTGCTGCAGCCGCCGCCCCTGCTGGGAGTTGTAGCCACGCTGCGCCTCGCAGGCGACCTGGTCGACATCGATGCCGATGGGGAAGGCCTCCGCTCGCGGTGTCGGCATGCCGGTGCGGCAGTTGGCCAAGCAGTTGAAGAAGTTATCCCGATCGATTGCGGTCTGGAAACCGAACAGGTCGTAGTGGCACAGCGCGGTGAGCAGGCGCTCATGATCGGGTAGTGCGCGGAAGATATCCCAGGGCGGGAAGGGGGTATGGAGGAAGAAGCCTATGGGCGCCCGGATCCCCTGCTCGCGCAGCATCTGCCCGAGGGGGATGAAATGGTAGTCGTGAACCCAGATCACCTCGTCGCCTTCGAGCAGCGGCGGTAAGTGCTCGGCGAAGAGCTGGTTGACCGCCCAGTAGCCCTCGACCCGATCGCGCCGGCAGTGGATGAAGGACATGCGGTAGTGGCACAGGGGCCAGAGCACTTGGTTGGCGAAGCCGAGGTAGTAGCGGTTGTACTCGCTGCGGCTCAGGCGCAGCGTGGCATAATGGACGTCGTTGTGCTCCTGGACCTGGGGCTGGCGCGGGCCCTCAATGCGCTCGTCCACCCGGCCATCCCAGCCGAACCAGACCCCGCCCGCTTCCTCAAGGGCGGCACGCAGGCCGACCGCCAGGCCGCCCTGGGCCGCCTGCAGCTGGCTGGGCAGGGCCACCCGATTGGAAACGGTGACCAGTCTGCTCACAGCGGTTCCTCCCAACTGCGGCTCAGGCGCATGGCGGAGTTGATCAGCCCCACCATGCTATAAGTTTGCGGGAAGTTGCCCCACAGCTCACCGGTCCGCGGGTCAATATCCTCAGAGAGCAGACCCACATGATTACGATAGCTCAACAGCCGCTCGAACAGCGCGCGCGCCTCATCCTCACGGCCCACGGCAGCGAGGGCGTCCATGTACCAGAAGGCGCAGGTGGTGAAGGCGGTATGAGGGCGGCCGAAGTCGTCCTCATGGACATAGCGGAAGAGGAAATCCCCTTGCCGCAGCTCCTGTTCCACGGCCCGCACCGTGCCCGCTAGGCGCGGATCATCGGCGCCCAGGAATCCCCACTCATAGAGCAGCATCAGGCTCGCGTCCAGGTCTTTGCCGCCGAAGCTCGCCATGTAGCTATTGCGCTGAGGATCCCAGGCCTCTGTACGGATGGTCTCGGCCATCTCCGCGGAGCGCCGGCGCCAGTACTCGGCGCGCTCGGCCAACCCCAGCTTGATGGCCATCGCCCGCAGGGCTCGCGTGGCCGCCCAGCAGATGGCTGCCGAGAAGGTGTGCACCTTTTCGAAGCCACGAAACTCCCACGGTCCGGCGTCCGGTTGCCGGTAGACAGCCACGGCACGCTCGCCGAGCTCCTCAAGCCGGCGAAACAGGGACTCATCGCCGCGCCGGCGCAGGCGCTCATCGAAGAAAAGGTGGGCGGTGGCCAAGATCACCGAGCCGTAGACATCGTTCTGCTGCTGCTCGTAGGCCTGGTTCCCGATGCGCACCGGGCCCATATCGCGGTATCCCGGCAAGCCGTAGGCGATGGTCTCCTCGAGGTCATCGCGACCATTGATCCGGTAGACCGGGCGCAGATCGGCTCCCATATTCCCCGCGGTGGTGTTGAGGATGAAGCGCACGTAGTGCTCCATCGTCTTGGTCGCCCCGAGACGATTAAGGGCGTTGATGACGAAATACGCGTCACGCAGCCAGCAATAGCGATAGTCCCAGTTGCGCCCGGTGTTCGGCGCTTCCGGAATGGAGGTGGTCACTGCCGCAATCACTGCGCCGGTATCCTCGAAGGTGTTGAGCTTGAGGGTGATGGCGGCGCGGATAACTGCCTCTTGCCACTCGAAGGGGATGGCGAGGCTGCGCACCCACTCCTGCCAGTAGGTGCAGGTATGCTCGTAGAATTGGTGTCCCGTCTCGTGGGCAGAACTCGGCAGGGTCTCGTCGGGACCCAGCACCAGGGTCATGTCGTCCTCGAGGATGAACGGGACCTCGTCGACCACCGCGGTCACGGAGGCGTCGGTGGTCAGGCGTAGCACCTGGCCTGGCCCTACATAGCGGATATGGTTGCTGCCCTGAGTGATGCTCGGCAACGAACGGCCGTGCTCGAAGGTGGGCCGGACAACCAGGCGAACCAGGGGCGAACCGGCCAGGCGACGGACCTGGCGGACGAGCATCACCGGGCGAAAGGTGCGGCCGAACTGCTCGAACCGAGGGGCAAAGTCCGTGACCTCGACAACCCCGCCGTCATGGTCGTACAGCCGGGTCACCACGATCGCGGTATTGCGCACGTACCATTGCTCGCTGCGGGCGAGGCCCTCGAGCTCGATGGCGAAGCGGCCGGCGCCGGTATCGGCGGCGGGAGGACCGAGCAAGGAGCAGAAGACCGGATCGCCGTCGAAGCGCGGCATGCATGCCCAGGTGATCTCCGCCTGGCGGTTGACCAGAGCCGCGAAGCCACAGTTGCCGATAAGCGCTTGATCAAGGGTGCTCAAAGGTCCTCCTCCTCGCTCGGGCCAACGCACGCGGGATCCCGGCCCGCTCTACGTCCCGCTCACCGTATTCGCCTCCCAGGGAACGGCCTCCCCCCGCGCATTGACGGTCATTGTGCAGAAGCCGCGGGGCGGCAGGTCCAGAGTGGCATTGAACTTGGTCGTCATGTTCCGGTAACCGATCAATCCCGTCAGCTCGATCAGCGCCTCCTCGTCGAGGTGGCGCTTGACGGCGCCGATGGTGTCCGCTCCTACGGGGGCCTCGGTCCGCGTGACCGCCTCTGCATAGTCCAGCACCACCTGCTCGCGGTTGCTGAAGGCCTCGCTCTCGCGCCAGTCCCCGACGGCCCGGATCTTGGACCAGTCGACACCGTACTGGTGTAGGGCGTGGGCACTCTCGTCCACCGTGTAGGCGCACTCGTTGAGCTGCCCGACCCGTAAGGCGACCAGTGCCTGCAGCGCTGGTTCCAGCGGCGCCGCCCGCCGCCGGAAGGCCCGCTCCAGCAGCCGTACCGGCAAGAACAGACGGGGACACCGCGCCCACAGGCGGACCGCGCCGGGGAGCACCCCCTGACGGCGGCGCTGCCACCACAGCAGGGGCTTGAGATACCACGGATAGGCGCTCAAGGGCATGGGATCTACGTACATCGGCTCTCTCCTCGGGTCTTAGCCCAGCCGGGCATTATACGCCGCCAATGACGATCGGTTTCAGGGGCCGGCGAGCCAGCGCAGATGGCTGCCGCAGCCGGCGGTACAGTCGCTGGCCCCGAACCCAGGCACCACCACCTGCCCACCATTGCGCTGGTTGCGCCGGCACTCCGGCTCGGTGTGGCGGGTAACAGCGATCACGAGCACCCGCGCATCCCGGGTCAGATAGTCGAGATGCCAGCGCAGCGGCTTGGCGCGACGCAGATGGCGGGCAATCCGGGCCTCCATCCCGCGCCGGGCGCTACCGGTATAGACCAGCCAGCCAGCGGGGAGGCGCACACGGCCAAGACTGCCAACCCGCAGGCACAACGGCTCGGTCACGAACAGGGTGAGGCAGTAGGTCGTCGCTGTGGCGCTCACGACGTTGGCCGCTGCTTGCTCAGGCGCACCTCGCGGATCAGGGCGTCCAGTTGCTCAAGCTCAAAGGGTTTGACGAGATAGTCGTCGAAACCCTCGCGCATTGCCTGCTCACGCATCTCATCGGTAGCGTCGGCGCTGAGCGCCACCAGCGGCGTTGCCCTCAGCGCCGGGAGCGCACGCAGCCGGCGCGCCAGGGCGAATCCATCGGTATCCGGCAAGTGCATATCGAGCAGGATCAGGTCCGGCTGGTGACGCTGCATCAGCTCCAGGGCACTCTGCCCGTCGCCGGCCTGGAGCAGCTCCACCCCCTGGCGCTTTGCGACCAGGCCACTGAGCAGGAGCATGTTGACGCTGTCATCCTCCACGGCGAGCAGCTGCAACGGTGGATCGTCAGGGCGCTCCTCGAGCAGCTGAGGGTCCAGGCTCGGTTCGTGATGACGGTCCCAGCCCTCGACCTCAATCTGCGGCAGGGTCAGGCGGAACCGCGAGCCCACGCCCGGGGTACTCTCCACCAGCCACAGGTCACCGCCCATGAGCCGGGTCAGGCGCAGGGCAAGCGGCAGGCCGATCCCGACACCCTGGATCGCACCGCTCTCCCGGCCGAGGCGATCGAAGGTCTCAAACAGCCCCTCACGGCCTTCGGGGGCGATCCCCATGCCGGTGTCGAGCACATCCACGGTCACCTGGCCATCCTCGCTGCCGGCGTAGGAGAGGACGACACTGCCCCCCTGGCGATTGTACTTGATGGCGTTGGTCAGCAGGTTGAGCACCACCTGCTTGACGCGCAGCCGGTCAGCCCAGACGCTGACCGGACGCCCTTGCTTGGGGGGCTCGAGGCGCAAAGCCAGGCCGTATTCAGCAGCCTGCTCCCGGACCAGGCGCACGCACTCCTGTAGCAGATCCGGCAGGCGAACCACCTCCGGGTTCAGCACGGCTTTGCCGGCCTCGATCCGCGCTAGATCCAGGATGTCATCCACCAGATCGCGGAGGTGCCAGCCGGCGCTGAGGATATGGCGCAGATACTCGGCACGCCTGGCCGAAGCGGGGTCGTCCTCGGCGTAGAGCAGCTGCGCGAAGCCCAGGATGGCGTTGAGCGGCGTCCGCAGCTCGTGGCTCATCGCCGAGAGGAACTCCGACTTGGCACGGTCCGTACGTTCTGCCTCCTGCCGCGCCTCAAGGAGCTCAAGCTCGCGCCGTTTGCAGGCATCGATATCGAGCAGGGCACCGTGCACGGCGACGACCGCACCCTCGGCATCGCGTACCGGCTCCCCGGTCACCCGCAGCCACCGCCGCGCCCCCTCGGCGGTGATCGCCTCGACCTCAAGGTCATAGGGTGTGCCGTGGGCCAGGCAGCCCCTATAGGCTGCTGACAGCTGCTCGCGGTGTTCCGGGACGTAAAAGGCGGCGCTCTCCTCGAGGGGGCGGGACGGTTCCTGCTCGACCCCGAACAGGGCCTGCGCACGCTCGCACAGGTGCACCCGCTCGGACGCTGGATCGATCCACCATAGACCGAGCCCTACCGCCTCAGCCGCGCTGCGCAGACGCTTGTCCTCATCCATCTTCCAGGCTGCTGTTCGGGGCACGCCGCTCGCCTTCTCGCTCGCCGTATCGGCTCGGACCGTGAGCTTCACTTTAGCCCCTGTGGGTAAGCCAACCCAAGCGCTGCGCAGATCCGCTCCGGCAGCAGTCCATCCGGCAAGGGGGGCATGGTCACAACAGGCAAGTGACGCGTGTAGCCAAAAACCGTACCCTGAAGCCCAGAACCCCACCAGAGGGGGCAGTGCCCGAGCACGCCAGGAGGTCCACGGTGCGAGTCAACGAGCCGGTCACACAGCGACGCGTCCCTGTCTGGGACGGTGCCAACATCCTCTCCACCACCGACGCTCGCGGCCGGATCCGCTATATCAACGAGGATTTCGCGCGCATCAGCGGCTACACCTCTGAGGAGCTGATCGGGCAGCCGCACAACGTCATCCGCCACCCGGACATGCCACGGGTGGTCTTCGCGCAGATGTGGCAACGCCTCCAAGCCGGCTCCCCGTGGATGGGGATCATCAAGAACCGCTGCAAGAACGGCGATCACTACTGGGTGCACGCCTATGCCACCCCGATCCTCGATCGCCACGGGCAAATCAGCGAGATCCAGTCGGTGCGCCAGCAGATCCGCGACGAGGCCATCATCGCCCGCGCCGAGCACGCCTACCAGCGCCTGCGCGCCGCCGAGCCGGATAAGGGGGCGCTCCCCGAAGAGCTGGCCGGTGGCCGCAGCCTCAGTGCCGCCACCTGGGCCCTTGGCGGCGCTGCCGCCGGCGCGCTAGCCCTGCTCACGGCCCTGCTCCTGCCCCTGCCGCTGAGCGGACAGCTCACCGTCGGCGGTGCCGGGATCGGGGCCTACCTGGCAGGCCTGATCCCCGTGCTGAGCCAGCTCGACACCGCCCGTAGTGAGGCACGCCAGCTCCTCGACGACCCACTCACGGAGGAGATCCTCTACGGCGCACGTAACGACGGCACCTCTATCCGCCTGGGACTGCTCTACCTGGCCACGGAAATCCAGGCTGTGGCCAAGCGCCTCAGCAACGACACCCGGCGCCTGGCCCAGCAGGCCCAGGGGGTGCGCGAGGCGATGCACAACGTCCGTAGCGAGGCGCAGCAGCAAAGTGACGAGACACGCAGTGTCGCTACAGCCATGGAGCAGATGAGCAGCACCGTCGATGAGGTCGCCCGGAACGCCTCAGCAGCCGCTGATGCCACCGGGCGCGCCGGCAAGCAGACCCAGCGCGGGCGGCAAACCGTGGAGCAGAGCACGGCAGCGGTGCGCTCCCTGGTGCAGGGCATCGAGAACGCCTCGTCCACCATCGAGCGCGTCAATGAGGAGGCCGAGCGCATAGGCCGTGCCTCGACGCTGATCGGCAAGATCACCAAGCAGACCCATTTGCTCGCCCTCAACGCCTCGGTGGAATCAGCTCGGGCAGGAGAGGCTGGACGCAGCTTCACGGTGGTCGCCGAG
>JBKGYE010000033.1:0-18507 GCA_046546255.1 Halorhodospira sp. | reverse complement strand
GACGGGGCGGGCACAATCTGGGCACAGTTTGGGCACAAGAGCTGGATGGGGCGCTATTGACTGGTCCAGCGCGGCGTCCAAGCTGCTACGCGCCGCGGCGCTGGACCCTGCTTGGGCGTCGAAGAAACGCCCACCCCGTCAGTCGGTTACAGGCGGGGGTTGACGCCGCCGCCGATGCCTGTAAAATGCGCGGCTGTAACGACACAGCGGGTGTAGCTCAGTGGTAGAGCACAACCTTGCCAAGGTTGGGGTCGTGGGTTCGAATCCCATCACCCGCTCCATCTTTGCCCCCTCTCGTCCTTAGCACCCTCCTCGTGAACAGAGTCGCCACAAAAGCGATTCCCCTGTCCGCTATCCATGGGGTGTCCGTCTACTTCAGTCCCCGCGATGATGTAGCCCGCCATCCTCGTGGCGGGCTACGTCGTGGCTTGATAGGCTCTCCTCGGGAGCCGATCGGAGGACCGCCAGGGCCTTATGCGTTGTCGCTGTCGTCCGGTTCGCTGGTGTCCTCGGTGTGCGGTGCGCGCACGAACTCGGTGTGGTTGCAGGCCGGACAGGGTGGGATGTGCCCCGGGCGCGTGAAATGGACCGTCCGGCCGCAGGCGATGCACCGTAGCTCGCCGGGGCCGGCGATCTCGCCGGTGTGGTAGAGGCTCGGCTCACCGGTGGTCACGAAGCCTCGCAACTCCATGCTGGTACGATCGGCCACGGACGAGAAGGCCTCCCACAGCCAGCTCTCGAGCATCTGCAGGTCCATGCGTAGCCAGTCCCGCAGGGGGTGCTGATGGCTGCGGTCGGCGAGCCATGCCCCCGCCTCACGCAGGTCGCGGAGCAGGGACCGGGCAACGTGCTCGGCCTCATCGGCAGCGAGCTCGCCGCTATCGACCATGCGCTGCTTGATGCCCTCCAGGGCCTCCTCCAGGCGCGGGCCGCCGTCGGTCGTGCCCGCGAACTGCTCGCGCAGCTGCTGCAGCATGCGCTCGTAGCCGGCGGTAAGGTGATCCTGGTCCGGATCGTGGCGGTGCTTGCTGCTCATCGAGGCCTCCAAGAGGTCAGTGGCAGGGGGAATACAGAAGCGATCCACATCCTATAAGTTACAAGACAGGGCGGGCTTTGTGCAGGAGTTCGTGCGACTGATCCGGTGAGTTGCCGGCTGCAACTAGAACCACGGGCAGCCGCTCCGTTATCCTGCACGGCTCACCTGCCGGGTAAAGCGAC
The DNA here is from genome assembly GCA_046546255.1 of Halorhodospira sp. Taxonomy (GTDB): domain Bacteria; phylum Pseudomonadota; class Gammaproteobacteria; order Nitrococcales; family Halorhodospiraceae; genus Halorhodospira. The sequence continues at coordinate 17,289 of JBKGYE010000033.1, read as the reverse complement.
GGAAACCAATGGACAACCAGTACCGACCCCAAGAGATTGAAGCCGAGGCCCAGGGCTATTGGGAGGAGCACGAGACCTTCCGTGCACGGGAGGAGGACCTTCGGCCCAAGTACTATTGCCTGTCCATGTTCCCGTACCCGAGTGGGCGGCTGCATATGGGCCATGTCCGTAACTACACCATCGGCGATGTGCTCAGCCGCTACAAGCGCATGCAGGGCTACAACGTCCTCCAGCCCATGGGCTGGGACGCCTTCGGCCTGCCCGCCGAGAATGCCGCCATGGAGCGCGGGGTGCCGCCGGCGGGCTGGACGCGCGAGAACATCGCGGCGATGCGCGAGCAGCTCAAGGCGCTCGGTTTCGGCTACGACTGGTCCCGGGAGCTGGCCACTTGCGACCCGGATTACTACCGCTGGGAGCAGTGGCTGTTCACGCGGCTCTATCGCAAGGGGTTGGTCTACCGGGATACAGCGCCGGTGAACTGGGACCCGGTGGACCAGACGGTGTTGGCGAATGAGCAGGTCATCGAGGGGCGCGGCTGGCGCTCCGGGGCCCCGGTTGAGCGCCGCGAGATCCCGCAGTGGTTCCTGCGCATAACCGATTACGCCGATGAGCTGTTGGAGGCCCTGGATGAGCTGGCGGGGTGGCCGGAGCAGGTGCGCAACATGCAGCGCAATTGGATCGGCCGCTCTGAGGGGGTGGAGCTGACCTTCGACCTGGCAGGGCGGGACGAGCAGCTGACCGTCTTCACCACGCGCCCGGATACACTCTACGGGGTGACCTACATGGGCCTGGCGCCGGAGCACCCGATCAGCCTGGAGCTGGCGGAGCACCATCCGGCGATTGCCGAGCTGGTCGAGGAGGCACGCTCCGGCGGCACCGCCGAGGCCGAGCTGGCTATGCGCGAGAAGCGGGGCGCCGAAACCGGGCTGGCGGCTATCCATCCGCTCACCGGCGAGCGCATCCCGGTGTGGGTGGCCAATTTCGTGCTCATGGAGTACGGCTCCGGTGCGGTCATGGCGGTGCCGGCCCACGACCAGCGCGACTGGGAGTTCGCCAGCGCCTACGGCCTGCCCATCCGGCCCGTGGTCCATCCGGCCGACGGTTCGGAACTAGACATCAGCGCCGGCGCTTTCAGCGATTACGGGGTGTTGGTGGATTCGGGGCCGCTTACGGGCATGACCTCGGAGCGTGCCTTCGCGACGATCGCCGAGCGCCTGGAGGCCGAGGGGCGTGGGCAGCGACGTACGCAGTACCGGCTGCGCGACTGGGGGGTCTCCCGGCAGCGCTACTGGGGTGCGCCGATCCCCATGATCCATTGCGATCACTGTGGTCCGGTTCCCGTGCCCGATGAGGACCTGCCGGTGACACTGCCCGAGGAGGTGGCGATCACCCCGGGCGGGGGCTCACCCCTCAAGAGCATGCCCGAGTTCTACGCCACCGTTTGCCCGGCCTGTGGCGCTGCGGCGCAACGCGAGACGGATACCTTCGATACCTTCATGGAGTCGTCCTGGTACTTCGCCCGCTTTGCCTGTGCCGGCAACGAGGCTGCCATGCTCGACGCGCGGGTGGATCAGTGGACGCCGGTGGATCAGTACATCGGCGGTATCGAGCACGCCGTGCTCCACCTGCTCTACGCCCGCTTCTACCATAAGGCCCTGCGGGACGAGGGGCTGGTCGCCTCCGATGAGCCCTTCACCCGGCTGCTGACCCAAGGGATGGTGCTCAAGGAAGGCACCAAGATGTCCAAGTCCAAGGGGAACACCGTCGATCCCCAGGAGCTGGTGGAGCGATTCGGCGCGGATACGGTGCGCCTGTTCACGATGTTCGCGGCACCGCCGGACCAGGCCCTGGAGTGGTCCGATTCCGGGGTCGAGGGCGCCTACCGCTTCCTGCGTCGGCTCCATGGCCTGGTGCGTGACCATGTTGCCCGGGGTGCGGCGCCGGCGCTCGATCCGGAGGCGCTCGGTGAGGCGCAGCGCGATCTGCGGCGCAAGGTCCACGAGACCATCGCCAAGGCCTCCGAGGACATCGGCAAGCGCTTGACCTTCAATACCGCCATCGCCGCGGTCATGGAGCTGTGCAACGCCCTGGGCAAGGCGCAGGACGATGATAGCGATGCCGGGCGTGCGGTCATGCAGGAAGGCCTGGAAACCGCGGTGCTCATCCTTGCCCCCATCGCTCCTCATCTGTGCCATCGGCTTTGGTTCGAGCTCGGCCACGCGACGCCGGTCGTGGATGTGGCCTGGCCCGATGCTGATGAGCGGGCCCTGGTCCGCGAGCATGTGGAGCTGGTGGTGCAGGTCAACGGCAAGGTGCGCGGCCGTATCACCCTGCCGGCGGATGCCGATCAGGCACAAGCGCAGGAAGCAGCCCTGGGCGAGCCCAACGTGCAGCGCTTCACGGCCGGGAAGACGATCAGGAAAGTGGTCTTCGTCCCCGGCAAGCTGATCAATGTGGTTGCACAGTAGCGGCCGTGGGGCGACGAACGCGGGAAGGTGTGGGCATGCAGGGGACCGGATGCACCCGCCGGGCTGCTCTGGCGCTGCTCGGGGGTGGGCTGCTTGCGGCCGTGGCCACTGGCTGCGGCTGGCGCTTGCGCGGGGCACCCGGGGGTGCCTCCCTGGAGGGGCGAGCGATTCAGGTCCGCGATCAGGCAGGTAGCCCGGAGCTGCTTCGTGCGGTGCGTCGTGGCATTGAGGGCGCTGGCGGCCGCGAGGTGGAGGACCTGGCAGCGGCTGACTGGGTGCTCACCCTCCACGGCCATGGCCGTAGCCGGCGCAAGGGTCAGGTGGGTACCGACGGCGAGGTGGTGGATTACGAGCTCACCTATACGGTCACCTATAGCGTGGCCTCGCATGAAGGCGAGACCTTGTTGCGGCGTCAGTCCCTGGAGGCGCAGCGGACCTTCGCCGAGCCCGCCGGGGGCGCCGACGCTCGCCGTGCCCGCGAGGAGGAGCTGGAGGCGGAGCTGCGCGCCGAGGCGGTGCGCCTGATGATGCTACGGCTGCAGACCCTGGACTGATGCCCGAGCGCCCCGAGCATCTCTATCAGCGCCTTGCGCAGGGGGGAGTGCCCCCGCGGGTCTGCCTGATCGCCGGCGAGGAACCGCTGCTTCAGCGTGAGGCCGCGGATGCCGTGCGCCAGGCCGCCTGCGAGGCTGGCTATCGAGAGCGGGAGGTCCTCGATGTCGATCCGCAGTTCGACTGGGGGCGCCTTGCTCAAGCCGCAGCCAACCTCTCCCTGTTCGGCGAGCGTCGCCTGCTGGAGCTGCGTATGCCTGCCGGCAAGCCAGGCAGCGATGGCGCGGCGGCACTGCGTGCCTACTGCCAGTCGGCGCCGGAGGACACCATCCTGCTGCTCACCTGCAACCGTCTGGAGCGCTCAGCCCGGGAGTCCGCGTGGGCGCGTGCCTTTGAGCAGGCGGGGGCCTACGTCTACTGCTGGCCGGTGCCGGGCACGGAGATGCCCCGCTGGGTTACCGGGCGGCTCCAGCGCGCCGGCCTGAAGGCGGATCGTGAGGCGGCGCTAGTGATCGCCGAGCGTGCTGAGGGTAATCTGCTCGCTGCTGACCAGGCGGTGGAGAAGCTGCGTCTGCTCGTCGGCACTGGCCCGGTGGATGGCGAGACGGCGGCTCAGGCACTCTCCGATAGCGCTCGCTACAGTGTTGACGATTTGGCCGATGCTGCCTTGGCCGGGGATCTGGCCCGTGCCCTGCGGGTTCTCGCCACCCTGGAGGAGGAGGGGGTGCAGACGCCGCTGATCCTCTGGGCCCTGAGCAGGGATATCCGCGTGGCTGCGCGGTTGGCTGCCGGGGCGGGTGAGGAGGTTTTGCAGCGCGAGCGCATCTGGAAACGCCGCCTGGGCCGCCTGCGCGAGGCAGCCCGGCGTCGTCCGGTTACCACGTGGCGGCAGCTGCTGCTGCGCTGCCACCGCGTGGATCGGGCCGTGAAGGGGCTGCCCCCGGGGCGGCCTCAGGAGGAGCTGCGCGCCCTGGTCTCCCGGTTGGCCCGGGCCATGGCAAAATAGTGCTGTCGGGTTCACCCTGACTCGGTGAAAGAGGCGATAGGCAAGGCGATGAGTGTACAGGAGCCGACTAACATCACCGAGACGGTCCGCCAGATCGGGCAGCAAGCCCGTGCCGCCGGCCGGGAGTTGGCGCGCTCGGTTACCGGCGCGCGCAATGCCGCCCTGGAGGCGATGGCCAAGCGGATCGAGGCCCATGCTAGGGAGATCGCCGCGGCCAACACTGAAGATCTGCAAGCCGCCCGCGAGGCCGGCTTGGAGGCAGCCCTGATCGATCGTATGGAACTTAACGAGGCCCGTATCGAGGCCATGGCCGACGGCTTGCGTGAGATCGCGGCACTGCCCGATCCGGTGGGGGCTGTGCGTGATCTCGCCTTCCGGCCTTCGGGGATCCAGGTGGGGCGGATGCGCATGCCCATCGGCGTGATCGGCATCATCTACGAGTCCCGGCCCAACGTCACCGCGGATGCTGCCGGGCTGTGCGTCAAGTCGGGCAATGCGGCCATCCTGCGCGGCGGCTCGGAGGCGATCCGCTCGAACCGCGCCATTGCCGAGCAGATCCGTGCCGGCCTGGAGGATGCCGGTCTCCCCGCGGACGGGGTGCAAGTGATCTCCACGACCGATCGCGATGCCGTCGGCGCGTTGATCCAGATGCCGGAGTCGGTGGATGTCATCGTACCTCGTGGCGGCAAGGGCCTGGTCGAGCGTATCGCCCGCGAGGCGCGGGTTCCGGTGATCAAGCACCTCGACGGGGTCTGCCATGTCTATATCGACGATGCGGCCGATCCCGAAAAGGCGGTAGCCATCGCCGTCAATGCCAAGACCCAGCGCCTGGGGACTTGCAACACCATGGAGACACTGCTGGTGGCGGAGGGCGTCGCTGAGCGAGTGCTCCCGGAGATCGGTCGCCAGCTGGCCGAGGCCGGGATCGAGGTGCGCGGTTGCGCCCGGACTCAGGGCCTGGTCGCGGGAGCGGTGCCGGCCGAGGAGGCGGATTGGGTGGCCGAGTACCTGGGGCCGGTCCTGGCCGTGCGCGTGCTCGAGGGGCTCGATGCGGCGCTTGCGCATATCGAGCGCTACGGCTCCGGGCATACCGAGGCCATCGTCACCGAGCACTACCCTCGGGCGCAGCGCTTCCTGCGCGAGGTCGATGCGAGCTCGGTCATGGTTAATGCGTCGACGCGTTTCGCCGATGGCCATGAGTATGGGCTCGGTGCCGAGATCGGGATCAGCACCGATAAGCTCCACGCCCGCGGCCCGGTGGGGCTGGAAGGGCTGACCACAGAGAAGTATATCGTGCTTGGCGATGGCCACGTCCGTGGCTAACGACGAGGTGGCGCGCGCGTGAGCCAGCCGTTGCGTACCATCGGGCTGTTAGGCGGGACCTTCGACCCCATCCATTATGGGCATTTGCGCCCGGCGGAGGAGGTTCGCGAGGCGCTGTTGCTCTCCGAGCTGCGCCTGATCCCGGCGCGTATCCCGCCCCACCGGGCTCAGCCCCGGGTAGGGCCGGAGCAGCGTGCTGAGCTGGTACGCCTGGCGGTGGCGGATCATCCTAGCGCTTGTATAGATGAGCGCGAGCTCCATCGCGATGGGCCCTCCTATACCGTGGACACCCTGGCGGAGCTGCGAGCCGAGCTCAGCGATGTCACGTTGTGCCTGATCCTCGGCTACGACACCTTCCTCGGACTGCCGATGTGGTCACGCTGGCGCCAGCTGCTGGAGCAGGCCCACATCGTGGTCACCGAGCGCCCCGGTGTCCGTGGCGCGATCCCGGCAGCACTCCATGACGAGGTGGTGCGCCGGCAAAGCAGCGATCCGGCTGATCTGCGCCGCAGCCCGGCCGGCCACATCCTGTTCCAGGCGGTGACGCCGGTGGATATCTCCGCCACCGGCATCCGCCGTGCCCTCGCGCTCGGACAGTCAGTGCGCTACCTCATGCCTGAGGCGGTGCGCCGGCGTATCGCCGAGGCGGGGCTGTACGGCTACTCCCGGTTGTAAGAGGTCGACATGGTGGTGGAAGAGCTAGAGCAGCTGGTCCGTGAGGCCCTGGACGAGATCAAGGCCCAAGAGACAGTGGTGATCGATGTGCGCGGGCACACACCGGTGACCGACCGTATCGTGGTTACCACGGGGACCTCCCGGCGTCATGTCCAGGCTGTAGCCCGCAACGTGCTGGATTCGGCCAAGGCCGCTGGGGTGGCGCCGATCGGTGTTGAGGGTGATGAGCCCGGCTCCGACTGGGTCCTGATCGATCTCGGGGACGCCGTGGTCCATGTCATGACCGCCGAGAGCCGTGATTTCTACCGCCTCGAGCGGATGTGGGAGATGGAGGAGGCGTGCGCATACACCTCGTCGCAGTAGGCCATAAGCCGCCACGCTGGGTGCGCGAGGGGGTTGAGGCGTACGCCCAGCGCCTCGGTCGGGGGTGGCGGTTGAGCCTGCATGAGGTGCCTGCCGGCGGCAGCCGTGGTAGCGACGATCCGCAGGCGCGTGAGCGCGAGGGTGAGCGGCTGCTGCGTACCAGCCCCGAGCGAGCCTTCTGCATCGCCCTGGATGAAGAGGGGCAGATGCGCGATACCGAGCAGTGGGCCCGGCAGCTAGAGCGCTGGCGCCATGAGGGCGGGGAGGCCGCCTTCCTGATCGGTGGGGCCGATGGGCTGAGCGAGGCGGTGTACCAGCGTGCCGACACCTGTTGGTCGCTCTCGCCGCTGACGTTGCCGCACATGCTGGTCCGGGTGCTGGTTGCCGAGCAGGTCTATCGTGCCTGGACGCTGCTCAGTGGGCATCCGTATCATCGAGCCTAATGGGCAGCAGAGGATCAGGGATATGGAGCCTTACATCATCCTCGCCTCCCGGTCGCCGCGGCGGCAGGAGCTCATCGAGCGTATCGGGGTCGGGTACGAGGTGCTGCCCGTTGAGGTGGATGAGACCCCCGAGCCTGGCGAAGGCGCCGAGATGTTCGTCCTGCGTCTGGCGCTGGAGAAGGCACGCCGCGGCTATGCTGCTGCCGAGAGGCGGGCGCCGGCGCTTGGTGCCGATACCGCCGTGGTCCTGGAGGGCGAGATCCTGGGCAAGCCAGCCGGCGAGGCGGACGGCATGGCCATGCTCGAGCGGCTATCCGGGCAGAGCCATCGGGTGGTTACCGGCGTTGCCCTGGTGGACGACCGGGAGGCGACGCGGCTCTCCGTCAGCCAGGTGACCTTGCGCGAGACGACCACGTACGAGCGGTCGCGATACTGGCGCTCGGGCGAGCCGATGGACAAGGCTGGCGCCTATGCCATCCAGGGCCGCGGCGGGGTCTTCGTGGAGCATATCGAGGGCAGCTATACCGGCGTGATGGGATTGCCGCTTTACGAGACGACCTTGCTGCTCGACCAGCTCGACGTCCCCTGGCGCGAGCAGTGGTAGGGGCGGTTGAGCCAAGAGATCCTCATCAATCTGACCCCACGTGAGACGCGGGTGGCGCTGGTCGAGAACGGTGTCCTCCAGGAGGTGCATCTGGAGCGCGCCCGCCGGCGCGGGCTGGTGGGCAACATCTACCTCGGGCAAGTACGTCGCGTCCTGCCAGGTATGCAGGCGGCTTTCGTCGATGCCGGGCTGGAGCGCACCGCCTTTCTCCACGTCTCGGACCTCTATCGCTGTCTTGGCGGGCCGCCGCCCCCTATCGATCAGCTCCTGCGCGAGCAGCAATCCCTGCTGGTGCAGGTGATCAAGGACCCGATCGGCAATAAGGGGGCGCGGCTGACCACGCAGATCACCGTCCCTTCACGCTACCTGGTGCTGACCCCGCACTCGTCCGGGGTCGGGGTCTCGGCCCGGATCGAGGACGAGCGGGAGCGGGAGCGGCTGCGGGCGCTGGCCCAAGTCTTTGACGCCGAGCATAGCGAGGCCGGGCTGATCTTCCGCACGGCGGCTGAGGGTGCTGATGAGGAGGCCTTGGAGGCGGATCGTCAATTCCTGATCCGACTCTGGGAGAGCATCCGCCGGCGTGCCGAGCAGGCGCAGCCGGGTACCCTGGTGCACGAGGATCTGCCCCTGCTGCTACGCGCCATGCGCGATCTGGCTACCCATGATCTGGAGCGAATCCGGGTCGACTCTCGCGAGGGGTATCAGCGGCTGTGTGATTTCTGCCAGGATCTGCTCCCGCATATCGCTGAGCGGCTCGAGCTCTACGCCGGTGAGCGCCCTATCTTCGATCTCTACGGCGTCGAGGAGGAGATCGAGCGTGCCCTGTCGCGGCGGGTTGAGCTCAAGTCCGGCGGCCATCTGGTCATCGACCAGACTGAGGCGATGACCACCATCGATGTCAATACCGGTGGCTTCGTCGGCAATCGCAATGTCGATGAAACCATCTTCAAGACCAACCTGGAGGCTGCCCAGGCCATTGCCCGGCAGTTGCGGCTGCGCAACCTCGGCGGGATCATCATCGTCGATTTCATCGACATGAGCGATCCGGAGCACCGCCGCCAGGTCCTGCGGGCCCTGGAGAAGGCCCTGGAGCGTGACCACGCCAAGACGCAGATCGGGGCGGTCTCCTCCCTGGGGCTGGTGGAGATGACCCGCAAGCGCACCCGTGAGAGCCTGGAGCAGATTGCCTGTGAGCCGTGCCCGACCTGCGGTGGTCGCGGGACGGTCAAGAGCGCCGAGACGGTGGTCTACGAGATCTTTCGCGAGATCCTGCGCGAGGTGCGGCAGTTCGAGTCCCAGCGGGTGATTGTCCTTGCTGCCCCTTCCGTGGTCGAGGTGCTCCTCGATGAGGAGTCGAGTAGCCTGGCCCAGCTCGAGGCTTTCATCGAGCGCCCCATCGAGCTGCAGGTCGAATCCCTCTATGTGGCCGATCAGTACGACGTCATCCCGGTCTGATCTTTGCGCATGGCTCCGCTGATCCGTGTTGTCGGGCGTAGCCTGCTGCGCGGCCTGTGGTGGCTGGTGCTGGCCGCCTTGGCTGCAGGCGTGGCCCTGCGTCTGGCGGTGTGGTTGGCACCGCCGATCACGGTGCCGCTTGAGCGGATCCTCGGCGCTGCCATGGGGACTGCGGTTGAGCTTGAGCGGGCTGAGCTGGCCTGGCAAGGGGTGCGCCCCGGGGTGATCCTGGAAGGGCTGCGCCTTGGTGAGGCGCCCGCGCTGACCGCGGTGCGGGTGCAGGCCGAGCTGGCGCCGCTGGCGACGCTGGGAGCTGGTGATCTGCGCTGGGCGGCGGTTGCCATCGACGGACTGCGCCTGGCCCTGGAGGAAGGGCAGGGCGGCTGGTCGCCGGCCGGCGAGGCCTTCGGCACGCTGCTGAGTGGTGAGGCGCCTGTGGCCCCGGCGTGGTTGCCACGGCGTCTGCAGGTGCATGACGCGCGGTTGCTTTTGGCCCCGCAGCAGGGGGCGAAGCAGCGTAGCGCCACCTTCGAGCTGGCAGGTCAACGCCAGGGCGAGCAGCTGCACCTCGGCGCTAAGGCGGTTGACGGTGACGGGGTGGGGCAAGGGCTTCGGGGGGTGGTCGAGGCGCCGCTGCAGGATCCCGGTGCTGCGCGTGTCTATGCTCGTCTTGAGGCGGTGCCGCTGTCCGCCTGGGGGGGGCTCCTGGCCGGGCGCGAGGTCACCGGGACCGCCAGCGGCGAGCTGTGGCTAGCGCTGGCCGAGGGGCGGCCAGATGCCCTCTACGGGACGCTGCACGGGGACGGGCTGGGCCTGGCGGCGCCGGGAGCGGACGCCGCTACCGGGGTGGGGTTCCTCGGGGAGACGGCTCTGCAGCTCCGTTTCAGCGGCCGTGCCTGGCGGGGCGAGGTGCGTGCTGAGGAGGCGGAGCTCGCCTGGCCGGGGCGCTTCTCCGATCCGATCCCTTGGCGCGAGGCGAAGGCTGAGCTCGGGGGGCGCTGGGCACCGCATGAGGGGTGGTCCTTGCGTGCCGATGCCTTCCGGGCCACGAACGAGGATCTCCAGGTGCGCGGTCGCCTCGAGATGCGGGCCGAGCAGGGGGGCGAGCCGCGGGTGTTCCTCCGGGCGAGCGCGGACGAGCTTCCGGTGGCCCGGGTGCCGGCCTATGTGCCCGAGGGGGTGACGCCGCCGTCGGTCCGGGCATGGCTTGAGCAGGGCTTGCGCGGTGGCATGGTGCAGGAGGCCGAGCTGCTCTTTGCTGGGCCGCCCTCGGCCTTTCCCTTCGAGGATCACGAAGGGGTCTTCCAGGCCCGTGCCGAGGTGGTCGACGGTGTCCTGCGCTACGGCTCGGCCTGGCCGCGGATCACTGAGATCGACGCGCAGCTGCGCTGGGACGGGGCGGGCTTCGTTGCCCGGGGGGCAGGGCGGGCCCGGGGGGTGGATCTGACCGGGGTGCGTGCGCAGGTTGATGACCTGCGCGAACCCGTGCTGGCGGTCTCCGGCCGGGGAGACGGGGATGCCCGGGATGCCCTGGGGTTCCTTGCGGATTCGCCCCTGGGGCGAGACTGGCTCGGTGATGCGGTGCCCTTGTCCGCCCACGGTCCGGTAGGGCTGGACCTGTCGCTACGCCTTCCCCTGGTCCGGGGTCGCTCGGAGGAGCGTGAGGTCGACGGGCGCGTCAGCCTCCAGGGGGTCGAGGCCGAGATGGGGGATTGGGTCGCCATGGAGGCGCTGCAGGGGGCGGTTCGCTTCGACACCCTCGGCGTTCATGCGGAGGAGGCGCTGACCGGCCGCTGGGGCGGGGAGGCCGCCCGCATCGAGTTGCAAACGGCCCGGCTCCAGGGGCAGCGCCGGATCCTGCTCGATGCCACTGGCTTCGGTTCGCCAGCGAGCTTGATCCCGGCCCTGGCGAACGATCCGCCATGGCTGGGAGGGGCTGCCCCTTGGCAAGTGCGGGCGCGCTTGCCGGCCTTCAAGTCTGGTGAGGAGCCGGAGATGGCCTCCGTGCGGATCCGCTCGAGCCTGGCCGGGCTGCGCTTGGGGCTGCCAGAGCCGCTGGGACTGGAGGCGGGGGAGCAGCGGGATCTGCAGGTGGATCTTGGCTTCACCGGCCAGGGCTTGTGCTCGTACTGGCTGCGTTACGGCGATCAGCTGCTGCGGGCAGGAGCTGCAGCAGGGTCCGATGGTTTGCCCCGTGCCTTGGCGGTGCAGCTGGGCCCCGGTTTATTGCGGTTGCCGCCGCGAGGGGTTCGTCTGCTCGGCAGGCTTGAGACCTTGGATCTAGACGCCTGGCGGCGTTGGCTGGCCCAGCGCCCGCTCCTGCCGTCCGTGGCCGCAATGCCGAGGGCCGAGGCAACGGGCTGGTGGCCACCGCTGCCCGTAGAGGGCCACCTGCTCATCGGTGATCTGCGCTGGGGCGCGCGCGACTATGGCCAGCAGATCGTGGTCCTCGACGCCCCTCAGCAAGCCCCTGGATTGATGGCGTTGCAGGGTGACTTGGCTAGTGGCGAGGTGCGTTGGGAGCCGGGGCTGCGCGCAATCCGTGCCGAGCTGGCGCATCTGGATCTGCCGCTGCCAGATGGTGACCCCCCGGCTGAGGCGGGGGGACAGGCCGCTCAGGCGGCGATTCTGCCGGCGGAGGGCGACGCCACGGGTTGGCCGGCTGTCGAGGCTCGGATCGACAGCCTCAGGCTGGATGGTCGCTCTGCCGGGAGCGGGAGGGTGCGCCTGCACTCGGAGGCGGGCGATCTGATCCTGGAGCAGGCGCGCTTGCGTGGTCCAGAATTGGCGCTTTCCGTCAACGGTGCGTGGCGTAATGGGCGCACGGTGTTGCGCGGGCGGCTGCACAGTGAGGACATTGGGGATGTGCTCAGCCTGCTCGGGGCCCCGCGTGCGGTGACCCTGGCGGAGGCCGAGTTCGGGGCCGAGCTGGGGTGGCCGGGGCCGCCGTGGCGAGGTGAGCTGGAACGGCTCGCCGGTGACGTGCAGGTGCGCATGCGCGACGGCCGGATCACTGAGGTTGACCCTGGAGCGGGGCGGCTGGTCGGTCTGCTTGGCTTGCGGATGCTGCCGCGGCGGATCTTGCTCGACTTCGGTGACCTTTTCGGGGAGGGGTTACCCTTCGATACCCTGGATGGTCGGTTGACCGCTGCAGGCGGGGAGGGGCGGATCCGTGATCTGCGCATCGCGGGGCCGGCGGCACGCGTTACCATATCCGGTAGTGTCGATCTCGGGGCGCGCACCTACGATAACCACGTCCGTGTAGACCCTCGGGTGAGCGCTGTGTTGCCGCTGCTCGGTGCCCTGTTCGGAGGGGGGGGCGGTGTTGTCGGCGGCTTCGTGGCGGATCAGCTGCTGGGTGACGGAGTGGACCGGGCTGCTGCCGTGCACTACCGGGTGCTGGGGCCGTGGCAGGCCCCCCGGGTACTCAGGATTGGAGTTGAGGATGCATCACAGCGCTAATGCAGCACAGGGGGGGGTCGGCAGCCGGGCGCCTCGGCAGCATTCGCTGGCGGCTGTGCAGATGGCCTCAGGCCCCCATGTCGAGGCCAATCTTGAGGAGGCCGCCCGGCATATCGGTGAGGCCGCCGCGCAGGGCGCGGAGCTAGTGGCCCTGCCCGAGAACTTCGCCATCATGGGCTATCGGGATACGGATAAGCTCCACTGCGCCGAGCCAGACGGCGAGGGGCCGATCCAGGCTTTCCTCGCCGAGCAGGCCCGGCGCCAACGCGTAACCCTGGTCGGCGGGACCATTCCGCTTCAAGGCATGACCCCGGAGCGCGTCCGTCCGGCATGCCTGGTCTATGGGCCCGATGGCAGACGCGTCGCCTGCTACGATAAGATCCACCTCTTCGATGTCGAGGTTGGTCCGGGCGAGGCGTACCGAGAATCGGCTACGCAGCAGCCGGGCAGCGAGCCCGTGGTACTCGATACGCCGGTCGGCCGGGTCGGCCTCGCGATCTGCTATGATCTGCGCTTCCCTGAGCTGTTCCGTGCGCTGGTCGCGGCTGGAGCCGAGCTGCTGGTGGTCCCGTCGGCCTTTACGGCGGTGACAGGCGAGGCACACTGGCATGTCTTGGTGCGGGCCCGGGCCATCGAGAACCTCTGCTATGTCGTGGCGCCGGACCAGGGTGGGTATCACGTCAATGGGCGCGAGACGCACGGCGAGAGCATGATCGTCGATCCCTGGGGGCGCGTGCTCGGCAGCCTGGAGCGTGGCTCCGGCGTGATGACCGCTACCGCGAGCCTGGACCGGATCGACGAGCTCCGCGAGCGCTTCCCCGTGCTCCACCACCGCAAGCTATAGGTCGCCGATGATGAACGATGCCGAAGTTGCAACCGTGAACCTGGAGCCGAGCCGCTACGCTGAGGCGCAGCTGCTCGCCCCGGCCGGGCTGGACGAGGCAGCCCTCGCGCGGGTCTTCAGCCGTCTGCTGCGCCCGGGGGTGGCGTTTGCCGATCTCTATTTCCAGGCGGCCCGGCGCGAGATGTGGGTCCTTGAGGACGGTATCGTCCGTGAGGGGAGCCACAGTGTGGCTCGTGGCGTCGGGGCGCGTGCCGTCAGCGGCGAGCAGACGGGCTTCGCCTACTGCGATGAGATCGACTTGTCAGCATTGCTCGAGGCCTCCGATGCCGCCGGTGCGGTGGCGCGCAGCGGGCAGGTCCGGAGCCCGGCAGGATTCCGTGGTGCGCCGGGGCACCGGCTCTACCGGGGCGATGACCCGTTGGCGAGCCTCAGTGCCGACGACAAGGTGGCGTTGCTCCACCGGGCCGAGGCGGCTGCACGGGGTGTCGACCCGCGCATCGTCCACGTGGTCGTCAGCCTTGCCGGAGCCCACGATACCATCCTAGTGGCCAGCTCAGAGGGCGACTGGGCCGCTGATCTGCGGCCACTGGTCCGGCTCAATGTCTCTGTGCTGGCGGTGGCAGGCGAGCGCCGTGAGAGCGGTAGCTCAGGCGGGGGTGGGCGTTATACCTATGAGCGCCTGGTCGAGCCGGAGTGGGTGCCGGAGTGGGTGGAGGCCCACGCGCGCGAGGCGGCGCGCCAGGCCCTGGTCAATCTTGAGGCCGAAGAAGCGCCTGCCGGGAACCTGCCCGTGGTCCTGGGATCGGGGTGGCCCGGGGTGCTGCTGCATGAGGCTGTAGGCCACGGTCTGGAAGGGGATTTCAACCGTAAGGGGACCTCAGCGTTCACGGGTCGTATCGGCGAGCAAGTGGCCTCGCCACTGTGCACCGTGGTGGATGATGGCACCCTAGGAGAACGCCGCGGCTCGTTGAACGTCGATGACGAAGGGTATCCGACCCAGTGCAACACCCTGATCGAGGGGGGGGTGCTAAGCGGGTATATGCAGGATCGGCTGAATGCCGGGCTGATGGGCATGACGCGCACCGGTAACGCCCGGCGCGAGTCCTACGCCCACTTGCCCATGCCGCGCATGACCAATACCTACATGCTCCCGGGCAGCTCCGATCCGCAGGAGATTATCGCCTCGGTGGACCGCGGGCTCTACGCCGTACATTTCGGTGGCGGGCAGGTGGATATCACCTCCGGGAAGTTCGTTTTCTCGGCGAGCGAGGCGTATTGGATCGAGAATGGCCGGATCCAGCACCCCGTCAAGGGAGCGACGCTGATCGGTAGTGGGCCGGAGGTGCTCACCCGGGTGAGCATGGTCGGCAACGACCTTGCCCTCGACAGTGGGATCGGTGTCTGTGGTAAGGAGGGGCAGAGCGTCCCGGTCGGGGTCGGGCAACCGACGCTGAAGGTCGACGGCATGACGGTGGGGGGGACGCAGGCGTAGCAGCCTGCGCTGCGTCCTGCCCCGGGATATGAACCTGCAACCATGGGACCTCTTCATCCTATGCCCGATGCGCGCAATGAGCTACCCGCTGCCGAGGAGCTAGAGCGGCTTGTCGGCTTGGCCCTGGACGAGGCCCGCCGCCATGGCGCCGAGGCCGCCGAGGTCGCCTTCTCGGGGGACGTCGGCCTGTCGGTAAACGTCCGCAAGGGGGAGATCGATACCCTGGAGCACCATCGCGGACGCGATCTCGGGGTGACGGTCTACCGAGGCGGGTGTAAGGGCAGCGCCTCCGCCGGAGCGCTCTCCGACGACGCCGTGCGCGACGCCGTGCGCGCGGCTTGTGATATCGCTCGCTACACCTCCGAAGATCCGGCCAATGGGCTAGCCCCGCCGGAGCGCATGGCGGAGAGGCCGCCGGATCTCGATCTGGACCATCCGTGGTCGCTCAACGCCGAGGGCGCGGTCGCCTTGGCCCGCGATTGCGAGGCCGCAGCGGTGGTGGCCGACCGGCGCATCAAGAACACGGAGGGTGCTGGCGTCAGCATCCATCGTGGCCGGCACGCCTACGGCAATACCCACGGCTTCTTCGCAGTGCTGTCCGAGTCGCGCCACAGCATCCACTGCGTGGCAGTGGCCGGGGCCGGTACTGGTATGCAGCGGGACTATTGGTACACGGTGGCCCGTGACCCCGCCGCGCTGGAGCGTGCCGACACCGTGGGCCGTAAGGCGGCGGAGCACGCGGTGGCTCGGCTCGGGGCCAAGAGCCTGAGCACCGTGCGGGTACCGGTCCTCTTCGAGGCATCGGTGGCTCGGGGCCTGATCGGACACCTGGTCGCTGCGGTCAGTGGCAGTGCCCTCTATCGGGAGGCCTCCTTCCTGGTTAGCGCAGCCGGTGAGCAGCTTTTCCCGTCCTGGTTGCAGATGGTCGAATGGCCGCATCTCCCGCGGGCGCTGGGCAGCGCCGCTTTCGATGCTGAGGGGGTGGTTACGGCCGACTCTGCCCTGGTACGTGATGGCGTGTTGCAGCGCTATGTGCTCGATAGCTATTCCGCCCGGCGCTTGGGTCTGGAGACGACGGCGAATGCCGGCGGGGTCCACAACCTGGAGCTGGGGCCTGGCAGCGAGGAGTTCGACGGCCTGGTGCAGCGTATGGGCCGTGGTCTGGTTGTTACCGAGCTGATGGGCCAGGGGGTGAATCTAGTCACGGGCGATTACTCCCGGGGTGCCGCAGGCTTTTGGGTGGAGGATGGTGCCATCGTGCATCCCGTTGAGGAGGTGACCATCGCCGGGCACCTGCGCGATCTCTTCGCCGGCATCCAGGCCGTGGGCAGTGATATGGATCGGCGCGGGAGCATCCGCACTGGGTCGATTCTGATCGGGGAGATGACCGTCGCCGGACAATAGGGCTCGGGCTAGAGAAGGGCGGTGCGGGGCCCGTGCGGTGCCGGGCCCCGGGCGCTGCTAGGCGTCCTCGCCGAGCTCCTGGCGTAGATGGGCGAGGTGCTTGCGGGTCCGCTCCTTGAAGCGTGGGGTCAGCCCCTCATCAGCGTAGATGGGGTCACCCTGCTCGTCCTCGGCGACCACGCGGGTACCCTGGACATAAGGGAAGCGCTCCTCGATCTCATCGAGGGCGGTAGAGAGGATGTCCGTGATCAGCTGCTCCTCTGTCCGCCCTGGGTACATCTCGGCCAAGGCAGCGAGCTTGGCCGCATCCGCTAGCGGCAGGCGGACGGTGTGCTCATAGGGGGTTCGCTGCTCCGAGGCGCTTTCCTCCCAGTGCTGAATCAGCTCCTTCAGCTTCATGGTTCATCCTTTCTTGATCGTTCCAGGTCGTCTCAGGCCATCGGCGTATGCCGCCCTTGAAGTATGCCATGTACGTGGGGTCGCTATGTCTCTTCCTCGTTGAAGCCGTTCGCAACCAGCTCGGCCAGGGCGTTGACAGCCTGCTCGGCGTCCGGGCCCTCCGCCTCGATGGTGATTGTTGCCTCGCAGGCGGCGGCGAGCATCATCAGCCCCATGATGCTCTTGCCGTTGACCCGTTTGTCGCCATGGCGGACGTGGATCTCACTGGCATAGGCGCTGGCGGTAGCCACGAAGCGTGCGGCAGCCCGGGCGTGGAGCCCGAGGCGGTTGGTGATGGTCGCTTCCCGGCTGATCATGAAGGGTTTGCTCCGTCGTCGACCTCGATGATCCCCGCGCGTCCTCCCGCGGCGGCGCAGTCGGCGAGCGCCTCGAGCGAGCGGCCTGGGTAGTTGAAAACCCGTAGCAGCATCGGCAGGTTGATGCCGGTGACGACGCGGCAGGTGCGGCCGTGGCTGGCGGTGACTGCGACGTTGGAAGGCGTGGAGCCGTAGGCGTCGGTGAGGATCAGCACCCCGGAGCCTTGGTCGAGTCGTTCAATGACATCGCCGGCTCGATCGATAAGCTCGGTGAGCTCGTCCTCGTTGAGGACCTCCAGCGACTCGGTCTGTAGGGGGCAGACGCCGAGCGTACGCGAGGCCGTGGCGAGGATCTCCGTGCCAATATGGCGGTGGCAGACGATCAGCAGGCCTACCCTCATCAATCATTCGCGCTGGAAACCCCGGCGTTGAGGCCGGGGAGG
>JBKGYE010000032.1:0-18751 GCA_046546255.1 Halorhodospira sp. | reverse complement strand
ACAGGACGTGGAGCGAGTGTAAGCCGACACTAAGCTTCGGCTTTTTGTCGCTACTTGCTGCGAAGCGTCAACCATCTCGGCCTCCGGGCCGGGAATCCCCGGCCTTCAGCCGGGGAGGATGTCAAGTCCTTTACGGTGCGGTCAGGTAGGCCGCGAGGATCGGGAGACCCCCATGAGCCTTGAGGTACCCACCATCTGCCCGGGAAGCCCGGAGCTGCCGGAGATGAGCGAGGCCATGGGTACGTTCTACCTGGCTCCACCGCTGCTGCATACGCGGGATCGTGTCTATGTCCACCTCCGCGAGCGTGGGTGGCAGGCGAGCTTCCCGGCTGCCGGGGTCATGGCCGTGGCCGTCCCCGCTGGGGGGCTTCGCGGGTTGCTGCGTGTCCTTGAGACGCTGATGAGCGAGCCGGAGATGGATGCCGCCTCGGCCCTGTTCATGGAGTGTGGGGAGAGCTTCGGTCCGAGTTCGCTGTTCCAGGCGCGGCCCTTATCGGTCTGGACAGCGCGGGCCGAGCACAAGTGGCTGGTGGGCCTGATCCGGGAAGAGCGGGTGCAGATCCACTATCAGCCGATCCTGCACGCCTGGGGGCAGGAGGTAGGTGGGGTCTACGCCTATGAGTGCTTGCTGCGCGGACTGGACGGCATGGGCGGGGTGGTCTCCCCGGGGCGTATGTTCCAGGCCGCGGAGATGGCGGATCTGGAGTTCTACCTGGACCGCATGGCCCGTGTCGCGGCGATTCGCGATAGCCATAAGCTCGGGGTCGAGACGGCGCTGTTCATCAACTTCCTGCCTACGGCCATCTATGATCCCGCCTTCTGCCTGCGGACAACCGTCGGTGCCGTGGAGCAGCTTGGGCTCGATCCGCGACGGATCGTCTTCGAGGTGGTGGAGAGCGAGCGGATCAGCGATCATGGCCATCTACGCCATATCGTCGATGAGTACCGTCAAGGTGGTTTTCGCATTGCGCTCGACGACCTCGGTGCCGGTTACGGTTCCCTGAATCTGCTCAAGGACCTGGAGCCGGATGTGGTCAAGATCGACCGCGAGCTGATCCGTTACGTGCACCTCAATCCCGCTCAGGCCACTATCGTCGAGGCGATCGTATCGATGGCGCGTAATCTCGGCATCACCACCGTGGCCGAGGGGGTGGAGGAGCAAGCCGAGTACGAGTGGCTGCGTGAGGCAGGGGTCGATCTGGTTCAAGGTTACTACTTCGCCCGGCCTGCTCACCCCCCGCCACAGCCATCTTGGGGCTGACCCTGCCCGGAGGCGCGGCCTCGCTATGAATCCTCGGCCCCTTGTGGGTGTCGCGGGTAGCGTCATCCGGTGATCCTTCTGTCGCTTGTTTTGGCCGGGGTCGTCGGCGGATGCGGGTAGCGCTAGAATGAATTGCCCCCTTTTATCGCGCGAGGGAGGCAGCTTTGGCTCGCAGAGGGTACCGTTCCGGGTCGAGGGGCTGCACTTGGAACCAGGCCTGGAGGCCGGCATGGGCGCCACTACGGAGCGGAGCTGGCACGCTGCGGGCGCCTGTGGCCGCATCACAATGATGCCGGTGGTTTTTTTGTGGCCCTGATGCGCCGTATCGACGGTGGAGAGACGGCGCCAGGCGTGGCGCCGCTGCCCTCGGATGGGGCAGCACGGGATTTGCTATTGCAGGTCTACCGCGGCGAGCTCGGGGTTCCGGAAAGGCTCCTCGCTGGGCTGACCCACTTCTTCGAGGGGCGTAAGTACGTGAAGGTTGCTGCCGGTGATTATGGTGCAGCCGGGGCAATGGCGGTTGAACGTGCCGGGATCCCGGTGGTACGGGCGCAGACACGGCCGCCTAAGCCTGCCACGGCCGGTGCTATGGCGCTCGGCGGCCATGCTCAGGGGCCGTTCCTTGACGTCACCGAGGAGGAGGCAGAGGCCTTCTTCCGTCGCAAACCTCTCTTCACGGGACCGGAACGAGCCTCTGCAGTTGCCGAGGGGGGGCATGTCCTACTGCGGCTGCACGGCTATACGCTGGGCATTGGGATGCGGCGTGGCGAGGCCGTAATCAGCCTCTTTCCCAAGGCGTGGTCTGAGGCGGCCTTCGGTGGCGCCTAGGTCCTTTGCGGAGCCGCTCTTCTCCCTAGAGCTGGTTTTTCCGCTCGGCGAGCCAGCCTATGACCAGGAAGATCCCGAAGGTCGCCGCGCCTAGATAGCGTGTCTCGATGTGGAGCAGGCCCTCGGCGAGCAGGGGGGTGATCCATACGGTGAGGGCGCCATAGCCAAAAGCGCACAGGAGCACGAAAGCCCCTACGCGCACCAGCCACGGGTAGGGGCGCAGGGGGCGGGCGATGAAGCGGTTGATGCTGCTGCCATAGATGACGAGCAGGGTAGCGATCAAGGCCAGGGCGATATCGTGGATATGTCCCTGGACCCAGCTCCCGGAGCGCCACAGCAACTCATTGACCAGCTCCATCATCCCGCCTCCCCTGTGGCCTTCGCTGGTACCGGTACCTAGAGTAGGACTTTCTCCATGCTGCCCTTGCGCGCGCGCGCAAGGAAATCTTCCTGCCATTGCTCGCCGAGGGCCCGGTGGGCAAGCTCAGTGACGATGTAGTCGGCCTCGACCCCGGTCTCTTCGCGATAGCGCGAGAGACCCTGCAGGCAGGAGGGGCAGCTTGTCAGCATGCGTACGTTGCCGTCTCGGGCGCGCTCCTCACCAGTGAGTGCCTGCACACCCTTGCGGATCTCCTCCTGCTTGCGGTAGCCGACCTGGCTGGCGATATCCGGACGGGAGATGGCGAATACCCCCGACTCACCGCAGCAGCGACTCGACAGGGATACGGGCTGTCCCAGGAGTTGGGAGGCCACCTCGGTGGCGTCGCGGGTCTTGATCGGTGTATGGCACGGATCGTGGTAGAGGAACTGTCGGTTACCGTCGCCCACGACGGCGTACCCCTTCTCGAGCAGGTACTCGTGGATATCGACCAGGCGGCACCCCGGGAAGATGCGCTCGAACTCGTAACGCTCGAGCTGGGTCAAGCAGGTGCCGCAAGAGACGATCACTGTCTGGATGTCGAGGTAGTTGAGGGTGTTGGCCACGCGGTGGAGCAAGACCCGGTTCGCTGTGGTGATCCCCTTCGCCTGCTCGACGTAGCCGCCGGCGTGCTGGGGGTAGCCGCAGCACATATAGCCCGGCGGCAGTACGGTCTTGACCCCGGCGTCATGGAGCATGGCTAGAGTGGCCAGGCCGACTTGGCTGAAAAGCCGCTCAGGGCCGCATCCCGGGAAGTAGAAGACGGCCTCCGTCGCCTCGTCGGTACGCTCTGGGTCACGGATGATGGGGATATGATCCGGCTCTTCGGCACCGATCAGCTGTCGCATCCCCTGGTCGGGGATCTCGGTGGGCATCGGTTTCTCCAGGAAACGGATCGTCTGCACGGGGAGGCTGGCGCGCTCGTTGGTGGTCCCAGGCCGACGCTTGAGCGGTAGCAGCCCGAGGGAGCGCAGGGCTTGGGAGGTGTGGCGTTGGGCCGCAAAGCCGAGGCGCGCCATGCCGAAGCGCATGACATTGACAAGGCGCGGTTCCGTCGTGTTGAGAAAGGCCATCGCAACCCGCGTGCGCAGGGGCGTCTTGCGTTGCTTGCGCTGTTGCAAGATATCGCGCAGGCGGATCGTGACATCGCCGAAGTCGATGTTGACCGGGCACGGTTTCAGGCACCAGTGGCAGATGGTGCAGTGATCGGCGATGTCGTTCATGACCTCGAAGTGGCGCAGGGATAGCCCGCGCCGGGTCTGCTCTTCGTACAGGAAGGCCTCGATGATCAGCCCTACGGCGAGGATCTTGTCCCGGGGGGCGTAGAACAGATTCGCCCGCGGTACCTGGGTAGAGCAGACCGGCTTGCATTTGCCGCAGCGCAGGCAGTCCTTGATCTCACGGTTGAGGGCCCCGAGCTCACTCTCCTCAAGGATCAAGGCCTCCTCCTCGACAAGGTGCAGGGAAGGCGTATAGGCGTTCTCGAGCCCGGAGCCGGGCATGAGCTTGCCGCGGTTAAAGCGCCCCTCTGGATCGACGCGGTCGATGAACGCCGCAAAGCGCTCGACCTGCTCGGGGTCGAGGTACTGCATCTTGGTCAGGCCGACGCCGTGCTCGCCGGTGATCACGCCGCCGAGGGACTGCGCAAGCTCCATGATCCGGTCGACGATGCGCTCTGCCTCGCGCATCATCCCGTAGTCACCGGAGTTGACGGGGATGTTCGTGTGCACGTTGCCGTCGCCGGCATGCATATGGAGCGCGACGAACAGCCGGCTGCGCAACACCCGCCCGTGGATTTCACTCAGCCGGGAGCGTACCGCTTGCAGATCGCGTCCTTGGAAGATCTCCTCAAGGGGGCGCTCGACCTCGGCACGGTAAGAGATGCGCAGACTGCGTCGTAGAAGCAGGTCGATGATCCGATCCTGTGGACGACGGTCAGCGCGCGCCGGCTCATCGAGCAGCTCATCGCGCTCGCTGGCGGGGGTATCCAAGTTGTCGAGGAGCTGCTGCCAGTGCTCACGAACCGCCTGTAGGTGCTCGCGGGCAGCCGCCCTCTTATCAGCGAAGATGCGCCCACCCTCCTCGCTGTCCTCAAAGTCCTTGACCTGGCGCACCTCGGGCATATCGCCGGCCAAGTACGTGAGCACCTCGTCGATCATGGCCAGTTTGTTGCGCATCGACTGCTCGACGTTGATGCGCTCGACGCCCTCTGTATACTCGGCTAACCGCTCCAGCGGGATGACGACGTCTTCGTTGATCTTGAAGGCGTTGGTGTGCGAAGCGATGGCTGCGGTGCGAGAGCGCTCGGCCCAGAAGCGTCGGCGCGCTTCCGCGGAGGCGGCGATGAAGCCCTCGCCGTTGCGCCCGTTGGCCAGGCGCACGATGCGTGAGGCGGCTGCGGCGACCGCATCCGGGTCATCACTGGCCAGGTCCGCGAGCAGGATCATCTTCGGGATCTCGCTGCGGTTGGCTTTGGGGGAGTAGTCCACCGCCTGGATGTAGCGCTCATCGAGGTGCTCGAGCCCGGCAAGGGCGACCTGCTCGTCGGCGAGCAGATCATCCCGGATCTCGGTGATCGCCGGGACGGCTTCGTGGAGGTCGTGGCCGTAGAACTCCAGGCAGACGGTGCGCTCGTGCTCGGGCATGCGGTGGACCAGCATGCGTGCCGAGGTGATCAGCCCGTCGCAGCCCTCCTTTTGCACGCCGGGGAGGCCACCGAGGAACTTGTCGGTGACGTCCTTGCCGAGGCCCGGCTTGCGGAAGGCGTTGCCGGAGAAGCTCAGCAACTCCGGCTCGCCCTCCGGGGTGCGGCCGTCCCGGGCGTAGTGCGTGACCCGGAAGCGGACATTGTCGAGATCATCGAGCTTGCCCAGGTTGTGGTCGAGACGCTCGACGTGGATCCATTTCGCCTCAGCGGTAATCATCCAGTAGGAGACGATGTTATCGAGCGTAGTCCCCCAAAGGACGGCCTTCTTGCCGCCGGCGTTCATGGCGATGTTACCGCCGATGGTGGAGGCGTCCTGGGAAGTGGGGTCAACCGCGAAGACGCGGCCGGCGGCCTCGGCACGCTCGCTGACCCGCCGGGTTACCGCACCGGCGCCGACACGGACGGTGCTCACCAGACCCTGCACACCGGGGAGTTCCACTTGCTCGATCTCCGAGATGTGGTCGAGCTTCTCGGTGTTGATGACCGCAGAGTCACCGTCCAGGGGCACGGCCCCACCGGTGTAGCCGGTTCCGCCGCCACGCGGGATAACCGTGAGCCCTTCCTCGATGCAAGTGGCCACCAGCGGGGCGATCTCTGCCTCGGTATCCGGCTTGAGGACCAGGAAGGGCACCTCCACGCGCCAGTCGGTGGCGTCGGTGGCGTGGGCGACCCGCGACAGGCCGTCGAAGCTGATATTGTCGCTGCGTGTGTGGCGGGCAAGGCGGCGCCGGATGCGTTGGCGCCGCTCCCGTTGCGCTTGATAGTGCTGCTCGAAGGCGTGGACGGCGCGTCGCGCGCGCTCGGCCAGCTCCAGCGCCTTCTCGTTGCCGTCAGCACGCGCGATGATCTGGTCGATGCGGTGGTGCATCGAGCTGCTCAGGGCGCGCAGCCGCTTGGGGCTGTTGATCAGGTCGTCTTGGATGTAAGGATTACGGCAGACAACCCAGAGGTCGCCGAGAACCTCGAAGAGCATGCGCGCAGAGATGCCGGTACGGCGTTCGCCGCGCAACTCATTGAGCAGCTCCCACGTCTCTTCACCGAGAAAGCGAGTGACGATCTCGCGGTCGGAGAAAGAGGTATAGTTGTACGGGATCTCACGGATTCGGGTGTTCTCTTGCGTCGTAGCGGCCATTCTCAACGGTTCGGGTTGCCATCGAAGGGGTTGATGGTAACAGGGTCCGCACCCGGACTCGAACTTCAGGACTGCGAAGTGGAGCGCGTATGAGTACGCAGCTGGAAAACCTCCAGGGACTCGTGGCACGCCTGGTGAGCGGTACGGGGCGTGAAGTCGTGTGCGCCCTGACCCGGGAAGGTACGGTGCGCTGGGATGATCGGGCGTTGGGGGAGGCGGCCCAGCAGCTGGCAGCTGGGCTAGCCCAGGCCGGGGTGGCCCGGGGCGAGCCGGTGGGGCTGCTCGCTCCCAATAGCCCAGAGTGGTTGGTCGCCTGCTTGGCGATCCTAGAGGCTGGTGGTGTCGTGACCCCTTTCGATACCCAGATGCCGCGTGCGGAGTTGGCCCATGCGCTGGCTGATAGTGGCGTGCGCTGGGTCTTCACCGCTGGTGAGGCGGTGCACCGGCTCGAAGGCCTCGAGCTGACGGATCCGCCCACGCGGATCCGTCTCGATGCACCCGCAGGAGAGCCGGATAGCTGGCGGGCATGGCTGTGTGCCCAAGGGGGAGCGGGGGTGGCGGTGGAGCCTGGGGATTACGCCGCGCTGTTCTACACCTCAGGGACGACGGGCATGCCGAAGGGGGTGCCGCTGACCCACGGGAACCTCACGGCCAATCTCATCGCGCTGCTCAGCCAAGAGCTGGCGCACGCCGATGACCGGGTCTTTGTGCCCTTGCCGTACCACCATGTCTACCCCTTCACCGTAGGGATGCTAACCCCGCTCGCCCTTGGAGCGAGCATCGTCCTGCCGTACTCGGTGCTGGGTCCGCAGATCGTCCGCGCCCTGCGGGTCGGGGAGGCGACCATCATCCTCGGTGTGCCACGGCTCTACGAGGCCCTGGATGCTGCTATACGCAATCGGGTGGGTGGGCGCGGTGCGCGCGCCGAGCGCCTTTTCGAGGGCATGGTGGCGCTCTCCCGCAGCGCTCGGCAACGTCTGGGCTGGCCGCTGGGGCGATGGCTGTTCCGGGGGCTGCACCGGCGCATGGCGCCGTCGGTGCGCATGGTGGTCAGTGGTGGCGCACCGCTCGACCCAGCGCTGGGTGAGCGCCTGCGCAGCCTTGGCTGGGAGGTGGCGACCGGCTACGGGCTGACCGAGACCTCGCCGATCCTGACCTACAACCCCCCGGACCACCTGCGGCTGGAGGCTGCCGGCCAGGTCCTGCCGGGTGTGGAGGTGTGTGTTACGGAGCGTGCCTCCGGAGGTGGCCCGGGCGAGGTGCTTGCCCGTGGGCCGAGTGTCTTCGCTGGCTATTGGCACCTGCCGGAGAAAACGGCGGAAGCATTTACGCAGCAGGGGTTCTATCGCACCGGGGATCTGGGCTGGTTCGATGTGCAGGGGTATCTGCATCTGGCCGGGCGGGCCTCGGAGATGATCGTGCTCGCTGGCGGTGAGAACATCGACCCGGAGCGGGTGGAGCAGGCCCTTTGCCAAGCGACGGTGATCCGTGAGGCTGGCGTTCTCGCTGAAGAGGGGCGGTTGGCGGCTGTCCTGTTTCCCGAGCCGGGGGCCGTGCGCGATCTCGATGAGGAGGGCGTGCGCCGCCGGCTCCATGAAGCCCTGCAGCTGGCCGCACCGGCGCTGCCTAGCCACCATCGGATCAACACCTACCGAATCAGCCCTGACCCATTGCCGCGTACACGCCTCGGCAAGCTGCGCCGGCACAAGCTCCGGGAGCGCTTCGAGGCCCTCAGCCAGTGGGGAGGTGCCGTTGAGACGGGGCCGATCCCCGAGGAGCGCATGGCGGTGGAGGATCAGCAGCTGCTGCAGATCCCGGCTGCTCGCCGTGTCTGGGAGCTCTTGGCGCAGCGCTATCAACGGGTGCGGCTGACCCCGGATAGCGATCTGCAGCTCGATCTGGAACTCGACTCCCTAGGCTGGGTGGACCTCAGCCTGGCGTTGCGCGAGCGAGCCGGGGTGGATCTTGGCGAGGATGCCATCGGACGCGCGGCGACGGTGCGCGATCTGCTCCGGGAGGCTGCTGAGGCGGCGGAGATTCAGCCTGAGAAAGAGGGGGAAGGGGTGGGATTGATCGAGCGCCTGCGCAGCCCTGAGGCGATGCTCAGCGAGGAGCAGCTGCGCTGGATGGCCCCGCGGACGCTCTTTGAGCGGGCGCTGGGGAGGTTCTTCTATGGCCTCAATCAAGTCATTTTCCGGCTCTATGCGCGAGCGCGGATCGAGGGCGCCGAGCGGGTGCCTGGAAGCCGTCCAGTGGTCCTGGTGCCTAATCACCTCAGCGCTCTCGACCCGCCGGCGCTCGGGGCCGCGCTCACCTACCGCCGTATGGTCCGCCTACGCTGGGGGGGGTGGACCGGGCTGCTTTTCGGCAATCGCCTGGTGCGGCTCGTGAGCCGTGCCTGCCTGGTCCTGCCCATCGATCCGCACACCGGCCCCCGGGGGAGCCTTGCGCTCGGCGCCAAGGCCCTGAAAGACGGGGATGCCTTGGTCTGGTTCCCTGAGGGGCAACGCTCGTCCGATGGTCGCTTGCAGCCGTTCCAGCCGGGGATCGGCTTTCTGCTGCAGGCGCAGCCGGTGCCGGTGCTGCCGGTCTGGATCGAAGGTACGGATCGGGCGATGCCGATTGGAAGCCGCTTCCCGCGGGCGCATCCGGTGACGATCCGTATCGGGGAGCCGGTGATGCCGCAGGCGTTGGCGGCGGAAGGTGAGGGAGAGACCCCGGAGCGGCGTATAGCTCATGCCCTGCAGGAGCGGGTCCGCCTCTTAGGGCAGGGCCCAGGCTGATCGGCTGAGCAGGCAGCGGCCAAGCGAGCGAGCCCGGCGCCGCCTGGCGGCGTCCGGGGCTCTCTCGAGAAGGGAGAGGGCACAGGGACGGATCAGTCCGTGCGCCCCTCCTGGTGATTGGCGATCAGCCGCTGGACCATGTCGCGGGTCTCATCGGGTTGATCGATCTCTTCAAGAGGGGTCCAGGACTGATCCGCCTCCAGGCGATAGGACCCTTTGAAGGTGTGGGGCGGGCCATGGGACCACTCCTCCGGGGCGAGCATGGAGAAGTAGAGCTCCCCTTCCTCGCGCTCGTAGAGGTGGTAGATGCTGCCCGGCCGGCGCGTGAAATTGCATTTGGCGCGATGGAGGTCCATGTCGCGCTGGCCCTCCTCAAGCACCTGTCGCGCCTGCTCCTGGAGAGCGCGAATCTGGTCGGCGATCACCGTGAGCTTGGAGCTGGTCCGGTTGTTGATCGCCTGATCCGCCTCTTGGATCTCCCGGGCAGTATCCACGAGGTCGATCGGGGCCGAGAGCCGGCTCACCGGGTAAGGTGAGGTACGGCTCGGGCCCTCGTGACGTTCCGGGTTGTCGTCGCGTCTGTACTGTGCCATAGCCTCTCTACCCTAGAGTGCCTTCGAGCCGCAGGCAAGTCGCCTCATGGAGCGAGCGGGGGAGGAGACCCCTCCTTCCCCCTGAGCGCCCTGCTAACCTCCTAGGATCTCCTCCGTACGCCAGGCATCGGGGAACCGTTGCTGGCGGGCGGTGAGTGTATCGATCCTGACCCCGAGGGTTTCCAGCTTCAGGCTTGCGACCTCTGCGTCTACGGCATCCGGGACGACATGGACACCGGCGGTCAGCTCATCACGGTGGGCATGCAGGTGCCGTGCGGCCATCAGCTGCATCGCAAAGGTCTGGTCCATGACCTCTGCCGGATGGCCCATGGCCGTAGGTGCGGCCAGGTTGACCAGCCGGCCCTCGCAGACGAGGTAGATCTCGCGGCCATCCGCAAGGCGGAAGGCCTCCACCCCGGGGCGTGCCTCGCGCTGCTCGATGGCGAGCTCGGCGAGCCCGCTGGTATCGATCTCGACGTTGAAGTGGCCGGCGTTGGCGAGGATGGCGCCATCGCGCATGCGCTCTATGTGCTCGGCGCGGATGACATCGCGGTTGCCAGTGACGGTGATGAACAACTCCCCGATCTGGGCTGCCTCGGCCATGGGGCGGACGGTAAAACCATTCATGTGCGCACGCAGGGCACGGCGCGGCTCGACCTCGGTGACGGTGACCTGTGCGCCCCAAGCGTGGGCCTTGTGGGCGATCCCTACCCCGCAGTCCCCGTAGCCGCAGACCACGACCTGCTTGCCAGCGAGCAGGAGGTTGGTGGTCAGCATCAGGTTCGTCAGGGCGGATTCTCCGGTGCCGTGGATGTTGTCGAACTCGTGCTTCATCGGCGTCTGGTTGACGGCGTAGGCCGGGAAACGCAGGGCCCCGTCGGCGACCATGGCGCGGATGCGCTGCACGCCGGTCGTGGTCTGCTCGCAGACCCCGCGGAGTCCCTCAAGTAGCTCGGGGCGTTGGTGGACAAGGCGTGCTGTGAGCTCAGCGGCGTCATCCAGGATGAGCTCGGGCTCATGATCCAAGGCCTGGGCATGGAGCTCGGCGAGCTTCCCCTCGCTGACGCCACGCTGGGCGTAACCGATGATCCCGGGCTGCTCGTTGAGGGCGGCGACCACGTCGTCTTGGCTCGATCCGGGCTCGCTGCCGGTGAACACCACCTCGGCACCGGCGGCAGCCAGGGTCTCGAGGAGGATGCCGGTTTTCGCCTCGATATGCGAGCAGACCGCGATGGTCAGCCCGGCGAAGGGCCGCTCCTCGCCCAGGCGCTTGCGCAGGGCGGTGTGAACAGGCATATGGGCCCGCGCCCAGTCGAGCTTCTGGTGGCCGATCTCGCTGCTATTGGCTGTGCTCATGATGGAGACCTCAAGTGCTGGGCTGTGGCCGTCGGCTGCTCTCCATCGCGCCGGATGACGGGGTGCGGTAGGCCGCAGCTACCCATGCGGGCGATGTGAAAACGATGGAGGCTGCCGAGAGCCGGCCGGATATAGTACGATTCGCGCCCTGTCAGTATCCGGAGGTATCCATGGAGATCAACCCGCTGCTTGAGCAAATCGAGGAGCTGCAAGGGCGCTTCCAGGCCCTGAGGGGGTATCTTTGACGAAGCCGGCAAGCGTGAGCGTCTTGAGGAGGTCTTGCGCGAGCTGGAGAACCCCGATGTGTGGAGCGATCCGGAGCGTGCCCAGGCCCTGAGCCGTGAGCGCTCGCAGTTGCAGGCTACGCTGAGCGGCCTGGACCGTATTGCTGCCGTGCTCGATGATGCTGCCGAGATGGTGGAGATGGCCCGCGAGGAGGGGGATGACGAGACCCTCGCGGCGGTCTATGCCGATGTCCAGCGAGTTGGCTCGGAAGTGGAAGCGCTGGAGTTCCGGCGGATGTTCTCGGGGGAGATGGACAGCGCCAACGCCTTCCTGGAGATCCAGGCCGGCTCGGGGGGGACGGAGGCTCAGGATTGGGCCCAGATGCTGCTGCGCATGTACCTACGCTGGGCCGAGGCCCACGACTTCGAGGCTGAGGTGGTGGATAGCACCGAGGGCCAGGAGGCCGGGATCAAGGGAGCCACGGTCAAGATCAGCGGGGAGTACGCCTTCGGCTGGCTGCGTACGGAGACAGGGGTTCATCGCCTGGTGCGCAAATCCCCCTTCGATGCTGGTGGGCGGCGCCATACCTCGTTCGCCTCGGTCTTCGTCTCCCCAGAGATCGATGACGAGGGTGTGGAGGTCGAGATCGATCCTTCCGACCTGCGTGTGGACGTCTTTCGCGCCTCGGGAGCAGGGGGGCAGCACGTCAACACCACCGAGTCAGCGGTGCGGATCACCCATGAGCCGACCGGCATCGTGGTGCAGTCACAGAACAACCGATCGCAGCATAAGAACCGCGCCACAGCGATGAGCCAGCTGCGCGCCAAGCTCTACGAGATGGAGATGCAGCGCCGTCGTGCTGAGGCCGAGGCGCAGGAAGAGACCAAGTCCGATATCGGCTGGGGGAACCAGATCCGCTCCTACGTGCTGGATAGCTCCAGGATCAAGGACCTGCGAACCGGGGTCGAGGTGGGCAATACTCAGGCCGTACTCGATGGCGACCTCGATCCCTTCATCCAGGCGAGCCTTAAGGCTGGTGTCTGAGGCCGCCTCTACAGCCACCGCCCGGAGCGAACGGATGTCCGAAAGCGAAGAGAACAAGCTCATCGCCCATCGTCGCAAGAAGCTGCAGGCCCTGCGTGAGCAAGGGCAGGCGTTCCCCAACGATTTCCGTCGTGATGCCCTGGCGGACGAAATCCATGAGCGCTATGGGCACCTGGACGAGGAGCAGCTCCTGCAGGAAGGCGCCCAGTTTACCGTGGCTGGGCGCATGATGGCGAAGCGGGTGATGGGCAAAGCTAGCTTTGTGCAGCTCCAGGATCGCTCCGGGCGGATCCAGCTCTATGTACGCCGGGATGCCCTCCCGGAGGGGGTGTATACGGCCTTCAAGGGTTGGGATGTGGGCGACATCCTCGGGGCCACCGGTACCGTCTTTCGTACCCGCAAGGGGGAGCTTTCCCTGGATTGCACCCAATTGCGACTGCTTACCAAGTCCCTGCGTCCGCTACCGGAGAAGTGGCACGGCCTGACTGACCCTGAGATCCGGTATCGGCAGCGCTACCTGGACCTGATCGTGAACCGGGAGAGCCGCCGGGTGTTCGCACTGCGTACCCGGGTGCTCGGCGCTATCCGCCGCTACCTCGACGAGCGCGGCTTCATGGAGGTGGAGACACCTATGATGCATCCGATCCCTGGTGGGGCGGCTGCGCAGCCTTTCGTGACCCATCACAATGCCTTAGGCCGGGATCTCTATCTGCGCATTGCCCCGGAGCTCTACCTCAAGCGCTTGGTGGTCGGTGGCTTCGAGCGGGTCTACGAGATCAATCGCAGCTTCCGGAATGAGGGGGTCTCGACCCGCCATAATCCGGAGTTCACGATGCTTGAGTTCTATCAGGCCTATGCAGATTACCGCGACCTGATGGATCTGACTGAGGCGATGCTGCGTTACCTGGCCGAGGAAGTGGTGGGTAGCGGGGTGCTGACCTGGCAGGGTGAGCGCTACGACTTTACGACGACGTTCGAGCGCCTCTCCTTGAGGGACGCTATCTTGCGCTTCAATCCCGAGTTGTCCGCAGCGGATCTGAACGACCGGGACCGGGCGGCTGCAGCCGCCACGGCACGAGGGATCGAGGTGGGGCGCGGCGATGGTCTCGGCAGGATCCTGGCGGCATTGTTCGAGGAGACGGCTGAGGCGCGCATCCACGGCCCCACCTTCGTGGTCGACTACCCGAAGGAGGTCTCACCGCTGGCCCGTCCACGGGATGATGATTCGTCCTTGACTGAGCGTTTCGAGCTGATCGTCGGGGGGCGGGAGATCGCCAACGGCTTCTCTGAGCTCAACGATGCCGAGGATCAGGCGGCTCGTTTCGAGGCGCAGGCGGCGGAGCGAGCCGCGGGCGACCAGGAGGCTATGCACTACGACGCCGATTATATCCGTGCCCTGGAGTATGGGTTGCCGCCGACAGCTGGCGAGGGTATCGGGATCGATCGGTTGATGATGCTCCTCGCCGACTGCGACTCGATCCGCGATGTGCTGTTCTTCCCGGCCATGCGTCCTGAGTCCTGAGCCCTCGTGAGGGGCTAAGAGGTGGGTGTCGCCCCGGCTTCAAGGGTGAGCGCCTCTCCGGCGACGGTTACTGGCTCGTCGGGCTGTAGCTCGCGTATCGAGACGAGCGCCGTATAGCCGCTCGCCGTCGGTGCAGCGATGACAACCTGCCCGGCGAGCTGATCCTCGCGGTCGCGGATCTCAGTCCCTGGCGAGGGGGGCGCATCCGGACCGCAGGCACGGCCCAGCCGCTGCTTGACGCGCCCACGGTAGTGCGTGCGTGCGACGACTTCTTGGCCCGGGAAGCATCCCTTGCCGAAACTCACGCCGCCCAGGCGGTCGAGATTGACCATTTGGGGCAGGAACAGCTCCTGTGTAGCAGCGACGATCTGCGGTTGCCCAGCAAGGATCTCGAGCTGGCGCCAGAGCGGTGCCGGGGCCTTTGCCAGCTGCTGCATCAGGGCCTCGTGCAGCGGATGTAGTGCCTCGGACGGGCCGAGGATCCAGTAGCGCTCTGGCGCTTCGGGGAGGCGCACCACGCTGCGCTCGTCACGGTCGCAGGCGTGCCTCTCGGGTGCCGGCAGCGTCAGGCCGTGCGCAGCGAGCCGTTCGGCGACCCCGGGCCCTGTGGCCTGTAGGAGCTGCCAGTGTGGATGGAGGGCGGTGATGGTGACCTGCGAGCGCAGCACGTACATCTGCAGCCGCGCCAGGGTGGGCTTGACGATCTCCCGTGGCAGGATCAGCCGGTAGCCATCGTGCCAAGGGATCAGCCGTGCGATAGCGAGTAGGCGTCCCTTGGGGGAGCATAGGCCGGCGAGGATCGTGGATGAGGCCTCTGGGCGCGGGATATCGGCAGTCAGGATGCGCTGCAGGAAATCCTGGGCCTGCTCGCCGGTGACAGCGACGATGGCGTATTCCTCCCCGGTACCGAACGCCGGGGAGGGAGGGGCGGGGGTGGCGGTCTGGTTCATAGCTGCTCCTGTTCCGGCAAGGTGGGGCCGGGCTCAGAGGTGCAGGCCCAAAGCCGGTGTGTGCATCCGGGATCCATCCTTATGGGTGCCACTCTAGCGAGCCAGCCCTTATACTGACAGCGTATTCAGCATGCGGGATCCGGCGGGTTCGTTGTTAGGGAAGCTTGCGTTCTGGCAGGTCGCCGTATAGCTTATCGTTCCGTTTACCCAATCTTATTGTGCGCGCAGGCACTGACTCGGCTCAGCGGAGCTAACCATCCATGAGAAATCCGAATCGCCCACTCTCGCCGCACCTCACGATCTATCGTCCACAGCTGACCTCGCTGCTGTCCGTGCTGCATCGGGGCACGGGGGTGTTCATCACCATGGCGGCGGTGGTTCTGGTGGCCTGGTTGATGGCCTTAGCGGCCGGGCCCGGCTACTACGACCTGTTGAAGGCCGTGCTCGGCCACTGGCTCGGGCAGCTGGTGCTGCTGGGCATCACCTTCAGCCTCGCCTATCACCTGTGCAACGGTGTCCGCCACCTGGTCTGGGATTCCGTCCGTGCCCTGGAGCTCAAAGGGGTCTACCGCGGCGGTTATCTCGTCCTTGCCGGCAGTCTTGTGTTGACCGGGCTGATCTGGGTGCTGGCCTACGCTGTCGCTGGAGGGGTGTGAACCATGCGCAGGTATGAGACGGCTGTCTCTCGGGCTCGTGGCCGGGGGTCAGCGAAGAACGGCTTCCACCATTGGTGGCATCAGCGGCTGACTGCGGTGGCATTGGTGCCGTTGATGCTCTGGCTCGGGATCGGTTTGGCCCTGCAAGCAGGTGCCGAGTTCGAGGCGGCCCGTGCCTGGGTAGCTCATCCGGTCAACGCGACGCTCTTGATTGCGGCGATCGTCATGCTCCTCTACCACGGTGCCCTCGGCGTGCAGGTGGTGATCGAGGACTATGTCCACACCGAAGGCCTGAAATGGATGGGCAACTTGGCGGTCTACGCCGCCTGCTTCTTGCTGGCGGTTGCCGGGATCCTGGCGGTTATCCAAATCGTTTTGGGGGGCTGAGGCGCAGATGTCGGAACCGATCAAGACGGTTGAGCACCAGTACGACGTGGTTGTCGTCGGCGCCGGAGGTGCCGGTCTGCGGGCGACTTTCGGGATGGCTGAGCAAGGGCTCAATACAGCCTGTGTGACGAAGGTCTTCCCCACACGTAGCCATACCGTGGCTGCCCAGGGTGGCATCTCTGCGGCGTTGGGCAATATGGGCGAGGACGACTGGCGCTGGCACATGTACGACACCATCAAGGGCTCTGACTGGCTCGGGGACCAGGATGCTATCGAGTACATGTGCCGTGAGGCGGTGCCCGCAATCGTGGAGCTGGAGCACTATGGCGTCCCCTTCTCCCGTACCGACGAGGGGACCATCTATCAGCGCCCGTTCGGCGGCATGACCACCCACTTCGGCGAGGGTACGGCACAGCGCACCTGCGCCGCTGCGGATCGTACCGGCCATGCCATCCTGCATACCCTCTATCAGCAGGCGCTCAAGCATCACGCCGAGTTCTTCATCGAGCACTTTGCCATCGATTTGATGATGGATGACGGTGTCTGCCGTGGCGTGGTCACGCTGGATATGGAGACCGGCACGGTGCACATCTTCCGGGCCCACCAGGTGGTTCTCGCCACTGGTGGCTACGGACGCAGCTACTTCTCTTGCACCTCGGCCCATACCTGCACGGGCGACGGTAATGGCATGGTCCTGCGTGCGGGGCTGCCTTTGCAGGATATGGAGTTTGTCCAGTTCCATCCCACTGGCATCTACGGGGCCGGCTGCCTGATCACCGAGGGGGTCCGTGGCGAGGGAGGGTACCTCACCAACGCTCGTGGTGAGCGGTTCATGGAGCGCTATGCCCCTAACGCGAAGGATCTGGCTTCCCGTGATGTGGTCTCCCGCTCAATGACCGTCGAGATCCGGGAAGGGCGAGGGGTTGGCGAGCACGGTGACCATATCCACCTGCATCTCGAGCACCTTGGCCCCGAGGTGATCCACGAGCGTCTGCCCGGGATTGCCGAGTCAGCGCAGATCTTCGCCGGTGTCGACGTGACTCGGGAGCCGATCCCGGTCCTGCCTACGGTCCACTACAACATGGGCGGTATCCCCACCAATCATCTGGGCGAGGTGGTTCAGCTCAAGGATGGCGATCCGGATGCCGTGGTGCCAGGCCTGATGGCCATCGGCGAGGCCGCCTGCGTCTCGGTCCACGGCGCCAACCGCCTGGGCTCGAACTCCTTGCTCGACTTGGTGGTCTTCGGGCGCGCTGCCGCTCATCGGGCCGCACAGCTCATCGGTGGGCGGGGCAAGCCCCATGCGCCCTTACCGGAGGGGGCGCCGGATCTGGCGTTGCGGCGGCTCGAGCGGCTGCGCCAGGCCAATGGCAGCAAGCCTACGGCGCAGCTGCGCAAGGAGATGCAGTCCACCATGCAGAGCTACGCTGCGGTCTTCCGTACCGGCGATGTGTTGGATCAGGGCTGCCATCGGATGGAGGATGTCTATCGCAGCTTTGCGGATGTCGGCGTAACCGACCGCTCGTTGATCTGGAACTCCGATCTCATTGAGACCCTGGAGCTCGAGAACTTGCTCGGGTGTGCCGTGACTACCATCCAATCGGCCCGCAATCGCACGGAGAGCCGCGGAGCGCATGCGCGTGAGGACCATACCGAGCGCGACGATGAGCATTGGCTCAAGCACACGCTCGCCTGGATGCAGCCCAATGGCTCGGTGACGATCGACTATCGCCCTGTCCACCTGCATACCCTGAGCGATGACGTGGAGGCGATCCCTCCGAAGGCCCGGGTGTACTGAAGCATCCACGGAGACAGAAATGGCAGAGTTCAGGCTTCCCGCGAACTCCCGCATCCGCAAGGGCTACACCTACCGTGCCCCGGATGCGAAGCGCAGCGACAACATCCGGCGTATCCGGGTCTATCGCTATGATCCGGAAGGCGGCGCGAATCCGCGCATGGATACCTATGAGGTCGATGCCGAGAGCGCCGGACCGATGGTCCTGGATACCCTGATCAAGATCAAAGATGAGATCGATCCGACGCTGACCTTCCGACGGTCCTGTCGTGAAGGGGTCTGCGGCTCCTG
Organism: Halorhodospira sp.; assembly: GCA_046546255.1. Classification (GTDB taxonomy): domain Bacteria; phylum Pseudomonadota; class Gammaproteobacteria; order Nitrococcales; family Halorhodospiraceae; genus Halorhodospira. The sequence goes on along the minus strand of JBKGYE010000032.1, from coordinate 803 downwards.
CGCCATGAACATCGATGGCGTGAACACGCTCGCCTGTACCAAGAGTATGGACGAGATCAAGGGGGACGTGACCGTCTATCCGCTCCCGCACACGGATGTGGTCAAGGACCTGGTGCCCGATCTCAATCACTTCTATGCGCAGTATGCCGCGGTGGAGCCGTGGCTCAAGACCCATACGCCGACCCCCTCGGACCGGGAGCGGTTGCAGTCCAAGGAGGAGCGCGAGCTGCTCGATGGTCTCTATGAATGCATCCTCTGCGCCTGCTGCTCCACGGCTTGCCCGAGCTATTGGTGGAATGGGGATCGCTACCTGGGACCGGCGACGTTGCTCCAGGCCTATCGCTGGCTCGTCGATAGCCGTGATGAGGCCACGGGCGAGCGCTTGGATGAGCTCAATGACGCTTTTCGTCTCTACCGCTGCCATACCATCATGAACTGCACCGCTACGTGTCCAAAGGGGCTGAATCCGGGCAAGGCGATCGCCGAGATCAAGCGGCTGATCGCTGAGCGCGAGACGTGAGCCTGGAGGGAGCCGATGCCGGAACGGCGGCGGCAGCGCGTAGGCGCCTGCGCTGGCGCTGCCGTCGCGGTACCAAGGAGTTGGATCTTCTCCTTGAGCGTTTTTTGGCTGTTGGCTTCGAGGCGCTCGATGCTGAGGGACGGGCCGCTTTTGAGCGGCTGCTGGCGCTGGAGGATCACTTCCTGCAGGATTGGCTGATCAACGGTCAGTTGCCCACGGATCGGGAGCTGCGCTGGATTGTCGAGCGGATCCGTCGTACTGAGCTTTCGCCCCCGCCCTAGCG
>JBKGYE010000031.1:0-18871 GCA_046546255.1 Halorhodospira sp. | reverse complement strand
GCGGCGGCGGCCGGGCGCGCCGGCGGGCTGGCGCTGCAGGTTGCTCCTATCGCCGCCGCCGCTGTGTTGATCTCCGGCTATGCCCAGGTCCTCATCCCCCAGGAGAGCTTCGAGCGCTGGCTCGGCGCCGGCAGTGGCTTCCGCGGCCTTACCCTGGCCACCGCCGCCGGCGCCCTCACCCCTGGTGGGCCCTTCGCCGCCTTTCCTCTGGTCGTCGCCCTGCTTGGGGCGGGGGCGGCCTTCGAGGTCTGCGTCGCTTTCATTACCGCTTGGTCGGTGCTCGGTCTCAACCGGGTCATCATCTACGAGATCCCTTTCCTCGGCGTTGACTTCGTCGCCCTGCGGCTGCTCGTCTCTTTGCCCTTGCCTTTCATCGCCGCGCTGCTCGCCCGCCCTCTGGCGCAGTGGCTGAGGGTCGGGCAATGACCGCGGGCCTGGTGATGGTCCTCGTGCTGCTCGGGGGCTTTGCGATCATCGCCCAGCGCCGCCCAGGTCATCCCCACCGCACTGCGCTGCGGACCGGCTGGCACCAGCTGCGCCCGCTAATCCTGCGCCTGCCCCTGGCGCTACTCGCCGCAGCCTTCTTGATCACCCTGTTGCCGGAAGAGGCGGTGGTGGCCTATCTGGGGGAGCATTCCGGGTGGCAAGGTGTACTCCTCGCCTCGCTCTTTGGGGGGCTGCTGCCCGGCGGGCCGGCGGTTTCCTTCCCGCTGGTGCTGGTGCTCATTGACGAAGGGGCGGGGACGGCGCAATTGATCGCTCTGCTGACCGCCTGGTCCGCCCTTGCTTTCCACCGCGTCGCCGCGCATGAGCTACCTACCCTCGGTGCTCGCTATACCCTCGTCCGGGTGCTGGCTTCGGCACCGTTGCCTATTGTTGCTGGCATCCTCGCCGGCGCACTGGCTCGCTTCACAGCGGCCGGTGTCTAAGGCGTCCCAGCTGCCACCGACGGGTATCCGGTGCGGCTGCACGGCAGCAATTAGCGCGATGAGGTTGCGATTGAGCCACGCGGGCTGAAAGGCGGAAGGAAGGCGCGATAGAAAGGGATGGCCCGCCCGGCAGGATTCGAACCTGCGACCTTCGGCTCCGGAGGCCGACGCTCTATCCGGCTGAGCTACGGGCGGTAACTCCTTAAAGGATACCGCTCTTGTTCCGTTACGCCAACCCCCGCTTGCCTTAATGCTCAGCCATGCGGGGGAGCAGGGTCACGAGGTTGCACGGCTGTGTCCGGGCATCGAGCTGCTCAGCCAGCAGCTGGTCCCAGGCGGTGCAGCAGGCGCCGGTGGAGCCGGGCAGGGCGAAGATCAGCGTGGCATTGGCCACCCCGGCTAGGGCCCGTGATTGGAGCGCAGCCGTACCGATCTCCGCCAAGGAGCGCTGCCGGAAGAGTTCCCCGAAGCCGGGTATCTCCCGGTCGAGGAGCGGCCGTAGCGCCTCGGGCGTGAGATCCCGGCCGGTCAGCCCGGTACCGCCGGTCACAAGGACGGTGTCCACCTCGGGGGCAGCGATCCAGGCTGCTACCTCGGCTCGCACACGGTAGAGGTCGTCGCGGACAAGGCGCCGCTGCGCTAGCCGGTGCCCGGCTCCCTGGAGGCGTTGCACCAGGGCGGCCCCGGAGCGGTCCGTTGCCAGGTCCCGCGTATCCGAGACAGTGAGTACCGCGATCCGCAGCGGCTGGAAGCGTTCAGCTACAGCGCCCGCCATGCCGTCTCAGTCCTCTTCTTCGTGCGCCTCGGCGAGTTGTTGTGCCACCACCTCAGCGAGCTCCCGGGGCGTGCTCGCGGGTGGGAGCCACGCCACCAGCTCCCCTTCGGGATCGAGGATGTAGTAATAGGAAGAGTGGTCAATGGTATACCCCCTGCTAGCGGTGCCGCTATGGAGCCGACGGGCGACGCCGTAGCGCTCGGCGACCGCTTCGATCGCCCCCTCCTCGCCGGTGAGACCGATGATGCCCTCGTCGAAGTGCTCGGCGAATGTTGCTACACGCTCGGGCGTATCCCGTCGCGGGTCGAGGCTGATGAACACGCCCTGTACGTGCTCCTGGGCTTGCGATCCGAGCGCATCGAGGGCGGCGGCGATGGTGCCGACAGCCATAGGGGTCCTCTGCGGGCTGAAGGTATAGCCGAAGTAGAGCATCAGCACCTGGCCGCGCAAATCGGACAAGGAGACGACACCATCCTCACCCTTGAGGGTAAAATCTCCCCCCTCCGGTTCGCTGGCTAGCTCTAGGGGGTCCTCGCTGCTGCTTCGGGCTGTCGGCCCCATGGTCTCTGGGTCCCAGATGAACAGTGCCCAGATCGGCATGAAGATCAGCAAGGCGGTACTGATGAAAAGCGGGATGCGCATCACAGAGGCTCCAGTACAGGTCTACGCGTACGATACCAAGGCGCGTATCCTAATGCTGACCTCTTGTGCTCGGCTTCGAGGCCCCACAAGGGAGCCCCTTGAGCACTGTGCGCCAACCTATCTGCAACACGCTGCCAGGAAGTGATCCATGCCGTCCCCCCTGAAATGGACCGTTCTCGTCTTGTCCTCTTTGCTCCTGCTGCTCGCCGTGGCGACGACCGCGCGCTGGCTGGCCTTCGATCCGGAGGCCTACCGAGAGGAGCTTGCGGCCGCTGTCGAGGAGCGTACAGGACGAACGCTTGAGGTCCCCGGAGAAGTGCACCTCTCCGTGTTCCCTTGGCCCTCTTTGCAGACCGGCCGTATAGAGCTCGCCGACCGGGAGGGTTATCAAGAGGCACCGTTCCTGGAGATCGCCGGCATAGAGGCGAGCTTGCGGCTGTTACCACTGCTGCGTGGGGAGCTGCACCCACGGCAGGTGCGCATCGACGAGCCCGTGCTCCGGCTGATGCTCGATGCGGGAGGGGAAAGGAACTGGGCAGATCTGCTCGCGCGCCTGGCGCCCGAGGAGCCAGAGGGTGACGCTGCAGCCACGGTGCTAGGCGCGGGCGTGGAGGGCCTGCAGGTGCGCCGCGGTGAGATCCATTGGACGAGACAGGGCAGCGACCGCGACGCCGCTATCGAGCGCCTTGATCTGGACCTGGGGGCGGTTCGTCCCGCGGCGCCGATCCCGCTCCGGGCCCAGCTGCGTGCTCGAGGGGAAGGCCTGCCGCGTCTGAACGGGCAGCTTGCCATGACGGCTGTGCTCGATGATCAGCTGGATACGCTCCAAGTGGAGGATCTGACCCTCGACGTGGAGGGCGAGGGCTTGGAGATGCCGGGCTACCGTCAGCGTCTGGGGGTCACGGGCGAAGGCAGTATCGGGCTGGGGGAGCCCATAACCGTGGAATGGCCGCAGCTGACGGTCACGGGTGCCGGTGCGGAGCTGATCACGGCAGCGACGCTGGAGCTCAAAGGGGGCGGTGCCCACGGCCAGGTTGATTGGGAGGTGCCGGCGCTGAACCTGCGCACCGTGCTCAGCCGCCTGGATGCGGACGTCCCTGCTACTGAGAGCACCACCGCCCTGACGCGGGTTAATGGTGAAGGCCGCCTTGAGCTGGCCGACGAACGGCTTCGGCTGGCTGAGACGCAGCTACAGATCGATGAGACCGACGTGGGCTTGACGGGTACCGTGGAAGCCTCAGCGGGACCACAGCTTGCCTTCGATCTGACAGCCGACGAGATCAACCTCGATCGCTATAGGCCCGCCGGCGATCGGCGCGCAGCCACCGAGCCGAGCGCCCCCCAGCGCGGGCCTGAGCTTGAGGAGATCGCCCTCGATTTGCCCTTGGAGCCGCTGCGGACCCTGCAGCTGGACGGGGGGGTACGCATCGACCGTATGACGGCTGCAGGCTTGGAGCTCGATGAGGTCGAGGTGGCACTCAGCGGCGAGGACGGTCGGGTAGGCGTGAGCCAGGCGCAGGCGCAGCTCTACGGCGGCAGCTACGCCGGCGAGGCCTTCCTGGAGGCAGGGGGGGAGCACCCTCATCTGGCGTTGGATCAGCAGCTCAACGATGTGCGCCTTGCGCCGCTGCTGGAGGACTTGACCGGGCAGAGCTGGTTCCAGGGTCGAGGTAGCCTTGTGCTGCAAGGCGAGGGCGGCGGTGCGGATCTGCACGCCCTCGTCGAGGATTTTCGGGGGGAGGCGCAGATAGAGGCCGAAGAGGGGGCGGTCCTGGGGCTGGATCTGCCGCACATGTTCCGTGCGGGCGTGGCCCGGATCCGTGCCGAGCGCCCGCCGGAACCCCCGGAGGAGACGGCCCGTACCGCGTTCACCTCGCTATCGGCGGGCTTCGAGCTCGCCGACGGGGTGGTGCGCAACGATGACCTGCGCGCTGCCTCCTCCCTGCTGCGCGCGCGCGGCTCCGGTGAGGCCAATCTGCTTGAGCCCAGCCTCGACTATCGCCTGCTCGTCTCGGTGGCGGGTCCCCTGGAGGATACTGAGGGGCGTCCTCTGCGTGAGCTGCGCGACGTCGAGATACCGTTGATGCTGCGCGGTGATCTGCTCAAGCCGTGGATGCGCTTCGAATTGCGTGATGGGCTCAATGACGAGCAGATCGAGCAGCTGCGCGAGGTCCAGCAGCGGCGCCGGGAGGCGGAGGCGCAGGTGCGCGAGGGCTTCCGCGAGCGGCTCATGCAGGAGCTGCGCGAGCAGACCGGCCGCAGCGAGGCGCAGGTCCGCAATGAAGTGCGCAGCATCCTGCAGCAGCTGCGCTGATGCAGGAGCGCTCCATGCCGTGGCAGGATCATGAGTATCGTCGGGCGCTGCAGCAGGCGCTGGTCCGTTGGCAGCGAGCACACGGTCGCCACGATCTCCCCTGGCAGCAGCCGGCGACGCCCTATCGGGTGTGGATCTCCGAGGTCATGCTGCAGCAGACTAGGGTCGAGACCGTGGTCCCGTACTTCCGGCGCTTCATGGACCGTTTCCCGGAGGTGTCCACGCTAGCCGCCGCGGATCTCGACACGGTCCTCGAGCGGTGGGCTGGCCTCGGCTACTATGCCCGCGCCCGTCGTCTCCACGCCGCGGCGCAGGCCATCAACGATCACCATGGCGGGGCGCTACCCGTTGAGCTGGCGGCGCTCCAGGCCTTGCCGGGGATCGGCCCCTCGACCGCCGGCGCGATCCGCTCCTTGGGGCACGGGCTGCCGGCGCCGATCCTCGATGGCAATGTCAAGCGCATCCTCGCACGCTTGGTCGCCCTTGACAGTTGGCCCGGGCGTAGCCCGGTGGCCCGGCAGCTCTGGCGGCTGGCTGAGGCGCTGACCCCAGAGCAGGATTGTCGCGCTTTCAATCAGGGGCTCATGGATCTCGGTGCTCTGGTCTGCACCCCACGGGCGCCAGCCTGTGGTTGTTGCCCCCTGGCCTTCGCCTGTACCGCACGGGCCCTCGGTACGCCGGAAGCCTATCCCGGGTCCCGTCCCCCACGGAAACGGCCGCAGCGGCGTGTCCAGCTGCTGCTCATCGAGGAGGACGGCGCCTTGCTGCTGCAGCAGCGCCCGCCTGCCGGGGTTTGGGGGGGGCTGTGGTCGTTGCCCGAGTGCGCCGAGCAGGAGGATCCGGCAGAGCAGGCCCAGGCGCTGGGCATGCATTGCCAGCAGCTTGGCGAGCTGCCCGAGCGGCGGCATGCCTTTACCCACTTCGAGCTACTGATGCAGCCGATCCGGCTGCGGTGGATCCGGGCATCGGCGACGGCGCAGGAGCCGATCCCCCGCCTGCGCTGGTTCCGTCCTCAGCGAGAGCCGCTGCCGGCGCTGCCCGCCCCTATCCGGCGCATCCTCGCCGAGTCCGGCTACGCCGCGCCGCGTTGACCCCTCTCGCCGGGGGCTCTAGCCTCAGGAGTTCCGTGACCACGCGTGCCTTGCACCGGAGCCCTCGATCATGTCCCCGACTAGCGCCGTCCGCGGCCTGCTCTGTGTGCTCTTGGCGCCGCTCCTGCTTGGGCTGCCGGCCGGGGCTGCCAACCCACCACTGACGGGACATTGCAGTGGCAGCTATACCGAGCTCTTCCATGAAGCGCTCGAGGCGGCACGTGCCGACGATTGGCCGCGCGTGGCGGAGGTGGCGCCTTGCCTCGGCAAGGCGCACCCGATGGCAGCCTATATCGACTTCCATCGTCTGCGTGCGGCTCTCCCCGAGGCAGAGCCTGAGCGGGTGCTCGGCTATCGTGAGACCTATGCCGATACCCCGCTGGCAGGGGTGATGCACCGCTTAGCCGTGCGCCGCTACGCCGAGGCAGGTCGCTACGCTGCTGTGCGTCGCATCGCCAGCGAGCCGCCGGAAGGGCGGGCCCTACGCTGTCACTGGTGGCGGGCCCACCTAGAAAGCCGTCGGGACCAGGCGCTGGCCTTCGCCGCAAAGGCCTGGCAATCGGGCCGCTCGCAGCCGGCAGCGTGTGATGGCCTTTTCGAGGCCGCCCGGGCAGCCGGGGTGATTGACGAGCGCGCCATTTGGCAACGCATGCGCCGCGCATTCCGCAGTGATGAGCAGGGCATGATGCGCTACCTCGCCGGCTTGCTCGAGGGCGCGCGCTGGCAGCAGGCGGCCCAGTGGCTGCAGCGCCTCCATCGGGAGCCTGAGGCGGTGGTTGAGCTGGATGATGCGGACCTGCCGCTGTTGCTGCGTCGTCAGCTCACCGGCGATGCGCTGTGGCGCTTGGCCGAGGTGGACACGGCGGCAGCGCTGGCACGGCTCCAGGAGGCCGGTACCGCCTTGCCCTCGCTGCTTGATGGCGAGCGCCAGCAGGTGACGCGGAATATTGCCTGGTACGCCATCATTCGGGGTATCCGTGAGCACCGGCCGTGGCTCGATCGTTGGCTGCTGGACCAGGGCGACCCGCAGATCCTCGGGCAGCGCCTGCGCCGAGCGGTCATCGAGCAGGCCTGGACGGACGTGCTCTTCTGGTACGCTCGGCTGCCCGAGTCAGCCGCTGGCTCGGCGCGCTGGCAGTACTGGCTCGGCCGTGCCCGGGTAGAGCTTGGCGACCGTCAGGGAGCGCGCGATGCCTGGCGGCAGGCCGCGGGTGAGCGTTCCTTCTGGGGGTTCCTGGCTGCCGAGCGCAGCGGGCACACGTACGCCCTGGAAGCGGCACAGCCAGCCCCGGCTGCGCCGGAACCCGTCCCCGGCCTGCTGCGTACCCGCATCCTGCGCGAGGGTGGCAAGCTGCGCTTGGCTCGGGATGAGTGGCATCATCTGCTAGCAGCGGGGGGCGCGGCCCATCGCCGTGCCCTCGCTGATCACGCTCACCAGCAGGCTTGGCACGGCCTGGCGATCACAGCTGCCCTCAAGGCCGAGGCCCACCATGTGTTGCGCTGGCGTTTTCCGCACGCCTACCGAGAAACCTTCCAGCAGGCGGCGGCCGCTACGGGCAGCGAGCCCTATCTGCTCATGGCCGTCGCTCGCCGCGAATCGGCCTTCCAGCGCGGCGCGGTTTCCGCTGCAGGGGCTCGTGGTGTGATGCAGCTGATGCCGGCGACTGCCCGGGAGGCAGCCCAGCGCAGCGGGCATCCGGTGCCGGAGCCCAAGGCGCTCGGAGAGCCTGCGGTCAATATCCGGCTCGGCGCTGAGTACTTACGGCGATTGCTCGCGCGCTTCGACGGCAACCGTTTGTTGGCCCTGGCTGCCTATAATGCTGGCCCGGCACGGGTGGCCTCCTGGCTCGAGGACGACCCCAAGCCCTTTGACGTCTGGATCGAGTCCATTCCCTATCGCGAGACCCGCGATTATGTCCAAGCTGTGCTCGCCTATCGGGCGATCTTGGCGCACCGGGACGGGGCTGTAGTGGCCGGTTCCGTGGTGTCCGGCCAGGAGGTGCTCCACGCCTACGGTGATACCGCTCGAGGGGAGACCTTGGAGCTGAGCTGGCGCCCGAGTGCCGAGGGAGGCGAAGGGGAAGGCGCGGACCGGGAGAGCCCTGGGTCACCGTAGTGTGGTTGAGCTGAGCGCACGCGTTTGCCCTAAGGACCGAGGTGGGAGCGAGGGGTGTTGTAGAGGTGTGGCCAGCTTCCTAGTATACGCTTTAACGTATATACGTTTGTACGTATACTTGCGGGCCTCTACCAGAGGTGGGGAACAGGAGCCCGCTTATGCTGCTCGCCGCAATCGCGATCTTTGTCGTCACTATTGCCTTGGTCATCTGGCAGCCCCGGGGGCTGGGGATCGGCTGGAGCGCCACCGCCGGTGCGCTTGTGGCACTGGCCACGGGGGTGATTGAGGTCAGTGATGTGCCGGTGGTCGTTGACATCGTCTGGAACGCCACCCTGACCTTCGTCTTCATCATCATCATCTCGCTGCTGCTTGATGAGGCCGGGCTCTTCGAATGGGCGGCGCTCCATGTAGCGCGCTGGGGGGGCGGCGGCGGGCTGCGCCTCTACGCCCTGATCGTCCTACTCGGCGCCGCTGTCGCAGCGATCTTTGCCAACGACGGTGCCGCACTGATGCTCACGCCCATTGTCCTGGAGATGCTCCTGGCACTGGGCTTCTCAGCGGGAGCGGCCTTTGCCTTCGTCATCGCAGCCGGGTTCATCGCAGATACCGCTTCGCTGCCGCTGGTGATCTCCAATCTGGTGAACATCGTCTCGGCGGACTTCTTTGACATCGGCTTTACCGAGTACGCCAGCGTGATGCTGCCGGTCAATGGGGTCTCGGTGCTGGCCTCGCTGGCCGTCCTCACCTTGCTGTTTCGAAAGCAGATCCCGCGCCTCTACGACACAACGGACCTGCGCACGCCGCGCGAGGCGATCCGTGACCTGGCCGTCTTCCGAGCTGGCTGGGGGGTGCTCGTACTGCTGCTAGTCGCCGTCCTCGTCCTCGAGCCGATGGGGGTGCCCATCTCGCTGATGGTCGGCGCCGGAGCGGCCCTCCTGCTGGCTGTGGCCGCTCGAGGCCACGTCATTGCAACGCGGCAGGTACTGCGCAATGCTCCGTGGCAGGTCGTGATCTTCTCCATCGGCATGTACCTGGTGGTCTACGGCCTGCGCAACCAGGGTCTGACCGGTGGCCTGGCCGAGGGGCTGGATTGGCTGGCGGGCCAAGGGGTCGTCCTGGCCACCGTCGGTACCGGCTTCCTGGCCGCCTTCCTGTCCTCGGTCATGAACAACATGCCGGCGGTGATGGTGGTAGCGCTTTCCATCGATGAGTCCGCGGCCACTGACCTGGTGCGCGAGGCGATGATCTACTCCAATGTGGTCGGATCCGACCTAGGGCCGAAGATTACCCCCATCGGCAGCCTGGCGACCTTGCTGTGGCTCCACGTGTTGGCGCGCAAGGGGATGCGGATCACGTGGGCGAAGTATTTCGCGATCGGTATCACCATCACCCCACCCGTGCTGCTCGTGACCCTGCTGGCGTTGGCCGGATGGCTCACGCTGCTGCACTAGCCTGGCAGAGCCATCGCGCCGGCCCTGCCACCACTTGCCCCCAAGAGCAATGACCGGAGATCCTAATGACGGACACGAACGCAACGCCCCTCAAGGTCCTTTTCCTATGCACGGGGAACTCCTGCCGCTCCCAGATGGCTGAGGGGTTCGCCCGCCACCTGGGAGGGGCGGCCGTGGAGGCTGGCTCAGCCGGTATCGAGGCCCACGGGCTGAACCCTCGCGCGGTGGCTACCATGGCCGAAGTGGGGATCGACATCTCAGCGCAGGGCTCCTCCGTGATCCGTGACGAGATGCTGGCCTGGGCGGAGCTGGTGGTGACGGTCTGCGGTCACGCAGACGAGCACTGCCCGATGCTCCCTCCGGGGAAGCGACGGAGCCACTGGCCGTTGCCGGATCCTGCCCGCGCTACCGGCGAGCCTGAGGAGGTCGAGGCCGTATTCCGCCAAGTGCGCGATGAGATCCACCAGCGGGTCCGGCAGCTGCTGACCGAGGAAGGGGTGTTGCCGCAAGGCTGAAACCCGCTTGGCTGCTAGCGCTGCTCGCCGCCGGTGCGCGCGCCGGCGGCCTCATCCCTTGCTCGAGCTCTACCGCGGCGCTGGCGCCGTCGCGGTACAGGGAGCGCTGATTGGGCCTTGCAGGCAGGCGTGCCGAGCGGAGTCAATCCTCCGGTAGGCGACCGCCATTGAGCCAGCGCAGGGCCAGCTGCCCGAGCCACTCCAGGGTTGCCAAGCCCCGCTCGAGCAGCGCCTCGGTATCAGCCTGCAACGCTTCCAGACGGCCCCAGTAGCGCACCAGCTGCCGTGATGCCCACCAGGCGAAGGCGAAGCCGAGGCCGTAGCCGGTTAGATGGGCCAAGAGGCCCGGTTCCGGGCCACCGCCAATGGCGACGAGCAGGCCGCCGACGAGCAGGCCCAGGGGCAGCAGCAGCACCAGCCCGATCGTTGCCTCCAGGGCATTGCGCAGGGCGAAGCGCGCGGGCCCCAGGTGGGCTCGCAACTCTGCGCCTTGCGGAGCATCGAGCCTGAGGCTCGGCCAGATCCCGAGCCGATGGCCCAGGAAACGGCCGACGCCCATTGCGAAGAGGAGCCCCCAGGCCGGGAGGGCGGCCACGGCCGCCGTGAGGGCCAGTGCTATGGCTAGGAAAAAGGGGCCGAGCAACACCGCCAGCAAGGAGCCGCGCTCCAGGTCGTGCCCCGGCCAGGCGGCCTCGAGGAAGGCCATCCCCACCCAATGGAGCAGATAGTAGAGCAGTATCGCGAAGAGCACGACGGTCAGCCCAATCCAGGATTCGCGACTCCAGCGCATGGCTCCTCCCCTCGCCTCAAGATCGGTTATGGTGATGTCTCGGCCTCGTGGTGCGGTGGTCACAGGCCGCTGCGGCCTCCCCCTGCGGCCCTGATAAGCCCGTTCAGGCGGCCGCAGCGGCCAGGAATAGCCCGACGACGCAGGCAAAGCCGGCAGTCCAAGCCAAGCTGCGCAGGTTGGCGTAGTCCGCGATGTAAAGCAGCCCGTAGACGAGGCGCAGCAGCACGAAAAGCACCGCCAGGGTATCGATCACGCCCTGGGCGGCACCAACCTGATGGGCGATGATCACGCCTGCGGCAAACGGTGGGAAGGCCTCGTAGCCATTCTGCTGCGCCCAATGGGCCCGTTTCGGCCAGCCCTCCTGGCGTGCCAGCCACTCGCGAGGTCGGTTGTTGTCGAACTGCCCGCCGCCATACTTAGCGGCACCGGCGAAGAGCATGGGCAGGACGGCAGCGATCAGGACCATCCAGTATGCGATGGACATCGGCTTCTCCTCTGGCTATCCAGCGTTCCCGACAAGGGGAGACAGGTGCAAGTCTAGGGGAAAGAGGGCGGCCGCGCCTATCGTCGGTGGCTGGCGAGGTGGTTGATGGCACCCGGTTTCATGCCCCTGGTGGCGGAGGCGCTTCTCGCAGTCGCTCGGCCTCGGCGGCCAGCTCCCTGCGGCGGACCTTGAGCCCGTCACCCGCAGGTAGTGGGTAGTAGGCCACCGGCACCATCGGCGGTGGCAGGTGCTGACGCAGCCAGTCCCGTAGCGCCGCTGCCGTAGGCAGGCTGTCTCCCGCTTGCAGGAAAGCGACGGGGCGCTGGCCGAACTCCGGGTCCCTGCGCGGTACCACGACCGCATCGCTGATGGCCGGGTGCGTGCGCAGGGTCCCCTCCACCGCCTCGGGCTGGATATTCTCGCCCCCGCTGATGAACTGGTTATCGCGTCTGCCGAGGATCTCAAGGCGCCCCTCGCACCAGCGGCCCAGGTCCCGTGTCCGGTACCAGCCCTCGTCGTCGGTCAGTGGCTGGATGCTGCCACTGTCCAGGCGGCCGAGGCAGAGGGTGTCGCCGCGGACGCAGATCTCTTGCGCCTCATCGATGGCCAGCTCACGGTAGGGCAGCACCCGGCCACCGCCGCGCAGGGCCGGCCAGGTAGCCACCTGCGCCGTCATCTCGGTGAGCCCGTAGCTCATATAGCACGGCAGCCCGCGCGCTTCCGCCGCCTCGAGTAGATCCGGGGCGACCGGACCGCCGCCGAGGAGCACGCAGCGTAGCGCTGGCAACGGTGCGGAGGCCTCGCGTAATAGCCGCCGCAGCTGCGTTTCGACCATGGAGACGTGGGTCACCCGGTAGGCGTTGAGGAAAGCCGTGTCCTCGGCGCGACCACCGAGGACTATGGGCGCCGTTGCCTCCAGGCAGCGGAAGATGATGCCCAAGCCACCGACATGGAACAGCGGCAGGGAGAGCAGGTAGCGATCCCCGGGCGCCAAGGGCAGGTAGGCGATGGCGCCCTGGGCACTGCGGACGTGATTGGCGTAGCTGTGCACCATCACCTGCGGGGCGCCGCTGGAACCGGAGGTGGCGATGCCGGAGCAGGGGGTAGTGGGATCGAAGCGCCGCTGCAGGGTCGGGGCCGTTGCCGGCTCGATGCCGTGGCCAGTGTGCTGCAGCGCCTCTCCCGGTCCGGGGAGCAGGGCGGGAATGGCGTGCTCGCTGAGTAGTGCCTCCAGGGAGGTCTCGGGCAGGCGCTCGGAGATAGGCAGTGCCCGTGCCCCGGTACGCAGGATGGCTAGCCAGTCGATCACCCCGGTGGGGGTGATAGCGATACGCAGCGCTGTCCACGCCCCGGGCCCGAGTCCCTGCGCCTGCAGCGCGGCAGCCCGTGCTGTCACCGCACGGTCCAGCTCGTCGAAGGTCTGTTGCCCCTCCGGCGTGATGATCGCCGGCCGTTGCGGGCCCAGGCGAGCGGCACGGGTGAGGCGGCACTCGAGGCACGGCGCATGGCTCATAGCAGTGGCTCCAGCCGGGTGAGGTCATCGCGGGTATAGATCGGGCGATCGCCGTGGCCAGGCTGGCTGCGCAGGGGGGTGAGCAGGGCCACCGGCCAAGCGCTAAAGGTGTCCAGCCCTGGAAGAGCGGTCAACCCCCAATCGACCGTGAGCCGGGCATAGAGGTCGAGGGTGAGGTTGCTCTCGAAGGCGGCGCTGAGCACCACAGCGCGCCCTGCCGCGTGGGCGGCATCGATCCACCGCCGGGTCTGGACGAGGCCGGTGAGCATGGGCTTGAGCACCACTGCGCTGAGCCCAGGCGTGGCCAGGTTGGCCTCCGGGCGCTCGCGAAGGCTCTCGTCCCAGGCGAAGGGGATGGCGCTGTAGCTCGTCCAGTCGGCGTAGGAGGCCTCCTGGCGCAGCGGCTCCTCAATGAAGGCGATGCGCTGCGGATCGAGGCCGGCGCAGATCCGTGCCGCCTGCGCTGGGGTCCAGCTGCGGTTGGCATCAAGCCGCAGCTGGGTTTGCTCCGGCAGGGCGGCTTGCAGGTATGCCAAGCGCTGCTCGTCTGCAGCGATGCGCTCGCGGCCGACCTTGACCTTCAGGCATGGCCCCAGGGGCGGGATGCGTTGTGGCGCCTCGGCGGGTAGCAGCCGGCAGGTCTGTACCGTCGGGATCGCTCGTGCGGGCTGGGTGAGCTGCAGCCAGCCCGCCTCCAGGCCGAAGCGCGCTGCCGGGGGGAGCCCAGCCAGGGGATCCGCGCCACCGCCACCGTCGCGGAGAGCGGCCTGTAGCCGATTCGCCGCCGCCTCGCTCCCCTGTGCGAAAAGCTGCCGGCAGGCGTCGAGGCAGGTCGCCAGGTCCTCTTCACTGAACCCCGGCAAGGGGCAAACCTCAGAAACGGCTCGACGACCATTCTCGGCCAGCCAGTCCAGCAGCACCCCCTCTCGCTCCCGGACCGGGGCCGAGCCCGGGTGCAGATCGATCCGGTAGTAGAGCAGCTCGACACGCCGTAGCCCGACCGTCACGGCCTTACGGGTTGTGCTTGAAGCGCCGGAAGTTTGGCTTGCGCTTCTCCAGGTAGGCGTTACGCCCTTCCTGGCCCTCCTCGGTCATGTAGAAGAGCATTGTCGCATTGCCGGCCAGCTCCTGGATGCCGGCCTGGCCGTCGACTCCGGCGTTGAAGGCCGATTTGAGGGCGCGCAGGGCGACCGGGGAGTGCTCCAGGATGCGCTGGCACCAGGCTACGGTCTCGCGCTCGAGGGCCTCGAGCGGAACCACTGTGTTGACCAGCCCCATGGACTGTGCCTCCTGGGCATCGTATTGCCGGCACAGGAACCAGATCTCGCGGGCCTTCTTCTGGCCCACCACGCTGGCCATGTAGCTAGCCCCGAAGCCGCCGTCAAAGGAGCCGACACGCGGCCCGGTCTGACCGAAGCGGGCGTTATCGGCGGCCACGGTCAGATCGCAGATCAGGTGCAGCACGTGGCCGCCGCCGATGGCGTAGCCGGCCACCATGGCGATCACCGGCTTCGGGCAGGAGCGGATATCGCGCTGCAGATCGAGGACGTTGAGGTGATGGGTACCCTGCTCATCCTGATAGCCCGAGTCGCCGCGCACACGTTGATCCCCCCCGGAGCAGAAGGCTAGGTCCCCGTAGCCGGTGAGGATGACCACGCCGATGTCTTGATCGAAGCGGGCGTCGGCGAGGGCCTGCTGCATCTCCAGGACCGTGCGCGGACGGAAGGCGTTGCGTACCTCGGGCCGATGGATGGTGATCTTCGCGATCCCATCGGCCTTGTGGTAGAGGATATCGCTGTACGCGGCCGAGCAATCGGCCCAGCTCAGGGCCGGTTCGATGGAGTTGGGATGCTCTTCGCTCATCGTTAGGTGCACTCATCAATGCGGATGCGTTGAAGGATAGCCGCCACCTCCGCGGGGGCCTCAGCGTGGCAGTTATGCCCGACGCCGGCGATCTTGGCAACCGTCAGCCCGGGGACCTCGGCCGCCAGCTCATCGGCGATGGTGCTGAACTTGGTGTCTTGGCGACCGGCGATATAGTACCGCGGCCCCGTGAGTGCGCGCAGCGCTGGACGCAGATCGGGCTGCCCCGCGAGGCTGCCCGCACGTAGGGTGGCGGCCAGATGGTCAGGATGGTGCCGGGCGCGTCGCTGGATCAGCGCTTGGCGGCGGGCCTCGTCCAGATCGGCGAATACCGGCTGGCGGTACCAGGCGTCGAGGCTCTCCAGCCACGGCCGTGTCTCGAGCCGCTGCGCCCAGGCCTCGTCGTGACGGTGCCGCGCCTGGCGTGCTGCCGCATCCTTCAGTCCTGGATGGGCCCCCTCCAGGACCAGGGCAGTGATCCGGTGCGGATGTTGCCGAGCCAGCGCCAGGGCCAGGCGCCCGCCCAAGGAGTAGCCGATCAGGGCGAAACGCGCCGGCAGTAACGGTGCCAGCCCTGCCCATAGGGCGTCGGCGAGCCCGACGAGGTCACTCGCCGGTGGTGGTTGGCCATCGTGCCCGGGTAGCGGTGGCGCCAGGCAGTGTAGCTGAGGGGCCAGCGTCTCGGCCACGGGCCGCCACTCCTCGGGGTCTCCGAGGAAGCCGTGCAGGCACACGGCTACAGGCCGTCCGGGTACACCGGTCTCCAGGGTGCTCGTCGCCGTCATGGCTCCTTGGTCTCTAAGGCGCGGAGCAGGGCGGTGATCTGCGCGCTGCCACGCCCCGGGGGGCAGACGGCCTCGATCACGCTGCCGCCACCGTGGGCGAGGGCTTCCGTATAGGCGGCCTCAAGCCCATCGACGTCCTCGCAGCGCCAGTAGGGGAGGCCGAATTGTGCCGCTGCCTCGGCGAAGTCGAGGCCATGGGGCATGCGGAACAGTCGGCGATGGGCTTCGCCCTCGTGGTGCGCCGGCAGCAGATCGAAGATGCCGCCACCGTCGTTGTTGAGCACCACGGCGATGCAGGGCTGTGGCGCCGCAGCGAACAGCGCCAGGCTGTTGAGGTCGTGCAGGGCCGAGAGGTCGCCGATCATCAGGGTTGTCGGATGCCGTACGGCGTGCCCGGCGGCGGTGGCGATCAGCCCGTCGATGCCGCTGGCCCCACGCTGGGTTAGGCAGCGGTTGCCGCTGCCCGTCTCGGCGAACAGATCGAGGGCGCGCACGGGTAGGCTGTTGCCGGCGAACAGGGTCATCCCTGTTGGCAATAGGCGGCTGAGCCGGGCAGCAGCGGCCGGCTCAGCGAAGCCCTCGGGGACCAACGCACGGCGGCGCTCGCGAACCCTGGCCACGGCCTCGGCCAGGCCCGGTAACGGTGCTTGCCGGGTGCGCGGCAGGCTTTGGCACAAGCTGGGGATGTCGGTCTGCACGGCGGTAGCCTGCCAATCGGGGTCGAGGTAGGCACGATGACGGCTGACCAGCCAGCGCCGAGGGGCGTGTGCAGCCAGCCAGGCGGGCAGGCGCTTGCCCGTGAGCCGGCCGCCGAGCTGGATGACCTGCCGGGCCTCGGCGCACGCGGCGCGCCCGGCAGGGGTGGCGAGTAGCAGCTCGGGGCTGTCGATCACGCAGGGGTGCTGGCGCAGCCGCAGCTGGCTGCCGAGATCGGCGAGGATGGGGATGCCGGTTTTCTCGGCGGCTGCCAGGGCGGCCTCGGCCTCGTCCTCGGCCAGTTGCCCGGCCACGAGCAGCAGCGGTGGCGTCGGGGCGGGTAGGGTAACCGGGGCGGGCGGCCCGGCATACCTAGGCAGCGCCGGCACGTTGTCTGCCGTTTCCTCGCAGCCGCCATAGAGTGGCTCGCGGAAAGGGACATTGAGGTGGATAGGGCTAGGATCCGTATGCGCCGTAGCGGCAGCCAGGGCGCTATCGAGTCGCCCGGCGAGCCAGGCTGTGCTGAACCCGGCCTCTGGCGCTGGCAGGTTCAGGCTGGTGCGGACATGAGGGCTAAAGACCCCTTCCTGGGGGATGGCCTGGTTGGCACCGCAGTCGTGGAGCTCCGGCGGCCGATCGGCGGTGACAGCGATGAGCGGCAAGCAGCTCTGCCAGGCCTCGGCCATCGCCGGGTGGAGGTTGGGAACGGCGGTCCCCGAAGTCGTGATCACCGCCACCGGCCGCCCTGTGGCGCGGATCAGGCCGAGTGCGAAGAAACCGAGGCCGCGCTCGTCGTAGTGGGTGTGTACCGTCATCACACCGCTGCTGTCTGCCCGGCGTGCGGCGGCCAGGGCCAGGGGGGCGCTGCGGCTGCCCGGGGCAAGGCACAGATCGCGGACCCCGTGCTCGTAGAGTCGGTCGAGCAGGGCCCCGGCCCAGGTGGCGTTGCGGTTGGCGACAGCGGATTCTGTCATCGCCAGCTATCCCTGAACGGCGGCGAGGAAGGTCTCGATCTTCGCTTCCAGCTCCTGCCACTCGGCCTCGGGTTCGGAGCCACGGACCACTCCCACGCCTGAGTAGCACCACGCTCGCTCGGCAGCTACCAGTGCCGAGCGGATGGCCACTGCCATCTCCGCGCTGTCGCCGGCGAGCACACCCATCACCCCGCTGTACCAACCACGCTGGAAACCCTCGTCGCGGGTGATGCGCTCCTGCGCCGGGTGGCGGGGGAAGCCGCAGACCGCAGGTGTCGGATGGAGGGCCCGGATCAGCTCGTTATCCCCTACGGCGGGACGTAGGGTGGCACGGATGGGGAGTTGGCGGTGCTGGATGCGATCGAGCTTGAGGATGCGGGCCTCATGGGGGGCCTCGACCGCCGTCGTCCAGGGCTCGAGCTCGCTGCGGATATACCGGGTGACCCAGCCGTGTTCGCGGATGAGCTTGGGATCGTGACGGAGGGCCGAGGCGAGCGCTGCATCCTCCTCGGTACTCCCTCCGCGGC
Organism: Halorhodospira sp.; assembly: GCA_046546255.1. GTDB lineage: Bacteria > Pseudomonadota > Gammaproteobacteria > Nitrococcales > Halorhodospiraceae > Halorhodospira. The sequence continues at coordinate 1,406 of JBKGYE010000031.1, read as the reverse complement.
GGACGGTACCGGCTAGCGACTCGGTCTCGACTTGCCGCCCGTTGCGCCGGAACAGCCGTTCCGGCGAGCAGCCCATGAAGAGGCGATCACCCTGCTCGATGGCGAAGGTGTAGCTGTCGCCGGTGAGCGCCGACCAGCGTTGCAGGGTGGCGAGGGCCGGCAGGGGGCGGTCCAGGCTCAGGGCCACCCGGCGGGCGGGAACGGCCTTATGGAGCCGGTCCTGCTCGATGTCGGCGAGTAGGTTGCCGATGCGCGCCTGGTGCTCGGCGTGGCTCGGGGTCTCTCGACGGCTGGTGATCCGGGCTGTGCCGGTCATCCTGGCCGTCTCGGCTGGCTGCAGGCCGTCGAGCAGGTCCAGGAGTACCGCACGGCGTTGCTGCAGCGTTTCCGCGCTGTCAGCCAGGAGATGGACACTCAGCCGCCGCCCCTGGGAGTCCGCCTCGAGGGCTACCGCCGGCAACAAGGCCATGCCGGCCGGGAAGCCGGCCCATTCCGCCTCGCCACGTTGGCCATCGAAGGAGAAGCCACAGAGCAGGCGGACGTCCGCCTGGCGGGCGAGGGCCTGGCCTTGCTCGAGCAGCGAGCGGTAGGCCTCGGGGCCCTCGGCCTCGAGCTGCCAGGCGCTGCCAAGGCCGGCAAGGGTGACCCTACCGTCGCGATCCTGCCAGTAGAAGCGTGGGGCGAGGGGGTTGGCCGCTAGCCAGGCGAGTGGATCGCAGGCAGGGGCGGGTACGCTGGCGCGCAGCAGGCCTTGCTCCTGCTGCGTCCAGGCCTGCACCCGGTCGCGCAGCTGTGTGATGGCGTGGCGCCAGGCGCTGCCCGTTGTCGTGCCCTGCGGATTGGCGTTGTCGGCATCCGGCGGCATGAGCGGGTTAGCACGTTCCGGGGTATGAGGCATCACGATCCTGGGCGCAGGGCGCCCATCCGGTGACAGGACAGGTCGATATCAGCAACCTATACAGTACCTGATCGGCCTTTCAGGCGCACGGCCGACGGCCTGCCGGTCAACCGCCGCGGTTGCGGATGAAGCTGCCGGTCAAAGCCTGGATGGCCTCGATACGTTCGGTCACCGTGTGCAATCGCTCATCGGTCTGGTGCGACTCGGCCGTCACCCGTTCGGCCACCTGCTCGATGCTGGAGACGCTACGGGCGATCTCCTGGGAAGTGGCGCTCTGCTGCTCGGTGGCGGTGGCAATCTGGCCGGCCATGTCTCCGATCTCGTCGACGGCCTGCTGGATCTCCTGCAGCGCGGTGCTGGAGTCGTCGGCATGCTCGAGGGTCTGCTCGGCGCGCTGACGGCTCTCGTGCATGGCTGCAACTGCCTCGGTGGAGCCGCTCTGAAGGGACTCGATGATGCCGTCGATCTCGCGGGTGGACTCTGCGGTCTGTCCTGCGAGCTTGCGCAC
>JBKGYE010000030.1:0-19617 GCA_046546255.1 Halorhodospira sp. | reverse complement strand
GAAACCAGATTATCTTACCAAACCCTTCGCAACAAGAGGAGGCGCGCTTCCTCCCCGGCCTCAACGCCGGGGTTTCCAGCGCGAATGATTGATGAGGCCCGGGCGGTCAAGGGCACGCGCTCATTGTCGGCCACCGGCACCAGCTACACTGTCCGTCCCCGCCGGGCCTCCGGGCTGCTCCTCCACGCGGTTCAGGTGCTAGCCCGCCTCCTCGCGCTTGGCCTCGACGACGCCCGCCGGCTGACGTCCACCAGGAACAGGTAGTCCATGGGGCCGGCATCGGTGGGATACTCGCGCACCGCTACGCCGCGGCCAGCTTGCGGGTCCAGGCTGCGGCGGCCCTGGATCACCCAGCCCGCCTCGCGGAGCTGTCCGTCGATGGCGTCGCGGGCCGCCTGCTCAGGGTGCTGGTTGGCCATCTCGCTTCCCTGACGAGGGGTTTTCGACCATGCTAACAGCGCAGGCCGAGCCGCCGAAGGCGGGCCAGCGGCGCCGCCCCGGCACGCAGCCGCTACACCCGCACCGCCGCCAGCGACTCGGCCCCCACGGCCACGGCCACCAAGCGGTCGACGCCGAGGGCGACCCCGGCGCAGTCCGGCAACCCCGCCTCCAGAGCCGCCAGCAGGGCCTCGTCGAGGGCGTAGACCGGCTGCCCGGCGCGGCGGCGCTCGGCCTGCTCGGCCTCGAAGCGCGCCCGCTGCGCGGCGGGGTCGGTGAGTTCGTGGTAGCCGTTGGCGATCTCCAGGCCGTCGACGAAGCACTCGAAGCGCCGCGCCGTGCGCGGGTCGGCGTCGTCGAGCCGCGCCAGGGCCGCCTGGGAGGCGGGGAAGCCGTGCAGCAGGGTGATCGTGCCGCGCCCCAGGGCTGGGCCGACGGCGTGGGAGAGGAGCAGGTCCAGGGCCTCATCGCGCCCCGGCGCCGCCCCCTGCAGGTCGATGCCGGCGGCGCGCAGCGCCAAGGCGATGGCGGCGTCGTCGGCCGCCAGGGGATCGACGCCGACGTGGGCCCGGAAGGCCCCGGCGTAGCTGAGCCGCTCCACTGGCCGCTCGCCGCTGACCGCCGCGACCAGTGCGGCCACCTCGTCCATGAGCTGGTGGTGGTCGAAGCCGACGCGGTACCACTCCAGCAGGGCGGGTTCGACGGCGTGCCAGCGGCCCCGCTCACCGGCGCGCCAGGCGGGGCCGAGGTAGTAGATGTCGCCGCTGCCGGCGGCGAGCAGCCGCTTCATGGCGGACTCGGGGGAGGTCTGCAGGTAGAGCGGCCCGCCGTCGGCGGCGGCGCCGGGCACGGCGAGGCTCTCCAGGGCCGGCTCCATGGCCGCCGGGCCGAGGCACGGCGGCTGCACCTCGAGCACGCCGCGCTCGGCGAGGAAGGCGCGGATCGTCGCCAGGCAGGCGGCCCGGCGCTGCAGGGTGGCGCGATCCGCCCCCGGCCGCCAGTCAGCGGTCACTTGTTGGCGCGGCCGACGTACTCGCCCTTGCGGGTGTCGATGCGCAGGACCTCGCCCTCCTCGATGAACAGCGGCACCCGCACCGAGGCGCCGGTCTCCAGCTTGGCCGGCTTGCTGCCACCACTGCTAGTGTCGCCGCGCACGCCCGGGTCGGTCTCCACGACCTGCAGGTCGACGAAGTCCGGCGCCTCCACCTGCAGCGGCTCATCGTTCCAGAGGATGACGTTGCACAGGTCCTGCTCCTTGATCCATTTCGCTGCGTCGGCAACCGCATTCTGCGGCGCGGCCTTCTGCTCGAAGGAGGTCGGATCCATGAAGTACCAGAACTCGCCGTCGTTATAGAGGTACTGCAGGTCCTTCTCCATAACGTCGGCGCCCTCGACACTCTCGCCGGACTTGAAGGTCTTCTCCACGACCCGATTGTTCTTGAGGTTACGCAGCTTGACCCGGCTGAACCCCTGCCCCTTGCCAGGCTTGACGAACTCATTCTCGACGATGGTGTAAGGATCCCCGTCGAGCATGACTTTCAGACCAGCCTTGAACTCTTGTGTGGTGTAGGTCGCCATAGTCCCCTCGGGTATGCGAAGTTGTCGGAATGCTAACCGATACGGCCAGACAGCCCAAGCACGACGGTGCCCGTGAGCGCTGGCGCCAGGAGCTTGCCCAGGCGATCCGCGACCCCGGCGAGCTGCTGCAGCGTCTCGACCTGCCGATGGCCCTGCATGAGCCAGCGGCGCGGGCCCATCAGCTCTTCCCCCTACGGGTCCCCATCCCGTATCTCAGCCGCATCCGGCCAGGCGATCCCCACGATCCACTACTGCGCCAAGTCTTCCCCCTTGAGGCGGAAAGGGAAGCACACCCCGGGTACGGCGCCGATCCCCTGTCCGAGCTGAGCCAATGTGCTGGCACCGGGGTCCTGCATAAGTATCGCGATCGCAGCCTGGTCATTGCCACTGGCAGCTGCGCTATCCATTGCCGCTACTGCTTCCGGCGCACCTTCCCCTACAGGGACGAGGCCGGCTGGCGGACCGCCCTGGAACAGCTTGAGCACGAAGGGGCTCCGCAGGAGATCATCCTCAGTGGCGGCGAGCCCTTATTGCTCGATGACGCCGCCATCGCCGAATGCCTGCACCGGTTAGGCCAACTCACAGGTGTACGCCGGGTGCGCCTGCACACCCGTATGCCCATCGCGATCCCTGCCCGAGTGACCGCCGCCCTTGCCCAGCACCTCGGCCAGAGCCAGCTACAGACCGTCGTCGTCATCCACGCCAACCACCCACACGAGATTGACGCCGAGACAGCGGCCGCCCTGGCACGCCTACGCAGTGCCTGTAGTGCCGTGCTCAACCAGGCCGTGCTGCTACGCGGTGTCAATGACGATGCAGCCACCCTGATCCGGCTTTCCGAGCGGCTCTTAGAGGTGGAGGTGCTGCCTTACTACCTTCATTTGCTCGACCCGGTCAGCGGGACGGCGCACTTCGACGTCGACGAGGCCACCGGACTGCAGCTGTGGACGGAACTCGCCCACAGCCTGCCCGGGTATCTCGTGCCGCGCCTGGCCCGCGAGGAGCCGGGAGCCGCAGCGAAGACCGTGCTTACGCCGCGGCACCACCGCCCTTGAGCGCAGCGATCCGCTCATCGAGGGGCGGATGGGACATGAACAGCTGCTTCAGCGAAGCGCCGCCCTGACGCCCATTGATGCCGAAGGCCTCCATCTCATCGGGCATGTTCTGCGGCTCCACCGAGCGCTTGAGCCGCTCCAGGGCGGCGATCATCTTGTCGCGACCAGCAAGCTTCGCGGCACCACTATCCGCACGGAACTCGCGTTTGCGCGAGAAGTACATGGTGATGATCGAGGCAAGCACACCGAGGACCATTTGGGCAAAGATCATGGTGATCCAGAACCCCGGGCCATGCCCCTCCTCGTTCTTGAACACCACCCGATCGACAAAGCGACCCGCGATGTGGGAGAGGAAGATCACGAAGGTGTTCACCACGCCCTGGATCAAGGTCAAGGTGACCATGTCGCCGTTGGCGACGTGGCTAACCTCGTGGGCGATCACCGCCTCAGCCTCGTCGCGGCTCATGTTCTGAAGCAGCCCAGAGCTGACCGCTACCAAAGCGCTATTGCGCCGGGCGCCAGTAGCAAAGGCGTTGATCTCCGGGGCATCGTAGATGGCCACGTCGGGCATGCCGATGCCTTCGCGCTGCGCGAAGCGCCGGACCGTCTCCATCAGCCACTGCTCATGGGCATTGCCCGGCGTCTCGATGGGCCGGGCCCCCATCATGCGCATGGCCATGAACTTGGACATGGCCAGGGAGACAAACGAACCGGCAAAGCCGATACCGGCGGCGAAGATCAGCAAAGAGACCGTTTCTGCGTCGATACCCTGCTGGCGCAGCAGTTCCTCGACCCCCAAGAGGTTGAGGATGATCGACAGCACCAACACAACGGCGATGTTGGTAGCGATGAGCAACGCAATCCGGGTCAGCATCGATAGCCCTCTCCTTTTCCTGAACTTGAAGGGGTGCACTCCAAGAGGGTTGGATTGGGTCCGGCGCCGAAGGTTTCAAGCGCAAGCACATACAACCCCAGGGGGCGAAGCCCCCGGGCGCCCTTGCCACGGCTCCCCCATCCCCGTGCTTGGCTAGTCCTCCACCCCCAGCCCCCGCACCCGGCGCAAGCCCTGCGGCAGCTGCGTCCCGCGCCGGCCTCGAGCGCTCCGGAAAGGCTCGAGCTCGGCGGAGGCGAGCCGTTTACCGGCTTTCCCGGCCCGGATCCGTAACCCGGCACCCGCTGGCAGCACCGCTACCGCGACCACGATCTCCTCGCGGGTGCGTAGACGCTGCGGCGGAATCCCGATGAGCTTGTTGCCCTTGCCGCGAGCCATTTCCGGCAAATCAGCGAGCGGGAAGATGAGCAGCCGCCCGTCGGAGCTAGCGACAGCCACCTCGGCCGCCTCATCCACCGCGGGCACCGCGACCGGCGGGAGCCCGCCGGCGCCGTCGGGCAGGGTGAGCACCGCCTTGCCAGAGCGGTGGCGGGAGAAGAGCTCGCGCAGGGGCACCACGAAACCGTAACCGGCGTCGGAAGCGAGTAGCCAACGCGATTCCGGCTCGCCGGCCAGCACGGCCTGGAAACGGGCTTTCTCCGGCGGGCTCAGGCGCTTGGTCAACGGCTCCCCCTGGCTGCGAGCTGAGGGCAAGGTGTGCGCGGGCAGCGCATAGGCACGCCCCGAGGTGTCGAGGAAGACCGCCGGCTGGTTGGAGCGCCCCAAGGCGTGATCCAGATAGCGGTCCCCGGACCTGTAAGACAGCGCGGTGGGATCGACCTCGTGGCCCTTGGCGGCGCGCACCCAACCCTTCTCAGAGAGGACCACAGTCACCGGCTCGCTGGGCATGAGTTCCGTCTCGTCCATGGCCCGTGCCGGGGCACGGCTGACCAGCGGTGAACGACGCTCATCGGCGTAAGCCTCGGCATCGCTGAGCAGCTCGCTCTTGACCTGCTCGCGCAACCGTTCCTCGTCAGCGAGGATCTCACGCAGCTGCTCCCGCTCTTGCGCCAGCTCATCCTGCTCCCCGCGGAGCTTGATCTGCTCAAGCCGGGCCAGGTGGCGCAGCCGCAGTTGCAGAATCGCCTCGGCCTGGGCCTCACTGAGGCCGAAACGCTCCATGAGCACCGGCTTGGGGTCATCTTCCTCGCGGATAATGGCGATGACCTCGTCGATGTTCAGATAGGCGGTCAGCAACCCCTCAAGGATGTGCAGCCTGCTCTCGACCTGCTCCAGCCGCCACCGCAGGCGCCGGCGCACCGTCTCGGTCCGGAATCTCAGCCACTCGCCGAGCAGCTCGCGCAAGGAGAAGACCCGAGGCCGGCCATCGAGCCCGATGACATTCAGATGGATCCGATACCCCCGCTCCAGGTCGGTGGTTGCGAACAGGTGGTCCATAACCCGCTCCGGATCCTGGCGCTTGGAGCGCAGCTGCACCACGAGGCGTACCGGCGCATCGTGGTCGGACTCATCGCGCAGGTCCTCGACCATCGGCAGCTTGCGCGCCTGAATCTGCTGGGCGATCTGCTCCATGACCTTGGCGCCAGCGGTCTGATAGGGCAGCGCATAGATGACGATCTGCGCCTGCGCCCGCTCGTAGCTCCAGCGCGCCCGCGCCCGGACCGTGCCATGGCCGCGCTGGTAGATCTGGCGCAGCTCGTCCTGCGGGGTCACCACCTCCGCGGCGGTGGGGAAGTCCGGGGCCGGCAGGTGCTCGCACAGCTGAGCGCTCTCGGCCTCGGGATGATCGAGCAGATGGACACAGGCATCGGCCACCTCACGCAGGTTATGCGGCGGGATATCCGTAGCCATGCCCACGGCGATCCCCGAGCCACCGTTCAGCAGGACATTGGGCAAACGCGCCGGCAAGCGCTCCGGCTCCTGCAGGGCACCATCGAAGTTCGGGATCCACGCCACCGTCCCCTGCCCTAGCTCGCTGAGCAGCACGCGGGCGTAGGGGGTCAGGCGCGCCTCGGTATAGCGCATGGCGGCGAAGGACTTGGGATCATCCGGGGAGCCCCAGTTGCCCTGGCCGTCGATAAGCGGGTAACGGTAGGTGAACGGCTGGGCCATGTGGACCATGGCCTCGTAGCAGGCCGCATCGCCGTGAGGGTGGTACTTGCCGAGGACGTCGCCCACCGTGCGCGCCGATTTCTTGTACTTCGCCGCCGCTGACAGGCCGAGCTCCGACATGGCGTAGACGATCCGGCGCTGCACCGGCTTGAGCCCATCGGCGACATGCGGGAGCGCACGGTCGAGGATGACGTACATGGAGTAATCCAGGTACGCCCGCTCCGTGAATTCGCGCAGCGGCTGGGTCTCGAAATCGGATGCGGTATCAGTCATGGGCTTTTGGGGGTCAGGGGTTCTGAGCGTTCAGGGCTGCGGACTCCGGCTACAGGACAATCTCTGCTAGGTTGCCCTTGCTCTCCAGCCACTCCCGGCGCTGAGCGGCGGCACCACGGCCGAGCAGCATGCCGAGCAGACGGTCGGTCTCACCGGAATCGTCCACAGTCAGCTGGACCAGGCGGCGCGTATCGGGGGCCATCGTGGTCTCACGCAGCTGCACGGGGTTCATCTCGCCGAGGCCCTTGAAGCGGGTCTCCTGCACCTTGCCCTTGAGCCGCTCTGCCTCGATCCGATCCAGAATCCCTCGACGCTCATCGGCATCCAGGGCATAGAAGGTTTGCTTACCGACGTCGATACGATAGAGCGGCGGCATGGCCACAAAGACGTGGCCGCCCGTCACCAGCGCCGGGAAGTGGCGCTGGAACAGCGCGCAGAGCAAAGTGGCAATATGGGCCCCGTCTGGATCCGCATCAGCGAGCACACAGATCTTGTGATAGCGCAGCCCGGAAAGATCCTCACTGCCTGGATCCACGCCGAGCGCCACAGCGATGTCGTGGACCTCCTGGGAGGCCATCACCTCCTCCGGGGCCACCTCCCAGGTGTTGAGGATCTTGCCGCGCAGCGGCATCACGGCCTGGTGCTCGCGCTCGCGGGCCTGTTTCGCCGAGCCGCCAGCGGAATCCCCCTCTACCAGGAATAGCTCGCTGCGGCTCGGATCCTGCCCGGTACAGTCCGCGAGCTTACCAGGCAGCGCCGGCCCGCTGCTGACACGCTTGCGGGTGACTTTCTTCGCTGCACGCTGGCGACGCTGCGCGGCCCGCACCACCAGCTCCACCAAGGCCTCAGCGGTCTGTGTATGCTCGTTGAGCCACAAGCTGAAAGCGTCCTTCACCGCTCCCGAGACAAAGGCGGCACAATTGCGCGAGGACAGGCGCTCCTTGGTCTGCCCGGCGAACTGCGGCTCATGCATCTTCACCGAGAGGATGTAGGCGACATGCTCCCAGACGTCCTCCGGAGCGATGCGCACGCCGCGAGGGAGGAGATTGCGCAGTTCGCAGAATTCCCGGATGGCCTCCGTTAGCCCACTGCGCAGGCCATTGACGTGGGTCCCGCCCTGGGGGGTTGGGATCAGGTTGACGTAGCTTTCCGCCGGGCCGTTGCCCTCGGACAGCCAGACCAAGGCGCACTCCATCTCCTCGTGCTCAGAGCTGAGCCGAGCGGTGAAGGGAGGATCCGGCAGGTGCTCGTCGTCGGCAACCGCGCCGGCAAGATAGTCGCGCAGCCCGTCCTCGTAGTACCAGGTCAGCTCCTCCGGAGGCGCCCCCTCTCCACCGGTCGCATCGCGCAGGACAACGGCCAGCCCGGGGCACAGGACCGCCTTGGCGCGCAGCAAGTGCTCGAGGCGTGCCCGCGAGAAGCGCGGATTGTCGAAGTAGCCGACCTCCGGCCAGAAGCGCAGCGCGGTGCCGGTCTTGCGGCTGTCACCGACCCGCTCCAGCGGCTCGATGCGCTCCCCGGCCGAGAAGGCAATGGTGTGCTCGGCCCCATCACGGCGGATACGGACCTGCAGGCGCTCGGAGAGGGCATTGACGACCGAGACCCCGACCCCGTGCAAGCCGCCGGAGTAGCGGTAGCTCTTGCTTGAGAACTTGCCGCCTGCATGCAGACGACCGAGGATGACCTCCACTGCCGGGACACCTTCGGTGGGGTGCGGATCCACCGGCATGCCGCGGCCGTCGTCCTCCACCTCGAGGGAGCCATCAGCGTGCAGGGTGACCTCGATGCGCCGGGCGTGACCGGCGACGGCTTCGTCGACGCTGTTATCAATCACCTCCTGCGCCAGATGATCGGGGCGCTGGGTCTCGGTGTACATCCCGGGACGCCGGCGCACCGGCTCCAGCCCGGTGAGCACCTCGATATCGGAAGCGTCGTAGCTCGCTTGGGTCTTGCTCGTCATGAGGATCGCGGGTTGGGGTCAGTGCGTAGTGTAATCACTTCCAGGGCGAATGAAAGATCAAAAGATCAACAGGCCTACCTACTGCCAAACAGGCTCGTACCCCCAGAAACCTCTCAGCGAGCACAGGCCTCTAGGCGGCCGCCTATTGTGGCAGGGGCAGGCTGTCCTGGGCAGGCTCGGACCACAACACCATCCCTGAGACCATAGGAAGGCCTCGCGAGCAAGGCTTGAGCCGGCGCCACCCATCGCTGCTCCTCGCACTGCCCCCAGCACCGGCACAGATCCGTCATGCCTGCCCGCAACCCGTGCCTGTCCACATTTGACCGCCCTGCCCCGCTCCGGTAGGTTTTATTGAGTATGAGCAGTACGGAATCCTCAACCCCCGCCCCGGAAGGCGATCTCCCTGACTTCGAGCAGTCGCTAGCGGAGCTCGAGGCGCTCGTCGAGCGCATGGAGCACGGAGAGCAGACCCTGGAGCAGGCCCTGCGCGACTTCGAGCGGGGCATTCACCTGACCCGCCACTGCCAGAAGGCGCTCAGCTCCGCCGAGCAGAAAGTGGAGATCCTTCTCGAGAGCAGCGAGGACGGCGATGTCGGCCCGTTTCAACCCGACGACTCTTAAGGCCCTTGAGGACAGCCTACCGGCTCTGCGCGAGCGGGCCGAGCGCGCCTTGGAGGCCGCCTTGCCAGCCGACGATGTGCACCCACGCCGTCTCCATGAGGCGATGCGCTACGCCGTGCTCGGTGGCGGCAAGCGCATGCGCCCGGTACTCGTCTACGCCACCGGGCAGGCGTTGGGATACACAGGCGCTGCCCTGGATGGCCCGGCCTGCGCCGTGGAGATGATCCACGCCTACTCGCTGGTCCATGATGACCTGCCGGCCATGGACGACGACGATCTGCGACGCGGTCAACCCACCTGCCACCGTGCCTACGACGAGCCCACTGCTATCCTAGTTGGCGACGCGCTGCAATCCCAAGCCTTCGAGACCCTCGCTCGCAGCGGCGAGGCGCACGGGGTACCAGCGGCCGCCCGCACGGAAATGATCACCTGCCTCGCCAGAGCCGCGGGCTCCCAGGGCATGGTCGGTGGCCAGGCGATCGACCTCTCCGCCGTAGGCCGCACCCTCGACGCCACGGAGCTCGAGGAGATGCACGGCCATAAGACCGGCGCCCTGATCCGGGCCTGCATCCAGCTCGGCGCGCTGGCCAGTGGCTGCACCGATACGCGCACGCGCGAGGCCCTGGATCGCTATGCCAGCCGCATCGGGCTAGCCTTCCAGATCCACGATGACGTCCTCGATATCGAAGGCGATGCCGAAGCCTTGGGCAAGGAGCAAGGGGCCGACGCCGCGCGCGACAAGCCGACCTACCCCTCGATCCTGGGATTAGACCACTCCCGAGAGCTGGCCGAGCGCCTCGCCGGCGAGGCCATCGATGCCCTCCAGGGGCTCGAGGCCGGCGCCGACTCCCTGCGCGGCTTGGCCGCATTCTGCATCCAGCGCCGGGCTTGAGTCCCGCTCCCCCCCAGCCTTCCCCCACCCCGGGGAGCAAGCTGGCCTTTACAAATATTTAAACTCGTTCCAAATTAAACCATACTGCCGGTAGCCGAAGACTGAGGCCGTAGAGCAATGTTCAACCCCACCTGCCACCACCCGCACACTATGCCCCGGGAAGCCGGAAACCAGACCATGGAAGACGTCCAAGGACAGGCCGATACCCGCCAGATCGAGATCAACAAGGTCGGCATCAAGGATATCCGCCACCCGGTTCGGGTGCGGGACCGGACCGGGCACGATCAGCACACGGTGGCCACCTTCAGCATGTACGTGAATCTGCCGCAGCACTTCAAGGGCACGCACATGTCCCGGTTCGTCTCCATCCTGGAGAGCCATGACCGAGAGGTGACCGTCGAGTCCTTCCACGAGATGCTGGCCGAGATGACCGAGCGGCTCGAGGCCCACTCCGGGCACATCGAGATGGCCTTCCCCTACTTCGTGAACAAACAGGCGCCCGTGACTGGCGTCGAGAGCCTCATGGATTATAAAGTGACTTTTATCGGGGAAAGCCACGGAGATCGCCATGAGACCTGGGTCCGTGTCGCGGTGCCGATCACCACGCTCTGCCCTTGCTCCAAGCAGATCGCTGATCGCGGTGCCCACAATCAGCGCTCGCTGGTCATCGTCACTGCCCTGACAGAAGGCTTCGTCTGGCTTGAGGAGTTGATCGACCTGGTCGAGGAGGAGAGTTCCTGCGAGCTTTACGGATTGCTCAAGCGGCCCGACGAGAAGCACGTCACCGAGCGCGCCTACGATAACCCGAAGTTCGTCGAGGACGTCGTACGGGATATCGCCCGCCAGCTCAACACCGATGAGCGCATCGGCGCCTACAGCGTCAGCTCGGAGAACTACGAGTCCATCCACAACCACTCGGCCTTCGCCCTGATCGAGCACGATAAACGCTAGCGCTGGGCCCCGCCCGCGCCAGGCCACCCCGTTCCCCCGCCTCCGAGCAGGCCGGAAGCGGGTGCTTGCACTCGGGTGTGACCATCGTTATCTTTTACTAACCGTTCGGTCGGTTGGCGTTATGACCGCACCTCTGCCACAGCGCGAGATCAGCCCTATGAGGCATGACAGCGGCCTCACTGAGGCCTGCGAACGCATTATCGCCGCTGCCAAGCAACTCTTCGCCCGCCACGGCTACAGCTCCGTGTCCATTCGTGATATCGCGGAGACCGCTGGCGTAAGCAAGGCGAACGTGCTGCACCACTTCGCCTCCAAGGAGGAGCTCTACCTGGCGGTGTTGCGACGCTGCTGCGACTCGGCACGAGCGCTGCTGCAAGCCTTCGAGGCCGACGCACGCGACCGTAATCCCGAGGAGCATCTGCGCAGCTTCATCCATGAGGACCTGCACCGGGCGCTGGCGGATCTCGATGGTATCCGGCTGGTCCTTGCGGAAGCCTTCGATGCCACACCCTCCCGGGCCCGGGCGTTGGTTGAGCTGGTCTTCGGCACGGATTTCCAGCGCTTTACCGAGATCTTCGCCAGTGGACAACGCCGCGGCGCCTGGCGGGGTGATATCGACCCGGCCTTCGTCGCCACCCTCATGGTGGCTGCCAACACATTCTTTATCACACACCGCGAGGTCCTGCGCCAGCTCCCTGGTGTGGGCTTTGCGGATGATCCCGATGGTTACGCGGAACGTCTGGTCGAGGTCCTGCTCGACGGCATCCGAAAGGAGGCGTAAGTGATTCCCACCGCGGCCCATGACAACCGGTTCTCCTGCTTGTGCATGCCCCGCTCATCCTTCCGTCTGGGCGCAGGGCTCCTAGTGGCGCTGCTGCTGACCGCCTGCGGCGATGAGGGCAGCGAAGACGAGGGAGGGGGCGAGCGTGAGAGATCCTCGGTCTCGGCGACCTGGATCGAGGCGGAGCCGCAGACCCTGCGGGTTACCCGTGAGGCTGTTGGCAGCCTCGAGAGCCGCTCGCAGCCGTTGATCACCGCGGAGGTCGGGGGGGTGATTGAAAAGATCCACCACGACGAGGGTGACCCGGTGGACCGCGGCGATCTGCTCGCCGAGATCGAGTCCGAGGATTACCGTGACGACCGCGACCAGGCGGCGGCCGAGGTGGCGGGGATGACCGCGCGGGTCGGTGTCCAGGAGCGCGACCTGCGCCGGGCGCGCGAGCTCCATGCCGACAACCACATCTCCGAGGACGAACTTGACAATGTCGAGGCGGAGCTCGAGAGCCGGCAAGCGGAGCTAGACGCCGCCCTCGCCCAGCTGCGCCGGGCCAAGCGTGCCCTTGAACGCACCCGGATCCGCGCCGCCATCGATGGCCAGATCGACGCGCGCAACATCAGTGAGGGCGACTACGTGCGCGCCGGCGATGCGGCCTTCGAGCTCATCGATACGCAGCGCTTGCGGGCCCGCTTGTCCGTCTCCGAGGCCCTTATCCCCCGCCTGGTCGAAGGCTCAGAGCTGCTTCTGCGCAACCGTTCCGCCGCCCAGGAGGAGACGACGGTCAAGGTCTCTGACCTGCGGCCGACCATCGAGCGCACGACACGCTCCCTGCAGGTGCTGGCCAACTTCGAGAATCCCGACAACTGGCGCCCGGGAGCCAGCATCAAAGGCGAGCTGGTGCTCGATCAGCGCGAGGCCATCGTGGTGCCGACGCAGAGCGTCGTCCGGCGCCCGGCGGGCGAGACAGTCTTTGTCCTCGGTGAGGGCGATGAGCGCGTCGAGGCGCGCACGGTCGAACTCGGCGCCCGCCAAGCGGACCGCGTCGAGATCCGCTCGGGCCTTGAGCCGGGTGACCGCGTGGTCGTCGACGGGGCCCGCTTCCTAAGCGACGGCGCAACAGTACAGGCCGAGCCCCACGAGGCGGAGACGGAGTAGCGCACCATGACCCTTTCCGAGCTCTCGATCCGCCGTCACGTCCTGGCGGTAATGATCAGCGCCCTGATCGTGCTGATCGGGGCGATCGCGTACAAGGATATCGGTACCGACCGCATCCCGAACGTCGACTTCCCCGTAGTCAGCGTCACCGTCAGCCAGCCGGGCGCCGACCCGGAGCTGATCGACGCGGCCATCACCGAGGAGGTCGAGCGGGCCGTCAACACCGTCAATGGCATTGACGACATCCAGTCCACCTCCCTGCCCGGGACCTCTGTGGTCTCGATCCAGTTCGACCTGGACACCGACGTTGACGAGGCCTTCAACGAGGTCAATGCCAAGGTCTCCGAGATCACCGAGGAACTCCCCGAGGATGCCGAGGCGCCGGTGGTCGACAAGGTCGAGATGGACGCCCAGCCGGTGATGTGGCTGGCGCTGCAGGGTGATCGTACGGCGCAGCAGCTGGATCGCTATGCCCGCAACGAGATCCGGCCTGAGCTGGAGAGCATCAGCGAGGTCGGCGAGGTGCAGATCGGCGGTAGCCGCGAGCGCACCATGCGCATCGAGGTCGACCCGGAGCAGCTGGCCAGCTACGGGCTGGGCGCCCGCACCCTGGTCGATGCGCTCGAGGCCGAGCATGTCCGCCTCCCCGGCGGCTACCTCGTCGGCGGCGATACCGAGGAGCTGCTCAAGCTCGACGTCGAGTTCCATGACGCCGAAGCGCTTGAGAACCTCATCATCGCTAGCGACGGCGACGACCAGGTACGCCTTAAGGACGTTGCCGAGGTCGTCGATGGGCTCGAGGACAAGCGCCAGCTAGCCCGCCACTCCGGCGAGCCTACCGTCGGCCTCGGGATCGTCAAGAGTTCCGGCGGGAACACGGTCGCCATCATCGATAAGGTGAAAGAGCAGCTCGAGGAGCATATCCAGCCGCAACTGCCACCAGGGCTCGAGGTGAACATCGCCACGGACGACTCCCGGTTCATCCTCGAGCAGATCGATGCCCTGTACCTGACCATCGCCCTGGGGATCTTCTTCACCGCCCTGGTGATGTGGGTCTTCCTGGGCAACCTGCGCTCAACCGGGATCGTCGCACTGTCGATCCCGGTCTCGCTGATGGCCGCGATCGCGGTGGTCTACTTCTTCGGCTACACCCTGAACTCGATCACCATGCTCGCCATGGTGCTGCTCATCGGCGTTGTCGTGGACGACGCCATCGTGGTTCTCGAGAACATCTTCCGCCACCGCCAGCAGTACCGTGAAGGGCCTATGGCCGCGGGGATCTCCGGCTCCAACGAGGTCTTCTTCGCGGTCGTGGCGACCACACTGACGCTGCTGTCCATCTTCGGCTCCGTGATCTTCCTCGAGTCGATGATCGGGCGCTTCTTCGAGTCCTTCGCCGTGGTGGTCGCCTTCGGGGTGCTGGCCTCAAGCGTGGTCGCGCTCACCCTGATCCCCATGCTCGCTTCCCGGTTCCTGCATGTGCCGGAGCACCATGGCCGGATCTACCACTTCTTCCAGAGCGGCTTCGACCGGCTGGAGCGGTTCTACCGAAGTTCCTTGCGCTACGTGCTGCGCTTCCGCTGGACCACCTTGCTTGTCGGCCTCGGCCTGTCCGCGGCCACGGCCGTGGGGATCGTCCCCCAGGTGGGCGGGGAGTTCATGCCGGATGAGGACACGGGCGAGTTCCGCATCAATTTCCAGACCCCGCTCGGCTCCGGGATCGACTATACCGACGCACGGTTGCAGCAGATCGAGACGATCCTGGCCGAGCAGCCCGAGATCAGCGGCTTCTTCACCGCGATCGGGATCGGCGACCGCGGCCAGGTCAACCGCGGCATCTCCTTCGTACGGCTCGTCGACCGAGACGAGCGCGAGGCCTCGCAGCAGGAGGTGATGGAGCGTATCCAGCCTGAACTGGCCAAGATCCCGGGGGCTCGTGCCTTCGCCTCCGAGACCTCGCCCGTCCCCGGTCAGCGCGGCGAGCCTCTGCAGTTCGTCGTCACGGGGAACGACCTCGAAGAGCTCAATGAACACGCCCGGACCGTCAAGGAGGAGATGGAGGCCATCGACGGGATGGGCGAGCTCGACATGCGCCTGGATCTCGAACTGCCTCAGCTGGAGCTGGAAGTGGATCGCGAGCGTGCCAATAGCTTGGGGCTGAGTGCCTTCGAGGTGGTCCGCACAGTCAATATCCTCGCTGGAGGACTGGATGCGGCCTCCTTCGACGATGGCGGGCAGGGGACCGACAACCGGCGTTACGACCTGCGTATCAAGGCCCAGGAGGAGCAGGTCGAGGATCTCAACGACCTCCTCGGCCTGCAGATCCGCACCCCGGAAGGCGAGATGGTGCCACTGGACACCGTCACCGAGGTCCGCGAGACCCTCGGCCCAGCGGCGATCAGTCGACACAATCTGTCGTATTCGGCAGAGTTCTACGCCGACCCGGAGATCCCGCTCGCCGACGCCGTGGAGCATCTCCATGAGATTGCCGACGCGGAGCTACCGCTGGGCTACGATGTCGACCTCCTCGGCCAAGCACGGGAGATGGGCCGTGCCCTGTCATCGATGCTCTTCGTGCTGTTCTTGGCTGCGGCGCTGGTCTATATCGTGCTCGCGAGCCAATTCAACTCCTTCACCCAGCCGCTGATCATCATGGCCGCCCAGCCGCTGGCACTGGTCGGTGGCGTGGTCGGTCTCTACGTGGGTGGCTTCACCCTCAACATCTACTCGATAATCGGGATGGTTCTCCTCATGGGGCTGGTCACCAAGAACGGCATCTTGCTCGTGGACTTGACGAACCAGTACCGGGAGAAGCGAGACCTATCGATCAACCAGGCCCTGACCGAGGCATGCCCCGTCCGTCTGCGGCCGGTGCTCATGACCTCGCTGACCTTGATCCTGGCCCTGCTCCCGGCCGCCTCCGGGCTGGGCGCTGGCTCCGAGACCAACGCCCCCATGGCGGCTGCGATCATCGGTGGCATGATCACAGCCCTTGTGCTCACCCTGGCCATGATCCCGGCGGCCTACTCCTTGCTTGAGGGCTACCTCTCGCGGCGGGGTTGGGGCCAACTGAGCAAGATCGCCGAGGACTACTTCGGATAAAGGCGCCCGGGGCCCTGGTGGCCCCGCGCCCTGCGACAAGGATCAACGCCCATGAAACGAGGCAACGAGAGACCGCAGTTGAGGCTCACCCCCCGGGTGACCGGCTGGACCCTGGCCGTCCTGCTAGCCCTGCCCACAGGCACGGCCATCGGCCAGGAGGAGACGGCGACCGAGAACGAGCGCGCGCGCCCCGGCCAGGCGCTCAAGGATATCCCCGTCCCCATCGAGGACGAGGAGGATGGGCTGGCCCCGGCCGAGACCGCACAGCGGGAGCCGGAACAGGACCTGAGGGCCATCTACCAGCTCGCCCTGGAGGCGGACCGCGGTCTCGCTGCCGCACGCAATCGCCGCCGCGCCGCTGACGAAGGGACCGATCAGGCCATCGCCCAGTTCCTGCCGCAGATCAACGCCGCCGGCGGCTACGAGGATCAGACCACCACCTATCCGGATAGCAACAGTCCCGACCAAGACACCGAGGGGTGGGATGCGACGCTCTCGCTAACCCAGCCGATCTTCCGCCGCGGCTATTTCGTCGACCTTGAGCGCGCGCGCAGTAGCCTCGACCGCGCCGAGATCGAGTTCTCCCTGGCCGAGCAGGAGCTGATCCTAACGGTGACTGAGGCCTACTTCGATGTCCTCCTGGCGCAGGATGAGCTGGCCCTGGTCGAGAGCGAGCTCGCTGCCGTGGAAAGCCAGCTCAGGCGAGCCGAGCGCGCCCTCGAGGTCGGCACCGGCACGCAGACCGATGTCGACGAGGCCCGGGCCACCTACGACCAGGTCCGTTCCGAGCGTGTCGCGGCCATCAACCAGCTCGACGTGGCGCAGGAGACCCTGCGCCGAATCACCGGTGAGCAACCGGCCGAGCTAGCGGGACTGAGTGAGGACTTCCAGCCGGAGCCCATCGAACCGGGCGAAACCTCCCATTGGGTCGACCTCGCCCAACGCTACAACCTCGAGGTGCAGCTCGCTTCCGCCGAGGAAAAGATCGCCCGGCACGATATCGATGCCAGCCGCGCCGAGCGCTGGCCGCAACTCGAGCTGGAGGGGCAGTACGGCTATACGGACCAGGAGCAGGATCAGCAGGTCGGGAGCGGCACAAGCGTCGGGAGCAGCCCAAACGAGTACCCGCGAGATACCCGCTCGGTCGGCCTGCAGGTCTCCATGCCCCTATTCACCGGCGGGGCCATCAGCAGTCGTGTCCGCCAGGCTGAGGCCGAACGCACCGCTGCCTTCGACGAGCTGGCCGATCAGCGCCGAGCCAGTGCCTTGGACGCCCGCTCAGCCTTCCTAAGCCTACGCTCCGGGCGTGAGCGCATCGAGGCCCTAGAGCAAGCCCTGGTTTCCGCACGCAGCAACGAGGCCTCGGTTCGTCGCGGCCAGGAAGTAGGCACCCGTACGACGACCGACGTGCTCGATGCCCAGAGCCAACGCTTCCAGACCAAGCGTGACCTGGCGGAGGCGCGTTATGATTACTTGCTGAACTTCGTGCAGTTGCAGGCGGCTGTTGGCATGGCGGTGGATGAAAAGGTCGTCCGCGAGATCAACCAGGAGCTGCAGTCGATACCACAGCAGCAGTAGCCGCATTGATCAGCAGGTGCTATGGTCCCTTCGACCAGGCAAGCGGGCAATCGCGTCGATCGCAGGCAGCAAAGCGTCCCAGGGGCTTGAGCACCGACACAGCAGCAGAGGAGATGGCCCGGGCCAAGCGCCGCGTCACCTTGATCGGCGGCGTCATCAACTTGGTCATGGGCAGCGGCAAGATCGCCGCCGGCTGGCTCGGCCAATCCCAGGCCCTGGTGGTCGACGGGGTCCATTCCCTCTCCGACCTGGTCTCGGATGTCCTGGTCTACCTCGCCGCCTCCTACGGTAGCCAAGCCGCCGACCATGACCATCCGTATGGCCACGCCCGCATCGAGACCGCCGCTACCGCCGGTATCGGGGCTGTGCTCCTGCTCGTGGCCGCCGGCTTCATCTACGACGCCGTACAGCGCCTCCTCGTGGATCCGGCCACGCTCTGGATACCTGGCTGGATCGCCTTAACCGTGGCCGCATCCTCGCTACTGGTCAAGGAGGGGCTCTACCACTACACCCGTGCTGTCGCCCGGGAGGCACGCTCCAATCTCATCCATGCCAACGCCTGGCACCATCGCTCGGACGCCCTTTCCTCGCTCGTGGTGATCGGCGGTATCATCGGAGTCCTGCTCGGCCTACCCTGGCTCGATGCAGTCGCCGCCATCGTGGTGGCGCTGATGCTCGCCCATGTCGGCCTCTCCTTCGCCTGGCGATCGCTCTCCGAACTCGTCGACACCGGTCTCAAGCCGCAGGAGATCGCCCATATCCAGGCGCTGCTCGAGCAGATCGATGGCGTGCGTGAGGTCCACGGGCTGCGCAGCCGACACATGGCCGAGGAGGCGCTGATCGATCTACACATCCTCGTGGACCCTCGCCTCAGTGTCTCCGAGGGGCACCGGATCAGCGAGACGGTACGCCGACAGATCATCCGCAACATCGATGCGGTCAGCGAGGTCTTGGTACACGTCGACCACGAGGATACTTGCTGGGACGACGAGACCGCCGCCTTGCCGCTGCGCCACCGCGTCGAGGAGGACCTGCAGCGCGCCTGGCAGACACTTCCCGGCGCCGAGGCCGTGACACGAATCGACCTGCACTACATGGAAGGACGCCTGGAAGTGGAGCTTCACCTGCCTTGGCATCCGGAAAGCCATCCCCACGCGCTGCTAGCACAGGCCGAGGAGCTCGCCCAAGCCGCCGAGGGCATCCCTTACATCAACTGCTGCCGCGTCCATTTCATTGGACGCTGAGGGGTGGCTCAGCCAGCGCAGCAAGCTGCTCGCGCAGCGCAAGCAGGTGCTCCTCCCAGTAGCGCGACTCCTCGAACCAAGGGAAGGCGCGCGGGAAGGCGGGATCCTTCCAGCGTTCCGCCAGCCAGGCGGCATGGCGCATCAGCCGCAGGGTACGCAGCGGCTCCACCAAATGCAGCTCCCGGGCATCAAGCTCGCGGAAGGTGCGGTACCCGGCCAGCACCGAGGCGAGGTACGCTTCCCGCTCGGCTCGCTCGCCGGGCAGCAGCATCCATAGGTCCTGGATCGCCGGGCCGGTACAGGTATCGTCCAGATCGACCAAGTGAAACCCATCCTCGGTCTGCAGGATGTTGCCAGGGTGGAAGTCGCCGTGAAGCCGGATCGAGGTGACGGCGCCAGCGCGTCCCCAACAGGCCGCCATCGCCTCGAGCAGATCCTCGGTAAGCGTGGCATACGCCTGCTCCAGATGCCGCGGGATCCAGTGGCCTTCCAAGAGATAGTCCCGCGCCCGCCGGCCATGATCCCCCGGATCGAGGACCGGTCGATGCTCAAACCGCCCCGCCACACCAACCGTATGGATCCAGCCGATGTAGGCACCCAGCCGCTGCAAGACAAGCGGATCGTCGACCTCAAGCATCCGGCCGCCAAGCATCGGATAGACAGCGACCCGGAAACCGTGGCTGTCGATCAGCGTCTGTCCCATGCAGCGTAGCGGCGCCACCACCGGGACCTCGGCCGCGGCGAGCTCTTCGCTGAAGGCGTGCTCCTCGCGGATCTGCTCATCGCTCCAACGACCGGGGCGATAGAACTTGGCGACCAGCGCCGGCCCCTCTTCCACCCCGACCATGTAGACACGATTCTCATAGCTGTTGAGCGCCAGCAGCCGGCCATCACTGCGCACACCAGCGACAGCCTCCACCACATCGAGCACGGTATCCGGATCGAGCGCTTCGAACGGGTGGTGCAAACTCATGGGGGCGCTCCTTAC
>JBKGYE010000029.1:0-20140 GCA_046546255.1 Halorhodospira sp. | reverse complement strand
ACGAGCTTCCCAGAAGCCCTCTCAACTGAATGGCAGCTTGAGACCACGAGCACATAACTCCAGAGGAGGAAACAATGCGTACGCATCTCGCTCGGTTTGGTTGGGCTTGCCTCTTGACCGCTAGCGGCGGACTAGCGCCAGCTCACGCAGCCTCCTCGGAAGCCGCTGATAACGTAATCCTGATGGTCCCTGATGGGATGTCGCAGTCCGTGGCAACCCTCGCCCGCTTGGTGAAGGAGGAGCCGCTAGCGCTAGACCGGATGTCAACGGGCCTTATGAGCACCCATGCGGCCAACACCCTGATTACCGGCTCTGCGGCAGCGGGTACTGCGATGGCCACCGGCTATCGCAGCTCGACCCCGCATATCGGCATGGCCCCCCGGAAGGAAGATGCTTTAAAGACTCATTATAGCTTGCCTGAAGACACGAAATGGGATGAATTCGCTTACCGGCCACTAGCTACCGTCCTCGAGGGGGCTCAGCTCCAGGACAAGGCGACTGGCCTTGTGTCGACATCGCGGTTGGGCCACGCCACGCCGGCTTCCTTCGCCGCGCACATCGATGACCGGGATGAGTACAACCGGATATTCAAACACCTAGCCTATCAGGGCCTTGATGTGGCACTAGGTGGTGGTAAACGCCATATGCTGCCTGAGGACGAAGGCGGCGCTCGTGAGGATGGCCATAACCTGATTAACGTCCTAGAGGAGCGGGGCTATCAGTTGGTGGAAAGCGAGGCAGAGCTGAAAGACGTGGAGCCCGGTGATCGGGTCTGGGGCGTATTCGCTGACGGCAGCCTCATGCCTTCGCATGATCGGCGTTTCCTGCGCAAGAACGACGGCTATGAGGGTCATGAGCAAGCGAAAAGGGAGCCCAGTCTTGCGGCGATGACCGAGCAGGCCATCGATATCCTTGATGAGGAAGAGGATGGCTTTTTCCTGATGGTAGAGGGCAGTCAAGTCGATTGGGCTGGTCACGACCAAGATACCGGCTGGCACCTCCAAGACTTCTTGGCCTTTGAACGAGCAGTTCAGGTAGCGCTCGAGTACGCAATGGAGGATGAACAGACCCAGCTCGTGGTCGCTCCAGATCACAATACCGGTGGCCTTACGCTAGGTAACGAGACCTTTGGCAAGGGATATACCAACACCTCAGGCACGGATGTCCTTGATGCCGTAGAGCGCATGGAGGTCTCGTCCGGATTCCTGGCTGAGCAAATCGATCGCTCAGGACAGGATGTCCAGGAGGCGGTCGCAGAGTACTGGGGGATCCATCTCAGTGATAGCGACCTCGCCAAGATCGACAAGAGACGAGAGGAAAACGGTCTGGCAAGCGCCATTGTGCAGACGGTCAACGAAGAGCACACGGTTTTTGGATGGAACACCAACGGGCATACAGGCGAGGATGTACCGTATTGGTCCTATGGGCCAAGCGCCCCGGAAGGGCAGATCCAGGTCAATGAGATCGGTCGGCATATAGCCGATGCCCTGGGCCTCGAGCTAGCGCTCCATGATCCCGAGGGCATCAATCAGCGCCTGCTCGCCAATCTGGAAGAACACATCCAAGATGTCAGCGTTGATGAGGATGTAGTTGAGGTCAACGGAACGTGGCAGCTTCGACCGGGGACCGATCTGCTGGTTCGCGAGCAAGAGGATCGTTGCCATCTGGACGGTATTACGGTCTATTCCCCGAATGCCAACGGCGGCGAGGGTGCTACCTATGTGCCTAGACAAGCCATCGATATCATCAAAAACCCAGCATCCTGGGACCGCCACTGCGCTTCCGGCTCCGGGAACGAGCGTGACTAGTCACGAACCCCGGTAATCCCCGATGGGGTTGGCGTGGCGCACGCACTCTCCTAACCGGGTGTATGGGCCAGCGTGGCAGGCGCTATCGCCATGCCCCGCTGGCCTTTTGAGCCCGGCACGAGTATCGCCGATCCCTTTTCCTCCCATAGCCGCTGACCCGATGGGACCGAGTATGAGCAAGATCCGAGTCCACGATCTGCATAAGTCTTTCGATACGGTGCCGATCCTTCGCGGCATCGAGATGGAGGTCGCCAGCGGCGAGTTCGTCGTGCTGCTCGGGGCCAATGGCTGCGGGAAGTCCACGCTGATCCGCTGCCTCAACGGGCTCACGCGCCCTGATCGAGGCCGGATCGAGCTCGCCGGCCAGGACCTCGCCCAAGCCCGAGGCCGGCGCTTGCGTCGGGCCCGGCGGCAGATCGGCCTGGTGTTCCAGCACCTCGGCCTTGTCCCCAAGGTGAGCGTCTTCCAGAACGTCCTTTATGGCGCCTTGGGCCAGCAGCCAGGGGGTCTGCTGCGCACCCTGCCCGCCCTGGCCCCACGCGGACTGCGGGAGCAGGCCATGCACTGCCTGGAGCGCGTCGGACTCTCGCACTACGCTGCCAGCGACTGCCGTCACCTCTCCGGCGGGCAGCTACAGCGCGTGGCCATCGCGCGGGCGCTGCTCCAGGATCCCGATGTCCTGCTTGCTGACGAGCCTGTGGCCAGCCTCGACCCTAGCGCGGGACGGGCGGTCATGGCGCTCCTCGTGGAGATCGCCAGAGAGCGCGGCATCACCGTGCTCTGCTCGCTCCATCAGCTTGAGCTGGCCAGCGAGTTCGGCGACCGGATCCTCGGCATGAAGGCCGGCCGCATCACGCTGGATGCGCCGCGTCGCAGCGTGTCAAAAGAGGCGATGGATCAGCTCTATCAGGAGCAGCCCCGCGTGGAGGAGACACCCGCCGAACAGCAGGAGATGCCGCTACGCACGCGTTCGGCCTAACCCCAGGAGAGGACCGATATGGATCAACGTGATACCACCGCCCCGACGATCGCGCCCCCGCCGCGCTTTCGCAGGCCTTCACCATTCGCCTTGGGCATCGCCCTGGTCTTCCTGGCCCTGTTGATCCAGGGCGTACTGGTGATGGAGATCACCCCGGCGCGCCTGGCCAGCGGGGCGGTTAACCTGGTGCATTTCATCGGTCGCGCGATACCGCCTAATCTTGCGGACTTGGACACGATCGGCTGGGCCATGCTCGAGACGCTGTATATCGCCCTCGTCGGCGTCACGGCAGGCGTCCTGCTGAGCGTACCATTCGCCTTCCTGGCCGCCCGCAATACCACACCCCATCTGCTCGTGCGGGTAGTAACTCGCTTCCTGATCGCCGCCATGCGCACCATCCCCGACCTGGTATGGGCGCTCATCTTCGTGGTGGCCGTCGGCCTTGGGCCGCTGGCCGGCGTCCTGGCCATCATCATGGACACCATCGGCTTCGCGGCACGCTTCTTCTCGGAGCGCATCGAGGAGGTGGACCCTGCCCCTAGCGAGGCCCTGGCCTCCACCGGTGCCAGTCGGCTGTCCGTGATCGGCGGCGCGATCCTCCCTGAGACTATGGCCTCCATGACCGCCACCAGCCTGTTCAGCGTGGAGAAGGCCCTGCGATCCGCCGTTACCCTAGGCCTCGTCGGCGCCGGCGGTATCGGCGTCGAGCTGGCCGCTGCTATGAGGCTGTTCAACTACGACGAGGCGCTGACCATCATCATCGTCATCCTCATCTGCGTACTCGGCTTCGAGCAGATCTCCTCGGCGATCCGCAGGCGGGTCATTTAATGAACAAGTGCCCCTTACTCACATAGGATGTGCAACGATCGAGGGGCATGCATCTGGCTGCTATGGAATCAAGCCGGACACCTGAAGCACACCTAAAAAGGGCCGGCCCCGCTATGCGGAACCGGCCCTTTTCTATACCCCGGCTACGCCGAGGGGTGTAGCGGGTTACGCTGCGTTGTTTTGCGGATGACCGTGCTCGAGCTCTTCCTCGGTCGCCTCGCGTACATCGACGATCTTGACATCAAAGTTCAGGGTCTCCCCCGCCAGCGGGTGGTTGGCGTCGACCGTGACCTCCTGCTCGCCGACCTCGGAGACGGTGATCGGAATCGGGCTACCATCCGGCCCCTGCGCCTGGAAGCGCTCGCCGACGTTGAGCTCGGCCTCTTCAGGGAACACCTCGCGTGGCACGTTCTGCATCAGCCGCTCGTCACGCTCACCGTAGGCCTCCGTCGGCTCCAGGGTGACGTTAACCTGATCACCAGGCTCTTTACCGTCCAGCGCCTTCTCCAGGCCAGGGATGATGTTCTGGCTCCCGTGGAGATAGGCGAACTGGCCACCCTGGGACTGGTCGATCACCTCGCCCTGGCTCCCGGTCAGGGTGAAATCGAAGGTGACGACCTTTTCAATAGCTACCTGCATCGTTAACTACTCTCCGGCACGATATTACGTGTTTGCCATGGTAGCAGAGACACCCCGGATCTACCCAAGGGCAATCTCACTGAGGGCTCGGTGCGCCAGCGCACCGCCCCTCCACCCACTGGCCTCGAGGCGTTGCGAGCCTCGTTCCTTGGCTCAGGCACGCAGAGCCAGCTGCAGGAAGGGAATAATCATGAAGGCGAGGATCACGCCCATCAGCAGGACGTAGAGCAGAAAGCGCAGCGGATCGCGCCGCATGCGCTGCCCCACGCTCTCCAGCTCCCCGCGCCGGTACTGCTCTTCGTACGCGGCGCGCATGCGCTGAAAGCGTTGGCGCTGATACGCATCGAGCAGTCGGCGCGCCTGAGGGTGCTGCTCCGCATCACGCAACCAGATCCCGCCGCTGGTGATACCCCACCGATTGGGCGGCGTCTCATAGTAGTCGAGGTGATGGCGATCCAGCAGCTCACGGATCTCGTCGGCCTCATCCTCCGGGACGCCGCGCAGGTTGAGCAGAAGCTTGGCCATGGCAAGCTCGATTCTGCGCCAGCACAACCTGGACGACAAGGCGTATCAAGCCGGCGGGAGGCAACGCGGCAGATCCGCCAGCGAGGCGACCGTCACGTCGGGCTCCTGCCCCCACGGGTCGAACACTGCTCCGGGTAGCCGTCGTACCCATACCGTTCGCCAGCCACAGGCCTGGGCGCCGATGATATCGAACGGATTGCTCGAGACCAGCCAGGTTTCCTCCGGCCGGCTACCTGCCGCCGTCTGGAAAGCCTCGTAAGCTTGGGGGCTAGGCTTGAAGGCCGCCACCGTTTCGACACTGACGATGTCCCGGACATAGGTGCGCAAGGCGTTGTCCCCGAGGAGCTTGCTGACCGTCTCGCGGCTGCCATTGGAGAAGGCGTAGCTGACGTAGCCCGCCTCCTGAAGCTCCCGCAGGGCCAGCTCCGCATCTTGAAACGCCGGCAGGCGCTGGTAGCCGCCGAGCAGCTGAGCCCGATCGGCCTCGGTCAGGCTCAGGTGAAAGGCACAGGCGGTATAATCCAGAGCTTCTGCGATGCAGATGGTGAAATCAGCGTACCATCCCATCACCGTACGCCGGAAGGCGTACTCCAGCTGCTTGGCACGCCAGGCACAGGAGAAGGCCAGCGCCCGATCCCCCAGGTGCGGCCGCAGCGCCTGCGTCACACCATTGGTATCCATCAGCGTGCCATAGATATCGAAAGCCAGCGTTGGCGCCATCGCCTGCTCTTCCTCCTCGGATAACAGCCGAAGCTCGAAAGAAACCACGGCAGATAAACGATCATTCTATCACCCCCGGTTACTGAGCCGCTCCATGCCTAGCCCATCACTGGTCATAGCCGCTATAATCCACTTGTTATGGAATGGATCGATATCGGCGCCAACCTCACTCACGATACCTTCCGCAAGGACCTTGACCAGATCCTCGAGCGCGCGGCAGAGGCCGGGGTCAACCAGCTGGTGGTCACCGGTATGGACGAGGCCGAGTCGGTGAAGGCGCAGGCCCTTGCCGCTCAACACCCAGGGCGGCTCTACGCCACCGCCGGCTTCCATCCGCACGTGGCCAAATCCTTTTCCAGCGATTCCGAGTCCGTCCTCCGCGAGCTCGCCGCTCGAGACGAGGTCGTGGCCATCGGCGAGACGGGCCTCGATTTCTACCGCAACCACTCGCCGCCGGAGGTCCAGCAACGGGTCTTCGAGCGTCATCTCGAGCTGGCTGCGGAGCTACAGCTACCGATCTTCCTCCACCAGCGCGACGCCCATCAGCGCTTCAGCGAGATGATCCGGGCCTACCGCGATCACCTGGTGGACGGCGTTGCCCACTGCTTCACTGAAGGCCCCGAAGCGGCCCAAGAGTACCTGGAGCTGGGGCTGCACATCGGGGTCACGGGCTGGATCTGCGACGAGCGTCGCGGTCAGGCCCTACGCGAGGCCGTCGGCATCATCCCGCCGGAGCGGCTGATGGTGGAGACGGACTGCCCCTACCTGCTGCCACGCGATCTCGACCCGCAGGAGATCGGTCTACCGGTCAAGAACCGGCGCAACGAGCCGTGCCTGATGCCCCACATCGGCCGTGCCGTGGCCCATTTCAACGGCCGCGAGGTTACGGAGCTAGCCGAGACCTCCACCGAGGTGGCGCGGCGGTTCTTCCGGCTTGCCTCGAGCACAAGCGCCGGCTCAGCGGCCTGAGGACGGAGCGCGGACCGGCGCCTCCACGCGCTTGCGGCTGCCGTCTTCAAAGTGCAGCTCCAGGGTCACCGCCTCCCCCTCGCTCAATGGGTGGCGCAAGTCCACAAGCAGCAGCTGCACCCCACCCGGGCGTAGCTCGACCTGCTCCTGCGGGGGCAGATAGAGCGAGCGCAGGCGCTGGGCCTGACGCACGCCCGCTTGACGATCGACCGTGTGAAGGAAGGCCTCCTCAGCCGCCTCGGTACGGACCCGCTCCAGGCGATGGGGCCGATCCGCGGTATTCTTGAACGCTGCCCCCCCTTGGACCACGCCCTCGCCCCGGCGGCTAGCCGGCACCCAGGCCTGCGCCACCTCCACCACCTCGGCAGCAGCCTCTGCCTCCTGCTCCCGCTCTCCGGCATCCGCGGATGCCCCTCCCTCGGAGGGCTCCGCCGGTGGGTTGCCAGATAGCCCGGGCAAGGGGAAAAGCAACTGCTGAGGCTGATCCTGCTCCTGCAGCCGCCGCTCAACCTCCGCCGAAGGCGTGCTCAGCAGATCGATCGGCTCGCGTTCGGCACCAAGCAGAGGCAGACGCACCCCTTCCCGCGGCGCCTGCTCCCGCTCTTGAGCCACCCCCGGCCCGGCAAGGGGCAAGATCGCCAGGACCGCAACAGCTAACCCACGATATCGCTGCCTCAACCGCTTCTCCTCCGAGCGCGCCTGATCACCCAGGGTATCGGCCCCGCCGCTTCCCTCTTGACGCATGCCACAGAACGTACTGGAGCGACAACGGCCTGCTCAGCCTCCTAGACAAGGCACACAGACCCGATCGTGGCGGATGGGCTTGAGCGCGGCATGCGCCCCACCCCGGCTCTTTGGCATGCTCCCACCAAGGGCAAACATGACTACCTGTTCACATTCTCGATCATCACAGGTAGAATTTGCTGCAGGGCAACATAACGTTGCCTGGCTTTAAACATACAGGGCACTTATTGCCCGGGAGTGTCAGCACCATGTTTACCGCACTGGTCAGCCCGCAGTACGCGGAACGAAACGGCCAGGCGACCACGGTCGCCGGCGGGTTCATCGCCCATGGCCTGGTGCCACCGCACCGAGACCAAGGGGAGCACTCAGAATGGTTCTATGCCCTGCTGCCCGGCTCTCCGGCATCAACAGATTCGGAGCACGTGCAGCCCTTTCCCGCCACCCGGCTCGAGGCCATCCTTGAGGCCGAGCGGGATCGCTACCGCCAGATGGCCCGGGTGGACGGTGACTCTGTATGGGCCGACGCGGCCAGCGCCATCAGCGACATGATCAGCTGCCTGCATCGGGCCCAGCTGCACGAGGCGTCAAGCTCGAGCACCGCCATCAACGGATAGCGGCGCTTGCGCGGTTTCATGCCGGCGGCTCATCCGGCTGGCCGGGTTGCTCGGCATCGGTATAGACCGGCGCCCCCGGGGGGTGATTCCAGGCACGGCCCAGGAAGACATCGCGGTAGGCAGTGTAGAGCACCCCTCCGAAAAAGGGCAGCAGCAGGATGCCGAGCCATCCCAGGCTCAGCACCACCACCGCGACTGCCACCAGAAGCACCCCCACCAACCCGGTCATCGCGACCGGGTTGGCGGCGTAGGCGCGAACGCTCATCAGCATGGCCATCCCCGGAGGGGCGGCATGTAAAGCCACCATCGGCAACAGGAACCACTGCCCGAAGGCGAGTAGCGCTACCATCGCCCCAACGACGGCTGCCCCCCAAACCCCACCGATGACCAGCACCGGCCCTAAGAGTAAGGCCTGCTCCGGAGGGGGCGCCGGTGCCCCGCTCTCCAGACGGGGCTCATAGAACCCGAGGCCGATCAGCACATAGGCCAAAGAATCGGCCAGGGGCGCGAACAGAACCGGCCCAAGCGCCCCGAAGGCCGCAAAGAGGCCAGCCGCCACGGTCACGCCCACGGCACCGTCCAGGTTCCCCGGCAGAACATAGAGCGGGTGGGCCGTCCGGTTGAAGTCGGCAACCAGCGCCAGGCGCACGAAGAGGATCAGGGCCAGCACGCCCACGAGCAGGGTCAGCAGCACTCGTAGCGGGGCCCATGCCACCAGGTGCGCCGCCAATAGCGCAGCGCCGACCCCCACCGTATAGAGCAGGAAGGCCCCCGCTCGCCGCAAGAGCAGGACGCCAGCCTCCCGGACCCAGCGCTCCCAGGCCTCAGGCTCCGTCGGACGCGGTCCCAGGACAGACAAGGGCTAGCTCTCCTTGGCAGCAGGACCCACCAGTCGGCGGCTCGGCACAGCGACCCCGCTCAGCGCCTGCCCTCCGGTGAGCCGAACTTATCCAGAAGCTCCTCAAGCACCTGTAGCATATCGACGGCGGAGACCATCCCCACCAACCGCTGCTCCTTGTTGAGCACCGGCAGCGCCCCGAAGCGGTTCTCGCGCATCAGCTGCGCCGCTCGCTGGGCAGTATCGTAGGTGTGCACCACCACAGGGTGCCGCGTCATGACATCCTTCAGGGCCAAGCGGTCATCCAGGTAGTAGACATGGGCGATATCCGGCGCCTCGTCCACCCAGTCCGAACGGCGGAGATCACGATCCGTGACCATGCCCAGCAGCCCCATGGCCTCGTCCACCACCGGGAGATGGCGGATATGGTTGTAGCGCATCTTGAAGAAGGCCTCCCGGACCCCCTCCTCGGGGTGGCCGGTGACCAGCTGATCGCTCATGATCTCGGGGAGCTTCATAAGCCTCTCCTGCGTTCAGGCACCCGGCGCGCCTTCGCGCCGGGTGCCGCGCCGGGTGATGCACACCGGGCGGGTGGACCGCCCCCCCTACTCCTCCGGGAAGAGATCCGCATCGGTGACGGCGCCACGGCTGGCGGAGGCCGCTAGCCGCGCGTACTTCCCGAGCACACCCCGGCGATAGCGCGGCCTCGGCACCTGCCACTGGCTACGCCGGCGCTCGAGCTCGGCCTCGTCAACCGCCACCTCGAGGCGGTTCTCGTCGGCGTCGATGGTGATCCTATCGCCTTCGGCCACCAACGCGATGGTCCCGCCATCGAAGGCCTCCGGGGCCACATGACCGACCACCAGCCCATAGGTCCCACCGGAGAAGCGACCATCGGTGATCAGGCCCACCGAATCGCCAAGCCCCTTGCCGATGATCGCCGAGGTAGGAGCGAGCATCTCGCGCATCCCCGGCCCGCCCTTGGGGCCCTCGTAGCGGACGACCACCACATCGCCGGCCTGGACGCCGTCGTTGAGGATCGCCTCAAGGCACTCCTCCTCGGACTCGAAGACACGAGCGGGGCCGGTGATCCGGCGCTGCTGGATACCGCTGACCTTGGCCACGGCGCCCTCCGCGGCAAGGTTGCCGTGCAGGATCGCCAGATGCCCCTCGGGATAGAGCGGACGGTCGAAGGGCATGATGATCTCCTGATCTGCCGGCGGCTCGGCCGGCAGATGCCGGATCTGCTCCTCGACGGTCTGCCCGGTGATGGTCAGGCAATCGCCGTGGAGCAGCCCCTGCTCAAGGAGGATGCGCATTACCTGCGGCGTGCCGCCGACCTCGTGGAAGGCGCTGGTCACGAAGCGACCCGAGGGCTTGAGGTCGCAAAGCACCGGCACCTTGCGGCGGATGGCCTCGACGTCGTCGATGGTGAACGGCACCTCGGCGGTGTTGGCGATGGCGAGCAGGTGCAGGACGGCGTTGGTGGAGCCACCGAGAGCCATGACCACGGCGAAGGCGTTCTCGAGGGAGGCGCGGGTGATGATCTGCGAGGGGCGGCGGTCGTGGTGGACCGCGTCCATCAGCACCCGCGCGGCCGCCTCGGCCATCTGCCGGGCCTCGTCGTCCTCGGCGGAGACCGTCGAGGAGCCCATAAGGCTCATGCCCATGGCTTCGAAGGCGCTGGACATGGTGTTGGCGGTGAACATGCCGCCGCAGGAGCCAGCGCCGGGGCAGGCGTTCTTCTCGATCCCGAGCAGGTCCTCGTGGGAAAGGTTGCCAGCGTTGTACTGCCCGACGGCCTCGAAGGCGCTGACCACCGTCAGCTCCTCGCCCTTGTAGTAGCCGGGCTTGATGGTACCGCCGTAGACGAAGATCCCCGGGATATCGAGCCGTGCGAGGGCGATCATGGCGCCGGGCATGTTCTTGTCGCAGCCGCCGGTGGCGAGCATGCCGTCGAGCTGCTGGCCGCCGCCGACGGTCTCGATGGAGTCGGCGATGACCTCGCGGGAGACGAGGGAGTACTTCATCCCCTCTGTACCCATGGCGATGCCGTCGGAGACAGTGATGGAGCCGAACATTACCGGCATGGCGCCGGCCTCACGCAGGGCCTTCTCGGCACGCTCGGCCTGCGGCCCGATCCCGACATTGCACGGGGTGATGGTGCTGTGAGCGTTGCCGACCCCGATGATGGGCTTGCCGAAATCCTCGTCGCCGAAGCCGACGGCGCGCAGCATGGCCCGGTTGGGCGTCCGCGCCACACCCTGGGTGATGACTCGGCTGCGTCGGTTATCCGCCATGGGTGACTCCTCTGTCAGGTGTTCAGGAAGATGTTTGATATAGGGTACCGAAAATCGTGGGGCCGACGGGAGTCATCGAGCACATCGTGAGCATGGCGGACCGTGCCCTGCCCGACAGCCCCCTTGCGCGATGGCTTCCCGGGGACTCACGATAGTCCTATCGTGGTTCCACTGGTAGGCGAGCCGTCCATGGGCGCAGAGCACGCCGGATTCTCCTGGAGTGAGGTAGAGCAGCACTGGCTAGGCGTCCAGGATGACGGCGGTCTCAACCTCGCCTATCAGTGCCTGGAGCAAAACCTCTCCGCCGGGCGGGGGGAGCAGCAGGCGCTGCTCTGGCACGGCGCCGACGGTGAGCGCTGCGCCTACAGCTACCAGCAGCTGCTCGACGGCGCTCGCCGCTTCGCCCGCGGCCTGGAACGCTACGGGGTACGCCTGGCCGAGCGGGTCTGCACCCTCGGCCCCCGCCGCCCCGAACTCTACCTGGCGGCCCTCGGCACCCTGCGCCACGGTGCCGTCTACGCCCCGCTGTTCTCCGTCTATGGTCCGGACCCGATCCGCCGGCGACTGGAACTCGGCGAGGCCCGGGTTGTGGTGACCACTGAGCGTCTCTTCCGTGAGCGGATCGCCCCGATCCAGGGCGCCCTCCCGGCCCTTGAGCACGTGGTGCTCATCGACGGCGAAGCCCCCGGCGCCATCTCCTGGGAGCGCTTCTGCGCCGACACCAGCGACCCCACCCCTGTGGCCACTGGCCCGGAGTTTCCGGCCCTGCTCCACTTCACCAGCGGCACCACCGGGCCACCTAAAGGGGTCCTCCACGTCCATCGCGCAGCCGCTGCCCACCTGGTCACTGGGCGCGAGGTCCTAGGCCTGAGGCCGGGGACTCGTTACTGGTGCACCGCCGATCCGGGCTGGGTCACGGGGGTCTCCTACGGCATCCTGGCGCCGCTGCTCTGCGGCGCGACCCTGGTGGTCGACGAGGGCGAGCTCGACGCTCGGCGCTGGTACGGCATCCTCGAGCGCGAGGGGGTCCAGTGCTGGTTCACGGCGCCGACGGCGCTGCGCATGCTGCGCAGCGAGGGGGACGAAGCCCTGTCCGGATACGACCTCACCGCGCTGGAGCGCATCTTCAGCACCGGTGAGCCCCTGGAGCCGGCCTTGGTGGCGTGGACCGAGAGCCGCCTGGGCCAGCCTGCCCGGGACGCCTGGTGGCAATCAGAGACCGGCGCCATGATGACAGCGCAGTACGGGGAGGCCCCCGTTTATCCGGGGCGCATGGGACGCCCTACGCCGGGCATCGAGCTGATGCTCGGACGTGTCGAGGCCGGGGGCGTGACCCCGGTCACCGCCACCGGTGAGACCGCGGAGATCCTGATCCGCCGGGGCTGGCCTGCCATGTTCCGTGCCTACCTCGGCGCTCCCGAGCGCTACCGCGAGGCCTTCATCGACCACTGGTATCGCTCGGGGGACCTGGCGCAATGGGATGAGCGCGGCGAACTGCGCTTTATCGGCCGTGCCGACGATGTCATCAAGACCGCCGGGCACATGGTCGGCCCGGCAGAGGTGGAAGCGGTCCTCAACCACCACCCTGAAGTCGCCGAGTGCGGGGTCAGCGGGGTGCCGGACCCCGTCGCCGGCAACCTTGTCGCCGCGTGGGTCGTCCTGCGCCGCCCCGCCCAGGATCCCGAGCAGCTGCGGCGCGACCTCATCGGCCATGCCCGGCAGCGCCTCGGTGCCGCAGTGGCACCGCGGGAGATCCACTTCGTCGAGGCACTACCCAAGACCCCGAGCGGCAAGATCCTGCGCCGCCAGCTCGGCCCCTGAAGGCCCGGCCACGCGACTGGCTACTTCAGCATCCGGCGCAGCGCCCGCCCGGCGGCCTTGCCCGTATCGTAGCCGCTCATCCGCTGCCCGCCGCGCTGCCGGCGCACCTGCTCCGCACTCCGCGCCAATCGCGCTGCCCGCATCGCCCACGGCACGATTCGCATCCAACTCATCAGATCCACCCTCCTTCTGTACGGTTGGCTCCTGCATGCATCGTCAACCGCTTTGCTGGAGTTTACGCCAAGGCCCGGCGCGCCTGAAGGCCTCGGGCCTGCACCGGCCACAGATCCCTGGCCCACACGCCCGGTAATGGTTAGGCTGAGCAGCAGCTGTGAAAGAGGAGAGCCGCATTGTCACGCTACTCAGCCGCCCTGCGCGCCGCCTTCGCGGCCCTCGTTGCTGCACTGGTGCCGCAGCAAGGGATCACCCAGGAAGAGGAGCCGGTCACGCCGGCGCGCAGTATCGCCGAGATGACCCAGGAGCTAGCGCAACGCCTCGGCGAGGAACTCGGCCAACTCGCTACCGTCTTTGAAGGGGTTGAGGGCGAGGCGCTCGGGCCGCAGCTGCTCACCCTAGCCCGGGAGCTCGCTGACCTCGGCCTGATCATCGCCGCCACAGTGGGTCTGCTACTGCTCCTGCGGCCGCTGGCGCGGCCCCTATTCAACCGCGCCGAGGCCTGGGCGCAGCGCGGCGATCCGCGCCTGCGCTCGGTCCGCCGCACCTTTGGCGTACTCGGCGCCGCGGTGGCCGATCTAGTCACCATCTTCCTGGCCTGGCTCGCCGGCTACGCCATCGCCCTCGGCCTTGTAGGCGAGCTTGGCGATATCGAGGCGCGGGAGTCGCTGTTCCTCAACGCCTTCCTCCTGGCGGAAGGGGTCAAGGCGATCCTGCGGATCCTCTTCGCCCCGCGCAACCCCCACTTGCGCATGGTACCCAGCGACGACACACGTGCCCGCTACTGGGGAGCACGGCTGGCGCGCATGGCCGGCCTGATCGGCTACGGACTGCTCTTCCTCGGCCCCTTCGTGACCATGGCGGTGGGCGCTGAGATCGGCCGTCTCACCGTGGCAGCAGTGATGGTGCTGGCCTTCTTCTATGCCCTGTACCTGGCCCTGCGCAACCGCCGGGACGTGCGCCAAGGCCTGCAAAAGAGCGCAGCAGCCTCCCAGGTCCTGTTCACCCGCAGCATGCTCTCAGCCCTGGCCTGGGTCTGGCACTGGGTGGTGATCCTCTATTTCGGCGCCCTGACCGTGGTCACCATCGTACAGCCGGATACCGCCCTCGCCTTCATGGGGAAGGCCACACTGCAGACCGCACTCACTGTCGGCATCGGCGCCTTCCTGATTATCGCCCTCGGCCAGGCCACCGCACGCCGCGTGCGCCTGAGCGAGGAGAAGCGCCGGCATTTCCCGATGCTCGAGCAGCGGCTGAACGCCTATATCCCTTTCGCCCTGAAGGGCATTCGCGCCCTGATCATCCTGGCCATAGTGGCCAACGTGCTCGACGCCTGGATGCTGCTCGATTTCACCGGCTGGCTAGCCTCAGAGGCCGGCCTGACCACCTTGGGCACGGTCCTGTCACTGATCTTAGTCCTCATCGCAGCCGTAGGCGCCTGGCTATTGGCGGCCAGCTACATCGAGCACCGGCTCAACCCCGACGTCGGCAGGAACAAGCCCTCGGCCCGGGAGCAGACCCTGCTGAGCCTATTCCGCAATGCGCTGGCCATCATCCTGGTGACGCTAACGGCGATGATTGTCCTCGCCGAGATCGGCATCAACATCGGGCCGCTGATCGCTGGCGCCGGTGTCCTCGGCTTAGCCATCGGCTTCGGTGCCCAGAAGCTGGTCCAGGACATCATCACCGGCGTCTTCATCCAGCTCGAGAACGCCATCGATGTCGGAGACATCATCACCGCGGCGGGGATCACCGGCACCGTCGAGAAGCTCACGATCCGGTCAGTGAACATCCGTGACCTGTTCGGAACCTACCACTTTATCCCGTTCTCCTCGGTGGACAGTGTCTCCAACTTTACCCGGCATTTCGCCTACCACGTGGGCAGTTATGGGGTGGCGTATCGGGAAGACATCGGCGAGGCCACCCGGGCCCTCGAGGCGGCCTACGAGGACCTGAAGACCCACCCGAACCCGGAGATCCGCAGCGCCCTTTACCGGGACTTCGCCATCGACGGCGTCACCACCTTTGGTGAGAGTTCCATCGACATCCGGGTCCGCATCCAGACGGCGCCGGGCATGCAGTGGGCCGTGGGGCGGGCTTACAATGCCCTCGTCAAGCAACGTTTTGATGACGCTGGTATCGAGATCCCCTTCCCCCACCGGACCGTCTACTTCGGCCAGGATCACTCCGGGCAGGCGCCACCGCTACGCATCGAGCCCGCCGGGCAGGCCACTACGGCCTCCTCCTCGGCGATCGCGACGGCTGCCGAAGGGAGCGGGGCTGGAACCACCACAGTGCCCGCCAAAGACGGTCCTGCAGGGCACGAGGAGATCTGAGCAGGGAGGTGAAGCCGCGTGAGCACAGCACCATCGCGCTCACCCGCGCCGCAGGCGACAGCTTAAGGAGACTTCCGAACGAAAAGAAGAAGCTTGAAGCCCTCACCGCCCTGAAGGCCGGTGATTCCCAGCCCAGTCCCGGCGCTTAGGCCGGGGCGAGCCGATGGGTTCTTGCTTCAGCGCCAACAGCCACCCCGGGGGATGGACTTACGTCGGCTCCACAGGCGTTTAACCGCTCCCTGCGCCCCAGGACAAGCATTCGGTGTGACTCCAACTACGGACACAGCATCAGATAAAGAAACCAAGATCCCAGACCAAGGGCTGGCTCACCCCGCCCCAAACGGCGGGGCTTGCGCCAGCCGGGCGGTCACCGACGCTCGATCTCACCCCCGGGCCCTGCTAGGAGGCGCATGGGCAAGCTCAAGCGGACCCGTCGTGATCCTCGGGATGCTCGCCGATGACCAGGGTATCGCCGTCCTGGCGGTGTGGCGGGATCTCCAGGTTGCGCGGCGCGGGCTGGTTCTTGTAGACGCGACCGGCCATGTCATAGCGAGCGCCGTGGCAGGGGCAGAAGAAGCCGCCGAGCCAATCCTCATCAAAGTCCTGGGGCTCGATCTCCGGGTAATAGGTCGGGATGCAGCCCAGGTGAGTGCAGATCGGCACCACGACTAAGACCTCGGGCTTTACCGAGCGATGCTTGTTCGCAGCATAGGAGGGCTGCTGCTTCTCCACCTCCGAGTCCGGATCACGCAGCCGATCGACCTGCTTGTCCAGCGCCTCTAAGTGCTCCTCGCTGCGGCTGATCACCCAGATGGGGCTGCCTTTCCACTCGAACTCCAAGCGCTGGCCCGACTCCAGCTTGCCGACATCCACCTCGATAGGCTCACCCCGGGACTCGGCCTCCACGCTTGGACGCAGAAAGCTAAGGAACGGGACCGCGGCGAAGACCACGCCAGCCCCCCCGACCACGCTCGCCGCGCCGGTCAGGAACCGCCGTCGACCACGATCCAGCTCATCCGGTGCCTCGTTCGTCATGTAGACCCCCTGTTGCTCACTGATCCATTCATGCAACGGTATCTCCGGTTACGGCATAACGTAAAGGTTGCGGCATGGAATGCAAGGAAGGACGCCCCCCTGACCTGTGGCATTTTACCGCAGCTCTCGAACCGAATCCCGACCACCGCCAACAACCGCCCAAAGGGGAGGTTGCCCAACCACCCCATCGCGGTAGGCTGAACGATACTACACGCAAGTGGACCGAGAAGGGAGAGCACCATGCGGATCCTGATTACCGGGGGTAGCGGCTTCGTAGGCCGCGAGCTTTGCGCCCGCCTGCACGAGCAGGGCCATGAGCTGCTCGTCGTCTCCCGCAATCCCGAGCAAGCACGCCGGGTCCTACCAACCGGTAGCGACGTGCGCCCCGACGTCCAGTCCTTCGCCGAACGCCAGCCCGAGGCCGTGATCAACCTCGCTGGTGAATCCATCGCCGAGGGCCGCTGGAGCGAGGCCAAAAAGCAGCGCCTAATCGACTCCCGCCTACAGACCACCCAAGCGATCGTGGCGCTATGCGGCCAGCTTGAGCAACCGCCGCAGGTGCTGCTCTCCGCTTCAGCGATGGGCTACTACGGCGACCAAGGCGAGCGCGATGTCACCGAACAGACCCCCCCCCACCCTGAGTTCGTCCACGAGCTTTGCGCTCGCTGGGAAGAGGCCGCCCGCGAAGCGGAAGCCTACGGGGTACGAGTCGCACGGGTACGCATCGGCCTCGTCCTCGACCGTGACGGCGGGACCCTGGCCAAGCTCCTCCCCCTCTTCCGCCTCGGTCTCGGCGGCCCCTTGGGCAGCGGGCAGCAGTACATGCCGTGGATCCACCGCACCGATCTGGTGCGCATCTTCCTCTTCCTGCTTGAGCAGGAGGCACTCGATGGCCCGTTCAATGCCG
This sequence comes from Halorhodospira sp., assembly GCA_046546255.1. Classification (GTDB taxonomy): domain Bacteria; phylum Pseudomonadota; class Gammaproteobacteria; order Nitrococcales; family Halorhodospiraceae; genus Halorhodospira. The sequence continues at coordinate 2,903 of JBKGYE010000029.1, read as the reverse complement.
CTGCCCCCGAGCCAGTGACCAACGCGACATTCACCCGTACCCTGGCACGCCGTCTGCGCCGTCCGGCCATCCTACCGGCTCCAGCCCCCATGCTGCGCCTGGTCTTCGGTGAGATGTCGCGAATCCTGCTCACCGGTGCCAAGATGCGCCCGCAACGATTGCAAGAAGCCGGCTTCACCTTCCAGTACCCCACCCTCGATGAGGCCTTGCGCGCCATCCTCAGCGATCTCTGATGGCCCCCGCGAGCCCACGCCGGCCAGCATGCCGCCCTTCGCCGAGTGCAAAGGCGCCCGTGCTGGCCTAATCCTTGCTTCACCTTTAAGGAGACCCGGCAACAGGGAGGTGTCCCATGCGCCCTTCTTTGATTCACCCCTGTCGAGACCTGTCAGCGTGGTCAGCGGCTCTCACCGCCGCACTAGCGCTCCTCATCACGATGCCGCTCGGCAGCACCGCAGCAGCCGAGACCGGACGCATCGCGGTCGCCGGGAGCATGCGCTACACCATGGAAGCACTCCTTGAGCGCTTCCATGAGGAGCAGCAGGAGCACCGCCTGGAGGCCTCTTATGCCTCTTCGGGCAAGCTGCGTGCCCAGATCGAGAACGGTGCCCCCTTCGACCTCTTCTTCTCGGCAGATATGGCACGCCCGGAGGCACTGGTACGCGCCGGTCACGCCGCTAGCGAGGTGCGCCATTACGCCAGCGGCAGCCTCGTGCTGTGGACCAGAGAGGGCACAAAGAGGCTGCATCTAGATGAGCTGGCGGATGAAGAGATCCGGCGAATCGCCATCGCCCACCCTGATCATGCGCCCTACGGCGCTCGGGCCATAGACGCCCTCGAAAGCGCGGGCCTTCTCGCGGCGGTTGAGGACCGCCTGGTGACCGGCAACACCGTCAATCGCGCCTTGCAGCAAGCCCAGAGCGGGGCCGCCGAGGTTGCCCTGATTTCCCTCTCCCTCGCGGTCCATCCCGAGGTTGACGAGCAGGGGCAGTATACGCGTATCGATCCCGAGCAGTACGAATCGGTCAAGCATGGCTACATCCTCACCAGGCATGGCGCCGAGAATGAGGCTGCCGCACGCTTCGCCGAGTTCATCACCAGTGCCCCGGCGCAGGAAATCCTGAGGGATAACGGCTTCCAACCGCCGAACTAAGGCCACCCCCTCGGCCGATGGAGCCCCCATGTTCTGGATCAGTGAAGCCGACTGGATCGCCCTGCAGCTGACCCTGAAGCTCGCCGGCATCAGCACCGGCTTGTTGGTGCTGCTGTGCCTGCCCCTGGCCTGGTGGCTTGCCCGCACCCAAGGCACCGCCAAGGTCATCCTTGAGGCCCTGGTCGCCCTGCCCCTGGTCCTGCCACCGACAGTGATCGGCTTCTATCTGCTCATCTTCCTCGGCCCCGAGGGCTGGCTCGGCGACCTGCTCGAGCGCATCGGCATCGGCCACCTCGCCTTCACCTTCACAGGGATGGTCATCGGCTCCATGGTCTACTCACTGCCCTTCGCGGTACAGCCGATGCAGAACGCCTTCCAAGCCATGGGGGAGCGCCCCCTCGAAGTAGCGGCAACCCTGGGCGCCTCACCGCTCGACCGTTTCTTCACGGTGGTCGCCCCCCTGGCGCGCAGCGGCTTTCTCACCGCAGCCGTGCTCACCTTTGCCCATACCCTCGGCGAGTTCGGCGTCCTCCTGATGATTGGTGGCAGTATCGCCGGCGAGACGGAGGTCGCCTCCATCGCGATCTACAACCACGTCGAGGCCATGGACTACACCGCTGCGCACGGGCTCTCCCTGTTCCTGCTGCTGACCGCCTTCGTCTTGCTCCTGGTGGTCTACGCCCTGAACCGACGCTTCAAGGTTGTCGGGGTGGCTTGAAACCCCGCGAAACACCTCACAGGGAGATCGCGATGATAGGCATCTACGGACGCTTCTTCGTCGACCGCGGTGACTTCACCCTGGACGTGGACCTGCAACTCCCTGCAACAGGGGTCACGGCCCTGTTCGGGCGCTCGGGCTCGGGCAAGACCACCACGCTCCGCTGCCTCGCCGGCCTGGAGCGGCTGCACCACGGGCGGATGCAGCTCAACGGCGAGACCTGGCAGGATGAGCAGTGCTTCGTCCCGCCCCACCGGCGGCCGCTGGGCTATGTCTTCCAGGAGGCAAGCCTCTTCCCCCATCTCAGCGTCGAGCACAACCTCCTCTACGGCTGGCGGCGCACCCCTGCCGAGCACCGGCAAATCGAGTTCGACGAGGTCACCCGACTGCTCGGCTTGGCCCCCCTGCTCCAGCGCCCCCCAGCCGCCCTCTCCGGGGGGCAACGCCAGCGGGTCGCCATCGGTCGCGCCCTGCTGACCAGCCCACGCCTGCTGCTCATGGATGAGCCGCTCGCCTCCCTGGATAGCGCCACCAAGGAGGAGCTGCTGCCCTACTTCGAGCGCCTCCATAGCACGCTGGCGATCCCGGTGATCTACGTCACCCACGCCCTTGAGGAGGTCGCCCGCATCGCCGATCACATGGTGCTCCTTGAGGAGGGGCGCGTACGCGCCGAGGGGCCGTTGCAGGAGATGCTCACACGCACCGACCTGCCCTTGGCCCACGGCGACACCGCAGCCACGATCCTCTACGCCACGGTCACCCGCCACCACCCCGAGCACCACCTCACCGAGCTCGACAGCGGATGCGCGCCCCTCTTCACCCGTCAGCGGGAGATCGCCGTAGGCGAGGCGGTCCGCGTCCAGATCCGAGCACGCGAGGTCACCCTCGCCCGTTCCCGTCCCCGCGACCTGACCGCGCTCAACTGCCTGCCAGCCCGCATCCTCGAGCTCAACCCCGACCCGCACCCGAGCCACCTGCTGGTCCGCCTCGACACCGGTGGCCAACCCCTGCTCGCCCGGATCACCCGCCGCGCCC
>JBKGYE010000028.1:0-20393 GCA_046546255.1 Halorhodospira sp. | reverse complement strand
GTGACCTTACGCTGGACCATGGCTCCACTCTATCTCGAGTGTCCATGAGCGCAAATGATGGCGCTGCGCGCCATGCGCCGCTTCACCACCCCCTAAGCCGCTACGCGGCTATAGGCGGAGCACTGCGGCGCGATTTGGTAAATCGGTGGCTTGGAGAGGAGCCAAGGGGGGTGCAGGCGGCTGAATTGCCGTCACTACCGCTCGGGGGGTGCTGCCATGGCGGTTGCCCGCTGCTCGGAACGAGCGGTGCTCTTGCGGTTAGCACCGCCCCGATGGGCGGTGGCTACCAGTAGAAGCGCTGGAATCGTGGCTTGATCGGCAGCTTGCCGCGCCAGTACTGGATCAGCAGGAAGCCCACCACCATGCCGCCCAGATGGGCGAAGTGGGCGATGCCGGCTGCGGTGCCGGTGATCCCGGAGAATAGCTCGAAGGCGCCGTAGCCGATGACGAAGTACTTGGCACGGATCGGGATCGGCGGGAAGAGCAGCATCAGCCGTTGATTCGGGAACATCATGCCGAAGGCGAGCAGGATTCCGAAGACGCCACCAGAGGCGCCGACCGTGGGGTAGATCTGCCCCTCGCCGGCGGCCTGGGTGGCGACGATTAGCTGCACCAGGCCTGCACCGATGACACAGATGAAGTAGTAGATGGCGAAGGTCCGCGACCCCCAGGCGTGCTCCAGGTGCATGCCCAGGAGCCACATGGCGAGCAGGTTCACGAACAGGTGCAGCAACCCGCCGTGGAGGAAGCCGTAGGTGACCAGCTGCCAGAGCTGGAACGAGGGAGGCTGACCCGTCATGTGCGGCAGTGCCGGCTCCGGGGCGATTGGCCAGAGGCCGAAGTTGCCGATCAGCAGCTGAGGGCCGAGCGCCATCTGCAGCAAGAAGACGAGGATGTTCGCCGCCAGCAAGAAGCCGATGACTGGCGGGAAGGTCGACAGGGTGGGCGGTGGGCCGGCGGTCTGCATGGCGAAGATCCTGCTTTTCCAGTCGATCGCCTTAGCATCCTAGCAGGGAGCTGCGATCTACGGCAGCGGCAGGTCTTGCGCCGAGCGCTCGGTGCCGAAGTGCAGGGTGACCTCTACGCGGCGGTTCTCGGCACGTCCCTGTGCCGTGTCGTTTTCGGCGATCGGCCGGATGGCGCCGTAGCCGATGGCGCGCAGGCGCTGTGGCTGGATCCCCTGCGCCACCAGGTAGCGCAACACCGCGCTGGCACGCGCCGCGGAGAGCTCCCAGTTGGAGGGGTGGCGCTCGGTACTGATGGGGATGTTATCGGTATGCCCCTCTATAGAGATACGGGCTCCGGTAGCAGAGAGGATCGGCACCAGCTCATCGATGGCGGCCTGCCCTGTCTGCTGTAGCTCGGCCTCGCCGGTGTTGAACAGCACTGCGTCGTCGAGCCGAAAGGTGAGGGTCTCCTCTTCGCCAACAGCCTCAATGCCGTGCTCCCTGAGCGCTTCGGGGATCTCTACCTCTTCCTGTTTCTCCTCCTCGCGCGGACCCGGCATCTCCTCAAGCACACTGGGATCGCCCTCAAGGATGTGCTCTTGCCCTTCAAGGACGCCGTCGCCTCGCCCCGATCGGGCGTCATCCTCCTCGGGCTCCATAAGGGCGAGGAGGATGACGAAGACAATCAGCAGCAGGGTGATGACGTCGAGGTAGACCAGCAGCCAGCTGTTGTCGTCTTCCTTCTCACCTTCCGGTTCGACCTGATGGCTGAACGGACGGGTTCGGCGATTGCTGGGAGGGGTCTCGGCCACAGCACAGTCCTCGCGTGTTGCTGCCTAGCGGCTGCTGTCGGTGCCGCCACGTCCAGTGCCCCCTTCGGGACCTGTCCGGCCGTTGCCGCGGCCGCTATTGCCGCCGGCTGCGGCTGCTGCAGCGTGCTGGCTGCTCTCCTCAAGCTGACGGATGAGGTCTGGGTCGCGGATCTCATCCTTGTACTGGGCGATGAAGGAGTTCAGCGTCTCACGCATCAACGTCGGGTTGCGCTTCTGGCACATCAGGGAGATCCCCTGGAGGATCATATTCAGCGTGACCAGCCGCTGCTCGGTGCGGCGCTCGAGCTTGACGGCGACAGGCTTGAGGATGAGGTTGGCGAAGAGGATGCCGTAGAAGGTGGTCAGCAGGGCGACCCCCATCTCTTGGCCGATCTGCTCGATATCCCCTTCCCCGAGGATGAACATCATGTTGATCAGGCCCACCAGGGTTCCGATCATGCCGAAGGCCGGGGCGAAGGAGGCCATGACCCGGAAGATCTGTGCCTCGGCGTGCTCTTTGGCGCGCAGGCGCTGGATACGCCATTGCAGTAGATCGAGGATGTCCTCTTCGGGCGTGAGGTCGATGAGCAGCTGCACGCCGGTGCGCAGGAAAGGGTTGGCGACGTTGTCCAGGGCGTCCTCCACGGCGCGGACATCCCCCTTGAACCACAGCTGGGAGATGCGGATCAGCTCCTCCATGTCATCCCGGGTGTAGACTCGCTCGTTGCGGATGACGATCCAGACCAGGCGAAAGACGCGCAAGACCTCGTCCATGGGGTAGGCGAGGAAGGTCGCTGCTAAGGTGCCGCCGATGACGATGGCCAGCCCCGGCAGGTTGATGAAGACCAAGGCATCCTCGGCGGCGACGAACAGCACCGAGCCAATCAGGAGCAGCCCGCCGAGGATGCCGACCAGGGTGGACGGGTTCATAAAGACCCCTGGGGTCAGCTGCTGCTGGTGGCGTCGCGTAGGGCGCGGAGCAGATCCTCGCGGGCGATGACGCCTGCTACCCGGTGGCTCTCGTCCACCACCGGGAATCCCTTGGTGCGCATATCCACCATGCGCTGGAGCACCCGTGTTAGCGGCAGGTCCGGAGTCACCGTGATGGGCTCCCGGGTCATCAGTTCGTGCACCGGGCGCTCCATGATGGCCGCATAATGCGGCACCATGGTGTCAGGCGTGAAGGTGAAGGCCTTGAGCAGGTCGAGCTTGGTGGCGAGCCCGATGAGACGGCCCGCGCCGTCGATGACCGGGACACCGTTGAAGTCGTGTTGATCAAAAAGCGCCTGGAGTTCATGCAGTGGCGCATCCTGCCCCACGGTGAAGGGGGAGGGGGTCATGTAGTCGCGCACACAGTAGCTGAGGAAATCGTACATGGCACGTTCTCACCTTGGCTGCCGGAGCGGACCTTCCCAGCGCCGACTATGGCACGCTCGCGGCGCGTGGCGCCAGCACGGTTCAGCGCGAGGCATGGTGGTCCGTGCGGCGGCGCTGGGACGGCTTGCTACCCGAGGCCCCCTGACGTGAGCCGCCACGGGAGCGGCGTGGCATCTTCGCCGGTGCGAGATCGATGAAGTACGCCGCTGGCGGGGTCTCGGTAGGGATCTTCTCCCCGAGGTAGGCCTCGATATCCGGTAACGAGAAGACATACTCGTCGCAGGCAAGGGAGATCGCATCGCCGCTCTCGCCGGCACGGGCGGTGCGGCCGATACGGTGGATATAGTCCTCCGGATCATGGGGCAGATCGAAATTGATCACATGGCTCACGGAGTCGATGTGCAGCCCGCGGGCAGCGACGTCCGTGCCGACAAGCACAGGCAGGTCGCCGTCACGGAAACGCGCCAGCAGCTGCTCGCGCTTTTTCTGCGGGATGTCGCCGGAGATGACGGCTGCCTCTAGGTTGTTGCCGCGCAGATAGCCCACCAGCTGTTCAGCGGCGCGCTTGGTGTTGGCGAAGATCAGGGTCCGCCGCGGGTCGACCTGCTGCAGCATGCCCACCACGAAGGCGGTCTTGTCCTCCTTAGCGACGTGGTAGAGGGTTTGCCGTACATGCTTGGCGGTGCGCTGCTCGTTCGCGACAGCGATACGAGGCGGGTCGCCCATGTGCTCCCAGGCGAGCTCCATTACCCGGTAGGAGAGCGTGGCGGAGAAGAGCAGGTTCAGGCGCTGCTCCGCGCTGGGCATGCGCCGCAGCAGGTACCGGATGTCCGAGATGAAGCCGAGGTCGAACATTCGGTCGGCCTCATCGAGGACCACAACCTCGATGTTGCGCAAGCTAAAGACCTTGCGCTTGTAGAAATCGATGATCCGTCCGGGCGTGCCGATGATCACGTCGACACCGGCCTCGAGCTGCCGACGCTGTGCCTCATAGCCGGTACCCCCGTAGATCGCGGCGAACTTGAGCCCCGTGTATGCGCCGATCTGCTCGGCATCGCTGTGGATCTGTACGGCGAGCTCGCGTGTAGGGGCGAGCATGATCGCCCAGGGGCCGACGGCGTCTTCTTCTACCGGGTAGGTCATCAAGTGGTGGAGCGTGGCGATGACGAAGGCTGCTGTCTTGCCAGTGCCCGTCTGCGCCTCGCCGGCGATGTTCCCGCCCGCGAGGGTGTGCGGCAGGGTCTCGGCCTGGATCGGGGTGGAGTAGGTTAGCCCCGCCTCGTCGAGGCCATCGAGGACCGCATCGTGGATAGGAAGGTCGGTAAGGCGCTGATCAGTGAGGTGCGTTTCGCTCATAGCCCGCAGGATACCGGAGTCCACTCCTGGCGGCTAGTCGCCTGACTACCGTGGCTGTAGGGTAGGGCTTGGTCGGGCAGCGTAGCCATGGGGTGGTTCGGGAGGTGGCGTGATCTGGGCAACGAGCAAGGCATCGCGGCGGGAGGTGTTCGGCTGGGCGATGTTCGACTTCGCCAATCAGGCCTATACCTTGCTGATCGTGACCGTGGTCTACGGTGATCTCTTTACCCGGGTGATCGTCGGTGACGCCGGGGATGGCTACCGTCTTGGCAATTTGCTCTGGAGCTCGGCGCTGGCGCTGAGCTATCTCGTTGTGGTGATGACCGCGCCCGTGTTCGGGGCCGTGATGGACTATGCGGCGGTAAAGAAGCGTTTCCTGCTCGCCAGCTACCTGGCCACCGTGCTCACAACGGCGGCGCTCTATTGGGTGGATCCGGGGCAGATCGTGCTGGGTTTCCTGCTGATCACCCTATCGAGCTATGCCTATTGCTTGGGGGAGGCGTTCATCGCTGGTTTCCTGCCGGATATTGCCGCATCTCGTGAGATCGGGCGGGTCTCCGGGGTGGGGTGGTCCCTGGGGTATGTCGGCGGCTTGCTGGCCACGGCCTTTACGGTGCTGGTCCTTGGCGAGGTCAGTGCCGAGAATTTCGAGCGCATCCGTTGGGTGGGACCGTTCGCCGCCGCCTTCTTCCTGCTCTGTGCTGTGCCCACCTTCCTTTGGTTGCGCGAGCGCGGGCAGCCGCAGCCGCTGCCCGCCGGGCAGGGGTATGCGGCGCTGGGCTTGATGCGGGTCGCCGGGACCTTGCGTAGCCTGGGGTACTTGCGCGATCTGGCGGTGTTCATGCTCTCGTTGCTGCTGGCGATGTCAGGGTTGGCGATCATCCTCGCCTACGCCTTTATCTACGGGGCTCAGGTGATTGGCTGGGAGGAGCATGTGCGGTTGACGATGTTCATCGTTACCCAGCTGGCGGCAGCGGTCGGGGCCATCGGCTTCGGGCTGATCCAGGATCACCTCGGGGCGCGGCGGACCTACTTGGTGACATTGCTCATGTGGGTGATAGCCATTTTGCTCATCTGGCGTACGCCGCAGTTGACCGAGCTGGCCAATGGCCTCCTGGGCACGGCTTGGGAGGCGCAGTATGTCTTCCTGGTCGCCGGGTGTGCGGCCGGCTTGGCGTTGGGTTCGTGCCAGTCGGCAGGGCGGACCCTGGTGGGACTGTTCGCGCCACCGGGGCGGGCGGCCGAGTTCTACGGTTTTTGGGGGGTCGCCACCAAGCTAGCGGCAGCCTTCGGTCTGGTGGCTGTGGGGGTTTTGCAGGCGGCTGTCGGGCTACAGCCGGCGATCCTCGTCTGTGCCGGGCTCTTTGCTGCAGCTTTCCTGGTGGGGTTAGGCGTCAATGAGGCACGGGGTCGGGCACGGGGCCAGGCTCTGGTAGAGTGAGCGATACCAGCAAAGCAGGGAGGGAGAAGGCGTGGCTGAGCGGATTTGGGTTTGTACCGTTTGTGGTTGGATGTACGACGAGGGACAGGGTTTGCCGGAGCAGGGTGTCGAGCCGGGAACCCCCTTTGAGGAGTTGCCAGCGGACTTCCTCTGTCCGGAGTGCGGTGCCGATCGAGAGGCTTTCGAGCTGATGGCGGTTTGAGGTCGATCTTGGAGAAACGAGCAACCAAAATAGCGGGCATCTATGCGGTGACCCAGCCGCGAGCAGATCTCGAAGAAGCCGTGGCCGCGGTGCTGCGCGGCGGCGTGCAGGTGGTGCAGTACCGTGACAAGGGTGAAAATGGCACGCGCCGCCGTGCCGAGGCCGAGGCGTTGCGGCGTCTCTGCGAGGAGCAAGGGGCGCTGTTCCTGGTCAACGATGACATCGAGCTGGCCGCTGCTGTGACGGCCCATGGTGTCCATCTCGGTCGTGAGGATCCGGGGGTTGTTCGGGCGCGCCAACGTCTCGGGGAGGCGGCCTGGATCGGGGTTTCCTGCTATGACGACCTCGAGCGGGCGCAAAGGCTGGTGCAGGAGGGAGCGGACTATGTAGCCTTCGGCAGCATCTATCCGTCGCCCACCAAGCCGGAGTCCACCCTGGCCCCTAAAGAGCTGCTCACGCGTGCACGGGAGGTGACGGGACGCCCGACCGTGGCGATCGGCGGCATCAACGAGTCGAATCTCGCTGAGGTGGCGGCTGCAGGCGCGGATGCTGCCGCAGTGGTTAGCGCCCTCTTTAGCGTAGAAGATCCCGAAGCTGCGGCGCGCCGGCTCGTCGCTGAGTGGAATCGCAGCCCGTAAAATCGCGACCTGAACTCGAGTCCAGAATAGAGAGGAGAACCCATGCAGCGCACCCATCAGCTGTTCCAGCAGGCCCGGGAGCTGATCCCTGGCGGCGTGAACTCCCCGGTGCGTGCGTTCAAGGGGGTTGGCGGCGAGCCGATCTTCTTCGAGCGCGGCGAGGGACCATATATGTGGGATGTCGATGGCCGCCGTTACGTCGACTACGTCTGCTCCTGGGGGCCGCTCGTCGCCGGCCATGCCGATCCGGAGGTGCTGCGCCGTGTACAGGAGACCGCTGCCAAGGGTCTGTCTTTCGGGACACCGGTGGAGCTCGAGGTCGAGATGGCCCGTACCCTTTGCCAGCACGTGCCGTCGCTGGAGATGGTGCGGCTGGTCAACTCGGGCACCGAGGCGACCATGAGCGCCCTGCGCCTGGCGCGGGCCTTTACGGGACGGAGCAAGATCGTCAAGTTCCAGGGTAACTACCACGGCCATGTGGATGCCCTGCTGGCGCAGGCGGGTTCCGGGGCCCTGACGCTCGGTGTGCCGGGGTGCCCCGGTGTGCCCGAGGCGGTAGTCGCAGAGACCCTGGCGATCCCCTACAACGACATCGACGCGGTGGCCTCCTGCTTCCAGGAGCACGGTGACGACATCGCCGCGGTTATTGTCGAGCCGGTGGCCGGTAACATGAACTGCGTCCCGCCGGTGCCGGGCTTCTTGGAGAAGCTGCGTGAGGTCTGCGACCGTGCCGGTGCCCTGCTGATCTTCGACGAAGTCATGACGGGTTTCCGGGTAGGCCCGCAGTGCGCCCAGGGCCGTTTCGGCGTGACCCCCGATCTGACTTGCCTCGGCAAGGTGATCGGAGGTGGGATGCCGGTGGGTGCCTTCGGCGGTCGCCGGGAGATCATGGAGGGGCTGGCCCCGGTGGGCGGTGTCTACCAGGCGGGTACGCTCTCCGGCAACCCGGTGACTATGGCCGCTGGCCTGGCCACGCTGGAACGGATCACCGCGCCGGGGGCCTTCGATCAGCTTGAGCAAACCACGACCCGTATCGTCAACGGCATCAAGGAGCGGGCCGATGCCGCTGGCGTACCGCTGGCCACCAACCAAGCGGGCAGCATGTTCGGCCTGTTCTTTACCGACGATGCGCCTGTCACCCGCTTTGAGCAGGTGAAGGCGTGTGACCTGGAGGCGTTCAACCGCTTCTTCCACGCCATGCTGGAGGAGGGGGTCTACTTGGCCCCGGCGGCCTTTGAGGCCGGTTTCGTCTCGTTAGCCCATGACGAGACCGCTGTGCAGGAGACCCTGGACGCCGCAGAGCGCGCGTTCGCCCGCGTATGAGCGTTGCAGGCCGGCTGCGTTGTCTGCCGGCGGGTGCAGGGAGCGATCCGGTGGGGTGGTGGCCTCGCCGGATCCCTTTTGATCGAGCTGGCGCACGCCGCTGGTCCTAGGGCGCCCGGAGCAAGCCTAGATGGAGCTTTCGTGGGCCCAAGGGATCCTCGAATGGCTGGCAGCGCATCCCGGCTGGGCGACGCTATTGGTCTTCGCGATCGCCCTGAGCGAGGGGGTTGTCGGTGCCGGGATGCTTGTCCCCGGTGCTACGTTGCTGTTTATAGCTGGCGCCTTGGTGGGAACGGGTCACCTGGGGATCGGACCGACCCTGATCGCCTCCTTCCTGGGAGCGTTGGTGGGCGATACCATCAGCTATTGGCTCGGGCGTCACTACGGTGACCGACTGCGCACCTATTGGCCGCTGCGTCGCTATCCCGGGGCCCTCGCACGGGGGGATGCCTTCTTCGCGGCCCATGGTGGCAAGAGTCTGGTCCTGGGTCGTTTTATCGGCCCGATCCGAGGGGTTATCCCTGCCGTCGCTGGCATGATGAACATGCCGTTGCGGCCATTCCTCGTGGTCAATGTCCTCTCGGCGCTGGCGTGGGCGCCTGCCTATCTCTTGCCCGGCCTGGTTTTTGGTGCCTCATTAGCCGTAGCGGCCTCGGTCGCGTTGCGCCTGGTGGCGTTGCTGCTGCTCAGTGTGCTCGGCGCCTGGGCGGCTTGGTGGCTCGTGCGCTGGCTGATCGCACCCCGTTTGCGTCGTGCTGCGGCCCTGATCGCCTGGCGCGCTCGCCGTTGGGGGCGGATCCATCCGGTGGCTGCACGGGCGCTGATGGCACCTCGCCATGCTTTGCGCGCCTTCAGCTATGGCGTGGGCTGGATCTGGTGGGCCGCTCTTGTGGTGCTGTCGATCCTGCTCCTGCGTCAGGGGTGGTGGGGCGGGCCTACGTTGGCCGATGAGGCCCTGTTCGCCATCCTGGAGGCTGAGGTGGCCGCTGCCGTGCGCAGCGGTTTCCTCGTGCCTGCCCTGCTGTATGAGCCCTGGGTCTGGGTCCCGGCCTGGCTCGCGGGTGTGGCGTGGGTGATCCGGCTTGGCCGCCTGCGAGTGGCCGCGGTGCTCGGTACGATCGTGCCCGGCGGCGTTGCGCTGGCCCTGCTGCTTGGCTGGGCCAGCGGCAACCTGGATGGGGCGGCGCTCTATCGTGGGGCCCCGGTGCTCGCTTTCCCATCGCCGGCGCTGGCCGGCTTCACGACGTTGGTCCTGGCCGCAGGCGTGCTGGCGACCGTGGTCTACGGATCGCTACGCCGGCCGGTGCAGTTCCTCGGTGTGGCGATTCCGTTGCTCGCCGCGCTCGGGGGAGTGGTGGCTGGTGAGCTGTGGCTCACTGACGCTATCGGCGGCGTGTTGCTGGGGGTGGTCATGGCCGGTCTGGTGGTGCTGGCCCGTAGCGCTTCCTTGCAGCGGCCTCCTGAACGTTCGCTTCCGGCCGTGGTCGCGCTCATCCTGGTTGTGGCGGTGCTTGCCCGGGCGACGGTGATCTTGCCGGAGGCGTATGAGCGCCGGGGGATCACCTCTGAGCCGTCGCAGCTGAGTGTGCATGAATGGCTGACGGGGGGGGCGGAGCAAGGGCTGGGCCGTGAGTTGCGCTGGCTCGATGGCGGTCAAAGGCCTGTGGATGTGCAATGGCTGGCTCGGCCCAGGGAGGTGGCCGCCCGCCTGGCGCGTGCCGGCTGGCATGAGCCGGAGCGAGGGCTACACGGCGCACTGCGGTGGCTGCAGCCAACACCGGAGCTGGAGCGCTTGGCGCCGGCACCTCGCTGGTATCGGGGGCGGCTGCCGGGGTTGGTCCGGGTCTTGCCCCAAGAGGACGGGCGTCGGCTTGTGTTGCGGCTGTGGTCAGCACCGGTACGTCTACCACAGACCGCCGCTCAGCTTTGGCTGGGGAGCCTAGAGGTGGAGCGGGTGCAGGCGGGATGGCCCGTGACGGTGGTGCGCTCGCGGGCAGTCACAGCCTCCGAGCGGGCGCAGGTGGTGGCTGGGATGCAGGGGCCTGAGGATCTGCGCATCCTGGTGCCGGCGCAGCCGGTGCGAATCTTGCCGGTGCGCTATCTATGGCAGGCAGTCCGTGGGGAAGGCCTGCCGTGTGCTGTATTACGCCGGCCGGGCTAGTTGTCCCCGCGCGGGGCCTCAGCGTCCAAGGCTTGGCGCAACAGTTCTAGGCGCTCCTCCGGGGCATCGATCTCTAGCAGCTGTTGCTTGGCCTCGGTAGGGATCGGGAGGAGCTCGGACAGGCGCGCGCTAACCCAGCCAGCGTCCGTTAGGGCCCGGGGCATCGATCCGTACAGGCCGCCGATCTGGTCCAGGATTCGCGCCAGCAGGTCTGCCAGGGGCTGTAGCTCCGTGCTTAGGGGCGTTGCCGGTGCCTCCGCCAGCCAGCGGACTTGAGCGCGCTGTGCCATCCCCGAGGGCGTCTGCCGGGCGACGATCTCAAAGCGCTGGAACCCTTCCACGGTAATCCCCAGCAGGCCATCATTGCGCTGGTCCCAGTCGATGATATGGGCGGCCGTGCCGACTGCATGGGGGCGTGCCGGAGCGCCGGCCTCTTCACCTTCCTGGATGAGACAGACCCCGAAGGGCCGCTCATTGCGCAGGCAATCGGTCACCAGATCCAGGTAGCGCCGCTCGAAGATGCGCAACTCCAGTCGACCGCCCGGGAAGAGGACCGTGCGTAGCGGGAAGAGGTGTAGCTCATCGCTCATCGGGGAGGTCTCCTCACCTGTCATGAGCCCAGCGGGGGCCGAGCCGGTGTGCCACGTCCAGGTGATCCAGGACGCGGGCAACGACGAAATCGATCAGATCCCTGACCTCCTGGGGGCCGTGGTAGAAGCCCGGGCAGGCTGGCAGCACCACGACCCCGAGTCGGGCAAGGGTCAGCATATGCTCCAGGTGAATGGTCGACAGTGGGGTCTCACGGGGCACGACCACCAGCTGTCCCCGCTCCTTGAGCACGACATCGGCGGCACGCTCAAGGAGGGTGTTGGATTGTCCGCTGGCGATGGCGGCGAGGGTACCGGTGGTGCAAGGGCAGATGACCATGCGCTCCGGTGCCGCGGACCCGGAGGCAAGCCGTGAGGTCCACTGCTGCTCGCCATGGATATGCAGCAACGCAGGATCGATGTCCAGGTGCTGGCAGAGGCTGCGGTGGAGTTCGCGATTACGACGCGGTAAGGGGATCTCGGCCTCTGTGCCGGCGACAATGCGGGCGGCCTCGGAGAGCAGCAAATGCGCCTCTTCGCCGGCCTCTGTGAGGGCCTGGAGCAGGCGCAGGCCGTATTGAATGCCCGAGGCTCCGGTCAGGGCGACGGTAATCCCGCTCATCGCTGGCTCCGTGCTTCGAGCCCCCTGAGCAGCCGCTCGTGGATGTTGTCGAAGGCGCCGTTGCTCATGACCACCAGACGGTCGCCCGGGCGTGCCTCTGCCAGGACCTGTTCCGCCAGGCCAGGGACGTCGGCGGCTGTATGCAGCCGCTCGCCCAGGGGGGCGAGCGCAGCCGTCACTGACCACGGGAGGTCCTCAGGGGTGAGTACGAAGGCGTGCTCGGCTCGCTCCAAGGCCTGGCAGAGTTCGCGTTGATGGACCCCCATGCGCATGGTGTTCGAGCGTGGCTCGAGCACCGCCAGCAATCGTCGTTCGGGCTCGGTAAGGGCATCCAAGGTGGCGGCTACGGCACTTGGATGGTGCGCGAAGTCGTCGATGACCTCGATGCCATCGATGCAGCCGCGTTGCTCAAGGCGCCGGCGTACCCCGGGGAAGTCCCTCACGGCTTGAAGGGCGGTCTCCGTGTCGCCGCCAGCGGCAGCAGCGGCGGCGATGGCGGCAGCGGCATTGGCCAGGTTGTGTCGTCCCGGCTGCGGGGGCTGCAAGAGGCCGAGGGGGGAGCCGTGGCGGTGCAGCTCAGCGCTGCCGTCGGGATGGTGGTGGATACGCCAGTCGTTGCCGGTGCCAAAGCCGATACGCTCCACCGTGCTCCAGTACCCGTGTGCCAGCACCGCCGGCAGGTTCGGGTCGTCCCCATTGACGAGGATGCGGCCGCCGCCGGGGACCGTCCGTACGGCGTGGTGGAGCTGCTTGGCGATGGCTGCTAGGTCAGGATAGAGATCGGCGTGGTCGTACTCGAGGTTGTTGAGCACGAGCACGCGCGGGCGGTAGTGCACCACCTTGGCGCGCTTGTCGAAAAAGGCCGTGTCGTACTCATCGGCTTCGACCACGAAAGGGGAGCCAGTCCCCAAGCGCGCCGAGCGTTCGCTGAAGCCGGGCGCCCCGCCGATCAAAAATCCCGGATCCAGGCCGCAACGCTCAAGGATCCATGCGGTCAGCGAGGCGGTCGTCGTCTTTCCATGGGTGCCTGCGATGGCCACGACGCAGCGGTCGTCGAGGAGGTGCTCAGCCAGCCAGCCAGGGCCAGAGCGGTAGGCCAGGCCGCGCTCCAAGGTGAACTCCACGGCCGGATTGCCGCGTGAGAGGGCGTTGCCGATGAGCACGCGGTCGGGGGCCGGCTCTAGGTGGCTGACCTCGTACGTCGGGTAGACTGGGATGCCGGCCTGCTCAAGGATCTCGCTCATCGGCGGCCATACACCGGTATCGCTGCCCTCGACCGCGTGGCCGCTCTCCCGTGCCAGAAGGGCAATGCCGCCCATGAAGGTGCCGCAGATGCCGAGGATGTGGAGCTTCATAGTATCTCCCGATCAGTCGGCGGCCCACTGGATGACCTGAACGCTGAGGAGGGTATAGCCCACGGCCAAGAGCATGCCGAGTGCCAGGCGCATCTCCAAGGTGTGCCGCAGGATGTGACCGAGGATGGCGATCTGCCAGAACCAGAGCAACAGCATGGCCAGGACGGCGCCTTGAGCGCTCTCCGGGCCGTGGGTGGCGATGGGAAAGCTCAGGGCTGTCACCGGCAGGTTGATGATCAGGTCGGTGCCGAATAGGGCGGTGGCACTCTGTACAAAGCGGGGTTGTAGTCCGCGCAGTATCAGCAGGGCGTAGAGGAAGGCCAGGGAGAACAGCGTGGCTACCGCCACCTGGGGCAAGGCAGGGCCTGTCTCCGGCAGGTTGTTGACGGCGATCACGCTCAGCGCCGAGCTCGCCGCGATCACCCCGAAGAGGTGACGCGGGCTGTAGGGCAGATCCTGCGGCCCTTCGCGGAGCGCGCATATACCGAGAAGCGTCTGCAGCAAGGCACCCATCGCATCTTCCGGGCTTGATGAGGGCTCGGGCGCCAATCATACAGCAAGCGTCACCGGTACGGTTTGCCGCAGTTGACTGGCTCCGGGGGGTGCGTTGACATAATCACCGTTCTCTTTGGTGCGGGACGGCTCGGTTGTCGCGGCGCAACAACGGCGTTAAAGTGCGCGACAACAACCGAGCCCCCGGCTCATTCCAAGTTGCTGCTGAACGGAGAGGCTGCATGAACCTGGATGCTGTGCCTGCCGGCCGGTCGATTCCGGACGATATCAACATCATCATCGAGATCCCGCTACGCGGGGGGCCGGTCAAGTACGAGGTGGATAAGGAGACCGGTGCGCTGACCGTCGATCGCATCATGGCGACGGCCATGCACTACCCCTGCAACTACGGCTTCATCCCGCACACCCTTGCTGATGACGGCGATCCGGTGGATGCGCTGGTAGTCACCTCGCTGCCGCTGGTACCTGGATCGGTCATCCGCTGCCGTCCGGTCGGGGTGCTGGAGATGGCCGACGAGTCCGGCGAGGATGCCAAGCTCATCGCCGTTCCAGCCGATAAGCTTACCCCAGATTACGCCCATGTGCAGGGGCCTGACGATCTACCGGCCAGCTTGCTCCAGCAGATCAGCCACTTCTTCGAGCACTACAAGGATCTGGAGCCAGGTAAGTGGGTCCAGATCCGTGACTGGAAGGGTGCGGATGCAGCGCGAGCCGAGATCGAGCACGCGGTGTCTAATTACCAGCAGCAGGGCTGAGTCGGCTAAGAAAGGACCGCCGTCCGGTTCAGGATGCCAGCGGAGTGGCCGATAGTTCCCTCGAGCAGCGTCGACGTTCGGAGGTGGTGAGCCATGGCTCGTGCCCTCACGGCAGAGCGGCTGAAGCAGGAGAATGCCGCGTTCCAAGGGACCGGCGGGGTCAGTGCCTGTAGCCGGGACCACGGGTTCCGGCCGGCATTCCTCGATACGGAGACGGGGACCATCTACATCTCCTGTAGCCGTAATGGCCAGCCAGCACCCTTCCACCGCCTAGATGGCCTACCGGAGGAGCTCATCAGTGAGCGTGATGAGCGCGGACACGTGATTGCGGTCAAGCAGCGGGTGATCTCCGGGTTCGAGCGCGACGGATGCTTCTACACCCGGGAGCAGGCGGCTTGCTTCGTCGTCTCTCCGGCCCCGCGCCAGGGCGCGTGACCCGTGTCGCAGCTGCAGATTACGCTGGAGGTAGCAGCTGACGAGCTCGAGGCGGTGGATCAGGCCCTTGAGCTGGCTGGGGCTCTTGCCCAGACTTACCAAGCTGATGACGGCAGCGTGCTGCTCGAGCCGGGGGTGGGGGAGCACCCCCTCTGGGAGCAGGTGCGGGTCAGCGCGCTTTTCCCGCCGGAGACCGATGAGCAGGCTCTCCATCACCTGCTCGCCGAGCAGCTTGGCGAACGCCTGCAAGGGTGGCATGCAGAGCGCCTCGAGGAGCGGGCTTGGGAACGAGCTTGGCTCGAGCACTTCCAGCCCATGGCCTTCGGGGAGCGGCTGTGGATTGTGCCCACCAACGCTGATCCGCAGCTCCCGCCGGGGGCTGTCCCCATCCGGCTCGATCCTGGCCTTGCTTTCGGGACCGGCACCCACGAGACGACCGCGCTGTGCTTGGAGTGGCTCGATCACGAGGATCTCGCCGGTCGCCATGGCCTCGACTACGGTGCCGGCTCCGGCGTCCTTGCGGTGGCTTCGGTCCGGCTTGGGGCAGCCTCTTGCCGGGCGGTAGACAATGATCCGCAGGCGGTCATCGCCAGCCGCGAGAATGCCGAGCGCAATGGCGTCGCTGACCTGGTGACTGCTTGTTCCATTGAGACGTGTCCGGCTTATTGCGCTGATTTCCTTCTCGCCAATATCCTTGCTGCTACGCTGGTGGAGCTGGCCGGCGAATTGCGCTATCGCGTGCGCATCGGTGGGCGGTTGGCGCTCTCGGGCATCCTCCAAGGCCAGGAGCAGCAGGTCATGGCGGCCTTCGAGGGCGCCGTGGCTTGGGATCCGCCGCGGTGCCGCGGGGACTGGGTGCTTCTCAGCGGAACCCGGAGCGCTTGAGCGCGCATCCAGCATGAATGGGGGCAACCCTTGTACACCCAATGCCCGGGCTGCGGGACCATCTTCGCACTGCGCGCCTGGCAGCTGCGCCGGGCGCGAGGTCTTGTGATTTGCGGGCTCTGCCAGGCCCAATTCGATGCCTTCGAGAGCCTTGCTGAGCAGCTGCCCGATCACGAGCCTTCGGCCGAGGAGAATCCCGCCGCGGGAGGCTCGGCGGTTCCCCTCGGAGCAGGGACTGGTCCCGAGGCAACTGAGGAGGCACCAGCCCGTCCGCTCGATCTGGCCGCGGTCACCCGCACCGGCGCCTCTGAGCAAGGGGAAGCAGAAGAGGGGGCGGAGTCCGTCCCGGGCGGACGGGAGCCGGACCTGACAGCAAGGTGCGAAGAGGCGCCTGATCCTGAGTGGGAGCAGATGCTTGCTGAGCTGCGTGTCGAGCGACCGGTCCCGCCAGCGGTCCCGCGTCGTGCTCGCAGCGGGTGGCGCCGGTGGCTCATCTCGGGGACAGTCATGGCCTTGCTCGCGACGGCGGCCGTCCATGGCTCCTATCTCTACCGGGAGTCTTTGCTGGAGTTGCCGGGAACCCGGGGGTGGCTCGAGGCGGTTTGCCGCCTTTACGGCTGCCTGCTCGAAGATGCCCAGGCCTATGCCGTGCTAGAGGTCGAGGAGCGCTGGTTGGAGGCCGATCCCAGGCGCGATGATGCGCTCATGCTCGGCGGTGTCCTTGTTAATACGGGCGAGCAACGGCTGCCGTATCCGGAGATGCGGCTCACCCTGCGCGATCTAGATGGCCATGTGACTGGAGAGCGGTGGGTGCAGCCGCAGGATTATGTGGCCGACAGCCGTATGCGGGCGCGGCTGAAGGAGGGGATCGCACCGGATGCGCGGGTCCCGGTGGAGCTCTATATCGCTCGGCCGGAGGGAGGGGCGGAGAGCTTCTCTCTCGCCTTCCGCCCACCGCAGTAGGGTTTTCTTCTTCCCCAGAGCGGTGGGGGAGAGGAGGACTCTGGTATTCTCTGCCAACTTGCAAGAAAGGGGGTGATGCATGCAGGACGAGATGGGGCCCCGTGGTGCACAGGGTCCTGACCAGGGCGGTGATGCGGGGGGCAGCGCACTTATCCGCGAGGCGGTAACCCGCGCCCTGGATGACTATTTCAAGGAGCTGGACGGCCACGACTGCAACGGGCTTTACCGCCTGGTGCTCAACGAGGTGGAGGTCCCGTTGCTTCAATCCGTCATGGCCTACTGCTCTGGCAATCAGACGCGAGCAGCGCAGCTGCTGGGCCTGAACCGAGCGACGTTGCGCAAGAAGCTGCGTGAGCACGGTATCGATCACAACTGAACCAACCCGGGCGATCCACTATGGCGACCAATGACGGCATGCGACCCATCCAGCGGGCCCTGATCAGCGTATCCGAGAAGAGCGGGGTAGAGCGGTTTGCTCGCACCCTGCACGAGCAGGGCGTTGAGATCCTTTCCACCGGTGGTACAGCGCGGTTGCTGGAGCAAGCCGGTATCCCGGTCAAGGAGGTCTCGGCGGAGACGGGGTTCCCCGAGATCATGGATGGCCGGGTGAAGACCTTGCATCCGCGCATCCATGGCGGGCTCCTCGGCCGTCGCGGGAAGGACGATGCGGTCATGGCCGAGCACGGCATCGGCCCGATCGATCTGCTCTGCGTGAACCTCTATCCCTTCGAGGAGACGGTCGCTGCCGCGGACTGCACCCTGGCGCACGCCATCGAGCATATCGATATCGGCGGGCCGGCGATGATCCGAGCTGCCGCCAAGAACCACGCCGATGTGGCCGTAGTCACGGAGACAAGCGCCTATGACGAGGTCCTTGAGGAGTTGCAGCGCCTCGGGGGCACGAGCCGTGCCCTGCGCCATCGGCTGGCGGCCCGGGCATTTGCCCATACCGCCCGCTATGACGGCGCTATTGCCGCCTACCTGGGCCAGTACGATGCGCAGGGGCAGCGGCAGAGCGAGTTCCCTGAGGCGTGGACGCTGCAGGTAGAGAAGATCGCGGAGATGCGCTACGGCGAGAACCCTCACCAGCGGGCCGCCTTCTATCGGGATCTTGGGGCTGTCGAGGCGAGTGTCGCCACCGCACGGCAGCTCCAGGGCAAGGCGCTGTCCTACAACAATGTGGCTGATACCGACGCTGCGCTGGAGTGTGTGAAGGCCTTCCGGGGCCCGGCCTGCGTGATCGTCAAGCATGCGAATCCCTGTGGTGTCGCCTGCGCCGGCAGTCTGC
Source organism: Halorhodospira sp. (assembly GCA_046546255.1). Lineage (GTDB taxonomy): Bacteria > Pseudomonadota > Gammaproteobacteria > Nitrococcales > Halorhodospiraceae > Halorhodospira. The sequence goes on along the minus strand of JBKGYE010000028.1, from coordinate 2,733 downwards.
AGGAGGCCTACAATCGGGCCTTCGCGGTGGATCCCACCTCGGCCTTCGGCGGCATCATCGCCTTTAATGATACCGTCGAGGCCGAGCTGGCCGGCGCTATTGTCGATCGTCAGTTCGTCGAGGTGGTCATTGCCCCGGCTATCACGCCTGCGGCGGCGGAGCGCTTCTCGGCCAAGAAGAACGTACGGGTGCTAGAGACGGGCCGTTGGCCGGAGCACCCGGGTGCGGAGCTCGATCTCAAGCGAGTACGTGGCGGCCTGCTGGTCCAAGATCGTGATACGGCTGTGCTCGACCCGGCGGCTCTCCAGGTGGTAACCCGGCGCCAGCCGACCGATCAGGAGTGGGCTGATCTACGCTTCGCCTGGGAGGTGGTCCGTCATGTCAAATCCAACGCTATCGTCTTCGCAGGCGAGCAGCGTACCCTGGGGATCGGCGCCGGGCAGATGAGCCGCGTCTTCAGCGCCCGCATCGCCTGCGAGAAGGCCGCTGAGGCAGGGCTTGGGCTGCGAGGTTCGTCGCTTGCCTCCGACGCCTTCTTCCCCTTCCGTGACGGCATTGACCAGGCTGCCGAGGCGGGGGCTGCGGCGGTCATCCAGCCTGGTGGCTCGAAGCGTGATCAGGAGGTGATCGAGGCCGCCGAGGAGCACGGCATGGCTATGGTCTTTACGGGCATGCGCCATTTCCGTCACTGAGCGCCACCACGAGGGGCACAGAGAATGAAGGTACTGGTTATCGGCGGGGGCGGGCGCGAGCACGCTATGGCTTGGGCGCTGGCCCGCTCCGAGCAGGTTGACGAGGTCTTGGCGGCGCCCGGCAATGCCGGTACCGCTCGCGAGCCGAAGGTCCGCAATCTCCAGGTTGGTACAGGGGATATCCCCGCGCTGGTCCAGCTGGCCCGTGAGCAAGAGGTGGCCTTCGCTATTGTCGGGCCGGAGGCGCCGCTCGTCGCCGGCGTTGTCGATGCGTTCCAGCAAGCGGGCGTACCGTGCCTGGGGCCCACAGCCGATGCTGCCGAGCTTGAGGGCTCGAAGGCGTTTGCCAAGGCCTTCATGGCGCGCCACCGGATCCCGACAGCGGCTTATCAGGCTTTTGACGATTGGGCTGCAGCCTCCGAGTATATCCGGTCGCAGCAGCCGCCGATGGTGGTCAAGGCGGATGGCTTGGCCTCAGGGAAGGGGGTTGAGGTGGCGGCGAGCAAGGATGAGGCCCTGCTCGCCGCTGAGCGGATGCTCTCGGGGCAGGCTTTCGGCGAGGCGGGGCAGCGTATCGTTGTGGAGGAGTGCCTGCAGGGCGAGGAGGTGAGCTTCATCGCCCTGGTCGACGGTGAGGATGTGGTCCCCATGGCCAGCTCACAGGACCACAAGCCCCGTGATGACGGCGACCAAGGGCCGAATACCGGTGGTATGGGCGCCTACTCACCGGCCCCGCTGGTCGATGATCGGCTCCATAAGCGGATTATGGACGAGATCATACGGCCTACGGTGCAGGGGCTGGCCGCAGAAGGGCGGCCTTACCAGGGGTTCCTTTATGCCGGCCTGATGGTCGACCCTGAGGGGAACCCGAGGGTGCTTGAGTACAACTGCCGGCTTGGCGATCCGGAAGCGCAGCCGTTGCTGATGCGCCTGCGCTCGGACTTCGACGAGATTTGCCAGGCGGCCCTGCAGCGGCGCCTCGCTAGCCTGGCGCCGGATTGGGATCCGCGACCGTCGGTGGGCGTCGTGATGGCGGCAGCCGGGTACCCGGGGAGCGTGGAGCGTGGGCACTTGATCGAGGGACTAGAGGAGCCTGACGAGCCCGATACCAAGGTTTTCCATGGTGGTACGGCCCTCGATGGGGATGGACGCGTTGTAACCAATGGAGGCCGGGTACTGTGCTGCTGCGCACTGGGGGACGGTGTAGCGCAGGCCCAACGAGCGGCCTATCGCCGTGTGGCCGGTATCCACTGGGAAGGGGTCTTTTATCGGCGGGATATCGGCGCTCGGGCCTTGGCGCGCGAAGGCGGTTGATGGGGCATCGTGTACCAGGCGTGCGCTCACGGGCGTGGGGCCGGATGAGGTGATGCTGGATAGCCCAGGCCGCCCCTAAAAGGGGCCGCCTGGGCTATGTTGCTACCGCTTCGGCGGCTGCGGCTGTTACGCGGACTTCTTCGAGTTGCTGGAAGCGCTGGTCCCGGAGGCGGAACCCGCCGTGCTGGCGCTCGCGCTACCGCTACGGCCCTTGGTGTTCTTCCCGGTGCCCGCCGCCGGCTGGACGACCTCGGACATGACCGAGGCGTTCTCCTGGGCCAGCTTCTGGACCTCCTCACCCATGTTCTTGCTGATGTCAGCGAGGGTGCTGGCGTCCTGGGACATCTTGTTGCTGACCGTCTGGACCACCTTGCCCTGATCGGTCAGGTAGCTCTGGAAGCTCTCCGGATCACGGACTTCGAGCGCCTTGCGCATCTGCTCGACGGCGAGTTCCGTGTAAGAGCGGGCCGCCTCGAGATTGAGGTGCGCGATCTTCTCAGCATGGTCGAGGAGCAACGCGTTCAGTTTGCGGCTCGGCTCGAGCATCTTCTGCATCTGCTGCATGGACTGGTTGAGCTGGTCTTGCATGATCTTTTCTCCTTTGGGTGTCACCGTGGCATGGACTGCTCGCCATGCCTTGTGCAATGCAACATAGCACTTGTTTTGATGCGATGCAACACCGGCGTGAGGGCCGTGACTACTCCTGGCCATCACCTTCGGGATCTAT
>JBKGYE010000027.1:0-21638 GCA_046546255.1 Halorhodospira sp. | reverse complement strand
ATCTACGCCGGGCGCGGGAGGTCCTCGAGCGTGGCCTGCATCGGGAGCCGGAGCGCTCTGATCTACGTCGCCGGCTGCTGGAGGTCCTGGCCCGGCTCGATGATCGTGAGGAGTTCCTGGCACAGGCGCAGGAGCTCCATGACCGGACGCCGGACGAGGCGGATCCGGATTGGCGTGCGGTGGCAGCCATCGGAGGGCGCTACGCCCCCGAGTCGCCGCTGTTCGCTGGAGCTGCTGCGGGAGGAGTGGCTGCCGCGGATGGCGGCGAAGAGCGGCAAGAGGCCCAAGCGGCTGGCGTGTCAGAAGAGGCGGAGGAAGGCGCCGACTTGGACGCCAAGCCGGATCTCGACGAGCTCGATCTAGGTCTGGCGGCGGAGGAGCCGGATCCTCAGGCGGCCGGCGGTGAGGCTGAAGACAAAGAGGGAGAGGAGGCTGAGGGCGGTAAGCTGGAGGACGAGGCGGCAGCCGCGAGCTCAGAGGCCGAGCCGACGCCGGCTGCTGCGGGTGGCGCTCGAGACCAGGAAGACGACTTTGAGCGCCGCCTCGACGAGGCCTTTGATGCTGCCGAGGCTGGCGCTGCGGAAGCGCCCGGTGGCGAGGAGGAGGGCGCGGCTGACGAGCAGACCACGGCCGAGCCTCTCGAGGCACCGGATCGCCCTGCGCAGGCGCAAGAGCCGGAGCCGGCCATGGCCCAAGAGCCTGAGGCCAGCGCCGAGGCCCAGGATATGGTGGACGAGCTCTTCGGCTCGGAGCGTGAAGAGGAGGAAGCCGGTGAGCTCGATGAGATGGACCTCGACAGCCTCCTCAGTGAGCAGGGGGCCGAGGGAGACGAGGAAGGTGATGGCGAAGAACCTGCCGCTGCCCCAGGGGCTGAGGGTGAGAGCGCCTCGGCAACGGAGGAGGCAGGGCCTGGTATTGGCGAGGGTGACGAGGCCGATACCAAGCTCGACCTTGCCCGTGCTTATATCGATCTCGGTGATGAGGCAGGGGCCCGGGAGCTGCTGCAGGAAGTGATGGAGGAAGGGACGGAATCCCAGCGCGAGAGCGCCCGTCGGGTGCTGGATGAGCTGGGTGAGGTGTAGCGTGGGGCGAGGCTGTGCTGGGAGGTGCGGTTGACCGGTACCGTTGGCATGCAGCGTATCGCCTTGACCCTAGAGTACGATGGTAGCGGTTTCAGCGGCTGGCAGCGCCAAGACCATGCCCCCTCGGTGCAGCAGGCGCTGGAGCAGGCGCTGTCGGGGATCGCTGATCATCCGGTATCGGTCGTCTGTGCCGGACGTACGGATGCTGGCGTCCATGCCGCGGCCCAGGTGGTACACTTCGATACCAGCGCCGCGCGTCCGCTCCATGCCTGGGTATTGGGCAGCAACTCCAATCTGCCGGCGTCGGTGAGTGTGTTCTCAGCCCACCTCGTCGCTGAGACGTTTCATGCCCGTTACAGCGCCCGGCGTCGCGCCTACCGCTATGCCTTCCTGTGCCGGCGGGCGCGGCCGGCCTTGCTGCGGAATCAGGTAGCCTGGACCCATCATGCACTCGACGCCGAGCGCATGCACGAGGCTGCGCAGGCCTTGGTCGGCGAGCACGATTTCTCCGCCTTCCGGGCGGTGGCTTGCCAAGCTCGCCATCCGGTGCGCGAGGTCTTCAGCATCCGGGTCCAGCGACGTGGGGAGCTGGTGCTGATCGACGTGGAGGCGAACGCCTTCCTCCACCATATGGTCCGTAATATCGCCGGCACACTCCTCGCTGTCGGCGCTGGTGAGCAGGAGGTGCAGTGGCCGGCGCGGCTGCTCGCACTCGGCGATCGCACACGCAGCGGTATCACGGCGCCTGCGGCAGGGCTCTACCTAACGCGGGTGCTCTATGAGCCGGAGCACGGGCTGCCTGGCGAGGGGCGCTGGCCTTTTTTGGCGTAACGACCCCGCGCGCGGTAACATTTGCGCTTTCCTTGAAGCGGTCAAAGGGGCGGTGAGCGTGCGCACGCGCGTCAAGATCTGCGGAATTACTCGTCCGGAGGACGCGGAGGCTGCTGTAGAGCTCGGTGCCGATGCCATCGGTCTGGTTTTTTGCGAGGCGAGCCCCCGCGCTGTGGATATGCAGGAGGCCCGCGCCATCGTCGCCGCTGTGCCAGCGTTCGTCTCGGTAGTGGGTCTGTTCGTTGACCCCAAGCCGGGTCAAGTGGAGGTGGCCGTTGAGGGGTTGCACCTCGATACCTTGCAGTTCCACGGTAACGAGGATCCGGCGCTGTGCCGCTATTACGAGCGCCGCTATGTCAAGGCGGTGCCGATGGGAGGAGGCGTGGACCCGCAGGCCTATATCTCGGCCTACCCGGATGCTAGCGGCTTTCTCTGCGATAGCCACCGGCTGGGTGAGTTGGGCGGGCGCGGTGAAGCGTTCGATCACCACGGCATCCCGGCCGGTGTGCGCGGGCTGACCGTGGCTGGCGGACTCGATCCAGAGAACGTGGCGGGGGTGGTACGGGCCATTCGTCCCTTCGCCGTGGATGTCAGCAGCGGCGTCGAGACAGGTCCGGGGATCAAGGATCGGGACCTGATGGCCCGTTTTCTCGCGGAGGTGGAGCGTGGCGACAGCACCTGAGAAGTCCATCGATCCGAAGGCCCGTGGGGCCGACGGGCATTTTGGTCCCTTTGGCGGGCGTTTTGTCTCCGAGACCCTTATGGGGCCTTTGGAAGAGCTCGCCGAGGCTTACCGTGAGGCACGGCAGGATCCTGGATTCCAGGCGGAGCTCGATGGCGAGCTGCGCGATTTCGTCGGCCGGCCTACGCCCCTCTACTTTGCCGAGCGTTTGAGCGCGCAGGTTGGGGGGGGCTGGATCTATCTCAAGCGCGAGGATCTGGCTCATACCGGTGCACACAAGATTAATAACACGGTCGGTCAGGCGGTACTGGCCCGGCGCATGGGCAAGACGCGCATCATTGCCGAGACTGGTGCCGGTCAGCATGGTGTGGCTACGGCCACAGTGGCAGCACGCATGGGCCTCGAGTGCGTGATCTACATGGGCGCGGACGATGTCCAGCGCCAGGCGGCCAATGTCTACCGTATGCGCTTGCTCGGTGCTGAGGTGCGGCCCGTGGCGGCCGGGACCCGCACGCTCAAGGACGCCATGAATGAGGCTATGCGGGATTGGGTGGCCAATATCGACACCACCTTCTATATCATCGGCACCGTGGCCGGTCCGCATCCGTATCCGACGCTGGTGCGCGATCTGCAGCGGGTGATCGGGGTAGAGACGCGCCGCCAGGTCCAAGAGGTAGCAGGGCGTCTGCCGGACGCCCTCTGCGCCTGTGTCGGTGGTGGCTCGAACGCCCTGGGGCTGTTCCATCCTTTCGTTGAGGATGCCGAGGTGCAACTTTACGGGGTCGAGGCCGGTGGCGAGGGCATGGCGAGTGGCCGTCACGCTGCCCCGTTGAGCGCTGGGCGCCCGGGCGTCCTTCACGGTGCGCGCAGCTACTTGATGGAATCCGAGGAGGGCCAGATCCGTGGTACCCACTCCATCTCCGCGGGTCTCGATTATCCCGGGGTGGGACCGGAGCACGCCTGGTTGAAGGATTGCGGCCGTGCTGCGTATGTAACGGTTACCGATGAGGAGGCCCTGGCGGCGTTCCATCGGCTGAGCCGCACCGAGGGGATCCTTCCGGCACTGGAGACGGCCCATGCCATCGCTTACGCCGAGCGTCTGGCCGCTGACCTAGGACCGGGGCGGTTCCTAGTGGTCAACCTCTCCGGGCGAGGGGACAAGGATATCGCGACCGTGGCGGCGCAGGAGGGTATCGAGCTGTGAGCCGGATTGCTGAACGTTTCCGGGCCTGCCGCGCCGCTGGGCGCACGGCCCTGATCCCGTATATGACCGGTGGTGATCCGTCCCCCGAGCGCACGGTGGACTTGATGCACGCTCTGGTTGCCGGTGGCGCCGATGTCATCGAGGTGGGGATCCCCTTCTCTGATCCGATGGCTGATGGCCCGGTGATCCAGGCTGCCTGCGTCCGGGCCTTGGAAGCGGGGACGACCCCCGAGCAGCTCTGCGAGGCAGTGCGACGCTTCCGGGAAGATGATCCGGAGACGCCGGTGGTCTTTATGGGGTACGCGAACATCCTTGAGGCCGCCGGCTACGAGGCCTTTGTCGAGCGTGCTGCCACGGCTGGGGTGGATGGCTTACTGACTGTTGACCTGCCGCCGGAAGAGGCTGGTGAACTGCCTGCTTGGGCCCGTATGCATGGGCTCGATCTTATCTATCTGGTCGCCCCGAACACCACGGATGAACGCATGCAGCAGGTCTGCTCGGCAGGAGGCGGCTTCATCTATGCGGTAGCCCTGAAGGGCGTGACGGGAGCGGCGAATCTGGATACGGAGCGGGTTGCACAGCAGGTGGCGCGGATCCGTACCGCTACCACGTTGCCCGTGGCTGTCGGTTTCGGTGTGCGGGATCCGCAGAGCGCGGCGGCGCTGGCACCCTGCGCCGATGGGGTGGTGGTGGGCAGCGCCCTGGTTCGTATGATTGGCGAGCACGGCAATGCGCCGGATCTGCCCGAGCGTCTGCGCGATGCGGTGCTGGCATTGCGCCGAGCGATGGATGAGCAGACGACGGGGGTGGGGTCGTGAGCTGGTTCCAGAAACTCATGCCGCGGCGTATCCGCACCGATGCCGGGCCGCGTAGCCGCAGTGTCCCCGAGGGGTTGTGGACCAAGTGTGAGGCTTGCCAAGGCATCCTCTATCGCCCGGACCTGGAGCGCAATCTGGAGGTCTGCCCCAAGTGCAGCTCGCACATGCGCCTCTCGGCCCGGCAGCGCCTGTGCCTGTTCTTGGATGAGCAGCATGAGGCCGAGGAGCTCGGTGCCGAGCTGCAGCCAAGCGACTTCTTGCGCTTCCGCGACAGCAAGCGCTACAAGGATCGCTTGAGCCAGGCCCAGAAAAGCACCGGGGAGAACGACGCCCTGGTAGCCATGCGCGGTGCCGTCCACGACCGGCCGGTGGTCGCCTGTGCTTTCGAGTTCACCTTCATGGGCGGCTCCATGGGCACAGTGGTTGGCGAACGTTTCTGCCGCGCAGCCGAGGAGGCCCGCTCGCGGGGGATCCCGTTGATCTGCTTTGCGGCCTCTGGTGGGGCTCGCATGCAGGAGGCGTTGTTCTCGCTGATGCAGATGGCAAAGACCTCAGCGGCTATCGCTCGGCTTAACGAGGCCCGGGTACCCTACATCTCCGTGCTGACCGACCCGACCATGGGGGGGGTTTCCGCAAGCCTTGCGACCCTGGGCGATGTCAATATCGCCGAACCCGGGGCCCTGATCGGCTTTGCTGGCCCTCGGGTGATCGAGCAGACCGTGCGCGAGACCCTGCCGGAGGGGTTCCAGCGTGCAGAGTTCCTGCTCGAGCACGGGGCCATCGACAGGATCGTGGATCGCCGCCAGATGCGGGAGGAGATTGCAGCGCTGATCGGCAAGCTCGGCGGCTCCGCGGCTGCACCGCTGCCAACGCCGGCAACAGCAGCCGAGCGCGAGACGACGGTGGCGACGAGCTCGCTTGAGGAGGCGGAGGCGCAGCACCAGGAAGAGGCGCATGAGGAGCGCGAGGCCGAGGAAGGGCTTGGTACCGAGAGCAGCAGCAACCGTGAGGGGGAGACGGCGCGTCGCGAGGAAGACGACGCCGCCCGGCGTGAATGAGCGCAGGCCCAAGCAGCGGACCGCTCGCTGATAGCTCCGCCACGGCGCTTGCAAGGTGGCTGAAGCAGCTTGAGTGTGCGCACCCGAGCGCTATCGACCTCGGGCTTGAGCGAGTGAGCGTCGTCGGCCAGCTTCTCGGTTTGCTCACGCCTTCGGCGAGGGTGATCACGATTGCCGGGACCAATGGCAAGGGCAGCGTAGCGTGGACCTTGGAGGCTTTGCTGCAGGCAGTAGGCCTGCGTACGGCGCTCTACACCTCGCCGCACCTGCACCGTTTCAATGAGCGGCTTCGCCTGGACGGGGCGGAAGTGGCTGATGCCCCCTTGGTCGAGGCGATTGCCCGGGTCGAGCGGGCCCGGGCCAAGGCTGGGGTGACCCTGACCTATTTCGAGCATACAACCCTCGCGGCGTTCGACTGCTTTCAGCGCTACGGCGCCGATGTCTGGATCCTGGAGGTAGGGTTGGGCGGGCGCTTGGACGCGGTGAATACTGTAGCGCCGGATGTCGCCGTAGTCACTCGCATCGCGCTGGACCATGCGGAATTCCTCGGTGATGACCTGGCGGGTGTGGCTAGGGAGAAGGCTGGCATCTTCCGTCCTGGTCGTCCGGCCGTGATTGGTCCTTTGGAAGCGCCTGCAGCGTTGCGTGAGAGTGCGGTAGGTGTGGGGGCGGTAGTGTTCCAGGCTGGCGTGGATTTCACGATTGGCGGGCAGGCCGATGGTACCTGGTGGTGGCAGGGGGGAGGGCTAGGTTGGTCCGGCCTGCCGGCGCCGCGGATCCCTGGAGCAGCGGCGCGGGAGAATACCGCCACGGCCCTGGCTGCCTTCGCCCAGCTGCCCGAGGCGCAGCGAGTGGACGGTCCGTGCGTGGCGTCAGCGCTGGCAACGGTTTGCGTGCCGGGGCGCCTGGAGCGGCTTGTGGACGGTTCTGTAGAGTGGCTGTTCGATGTCGCGCATAATGCCGATGGGGCGATGGAACTGGCGGCGGTGTTGCGCGGGACTTCGGCTAGGGGGCGGTGCTTGGCAGTCTTCGCGCTGGCTGCGCGTAAAGATGTGGGGGGCGTGGTAGCCGCGGTCCAGCCGCAGGTGGATGCTTGGTACCTCCCGGAACTGGAGGAGACGGATATGTATAGTGCCGAGGAGGTGGCTGCCACGGTGCGTACGCATGAGGGGCATGTGGTGGCGGTGGGGGAGGATTTGGCTGCTACCCTGGCTGCTTTGCGCCAGGAGGCCCGAGCCGGTGATCGCGTCGTGGTATTCGGCTCCTTCCGCACCGTGGCTGCCGTGAAGGCGCAGCAAGGGTGGGGGTAGGCAATGGACCCAAGCACGAAGCGCCAGTTGGTGGGTGCTGCCGTCCTCATCGCGCTGGCGGTCATCTTCTTGCCGATGATCTTCTCTGGCCCCGGCGAGGAGGACGAGGAGGTGGATGTCCCGGTGGAGGTGCCGCCGCGTGCCGAGGAAGAGACGGATCCGGAGGCGTTAACGGAGCAGCCCCCGGAGGACGTGGATGAGGAGCCGGAGGAGCTCTCGCCTGAGGAGCCGGTGGAGCTAGGAGAGTCCCAGCGCGGGGAAGAGGACAAGGCTGTCGGCGATGATCGAGAGGAGGCCTCGGAAGAGGGGGAGGACGCGGCTACACCGGACGGCGCGCAGCCGGGAGACGGGCCGGACGAGGATCCCGATGCCGATGGAGACGCGAGAGGGGACGCCGATCGTGATGACGATGCGCAGAGCGGGACGGAAGAAGGCCGCCGTGAGGCTGGGGAGTCGGACGATGAGGCTGGGGAGTCGGATGGTGAGGAGGACCATTCGGCGCCCTCGGCCGATGATGAAGGGGCCTATGCCGTGCAGGTGGGTAGCTTCCGGCAGGAGAGCAACGCCCAGCGTGAGCGTGATCGCCTGCGGGAGCTCGATCTGCCGGCGTATGTCGAGCGTGGGGAGGTAGAGGGCGAGACCAGCTACCGCGTGCGCCTCGGTCCCACCAAGGAGCGCGAGGCCGCCGAGGCCTTGCTCGAGCAGGCCCGCGATGAGGCTGATCTGGAAGGTTTTGTGCTCTCGCGATGAATGGTCTAGATCTGGTCCTCCTGGGCATCATCGCCCTTTCGGCCGGTATCAGCCTGGTGCGTGGTTTCGTGCGCGAGGTCCTGTCCGTACTGGTCTGGGTGCTCGCCTTTTGGGTGGGCGTGCGCTACGCCGGGGTCCTGGCTGGTCTGCTGGGCGGGTTCGTCGACTCACCGACCATCCGCCTGGGAGCGAGCTTCATCGTGTTGTTCATCGGGACCCTGGTCCTCGGAGGACTGACCAATAACGCCATCTCCGAGGTGGTCAACCGCACCGGTTTGGGGGGGACCGATCGCATGCTCGGGGTGATCTTCGGGGCAGGCCGCGGGATGGTCATCGTCGCGTTGCTGGTGCTGCTGCTCGGCTTTTCGCCGATGACCCGGGAGCCGGTCTGGGAAACATCAGTGACTTTGCCCCTGATCAAGCCCTGGATCTGTCGGGCTGGTGCGGACGCTTGGCTGGAGGATTTCGATTGGCAGCCGCCCGGTGAGGGCGAGGCAATGGAGGGCTTCGATGGCTTGCCGGATTACTGGGTAGAGTACTGCGCCGGGCGGCGGCCGTGAGCGCAGCCCCGGCGTCAAGCCAATAGTAGGAGCAGTCCATGTGTGGCGTAATCGGAATGGTGGCCAAGGGCCCGGTGAACCAAGACCTCTATGAAGGGTTGACCGTGCTGCAGCATCGGGGTCAGGACGCCGCCGGTATCATCACATACGATCGTGGGCAGCTGAGCCTGCGCAAGAGCAACGGCCTAGTCCGCGATGTCTTTCGGACTCGGCACATGATGCGCCTGACCGGCAACATGGGGATCGGTCATGTGCGTTATCCCACGGCCGGTTGCGAGAGCTCGGCCGAGGCGCAACCTTTCTACGTGAATTCGCCCTACGGTATCTCCCTGGCCCATAACGGCAATCTAACCAATACCGAAGCCCTGAAAGAGGAGTTGTTCCAGACTGATCGGCGCCATATCAACACCAACTCCGACTCCGAGATCCTGCTCAACGTCTTCGCCCACGAGCTCAGTATCTGCCAGCACGATGCCCTAGAGCCGTCGGACCTGTTCGCTGCCGTGGGCCAGGTACACAGGCGCTGCCACGGTGCGTACTCGGCTGTAGCCCTGATCAACGGCTATGGCATCCTCGCCTTTCGGGACCCCTTCGGCATCCGTCCGCTGTGTTTCGGCGAGCGTGTCACCGAGCAGGGTCGGGAGTACTTGGTCGCCTCTGAGAGCGTGGCTATGGACATGCTTGGCTTCCGGTTGATTCGCGAGGTGGCGCCGGGTGAGGCCGTCTACATCGATAAGGACGGCGTCTTGCACACCCAGCAGTGCGCTGAGCGCCCCATCCGTTCGCCGTGCCTGTTCGAGTATGTCTACCTCTCTCGCCCGGATTCCATTGTCGACGGCGTAGCGGTGCATAAGGCCCGTCTCCGCATGGGGGAGCGCCTGGCGGCGAAGATACGGCGCGACTGGCCGGACCACGACATCGACGTCATCATCCCGATCCCCGACACAAGCCGTACGGTGGCGATGCAACTGGCCTACCAGCTCGGTGTGGAGTCCCGTGAGGGCTTTATCAAGAACCGCTATGTCGGGCGAACCTTCATCATGCCCGGTCAGGCGGCCCGTAAGAAATCCGTACGGCAGAAGCTCAATCCGATCCCGCTGGAGTTCGAGGATAAGAACGTGCTGCTGGTGGATGACTCCGTGGTCCGCGGTACCACCTCGCAGCAGCTGGTGCAGCTAGCCCGTGAGTCCGGAGCCCGCAAGGTCTACCTCGCCTCGGCTGCGCCGCCGGTGCGCTATCCCAATGTCTACGGTATCGATATGCCAGCGCCTGAGGAGCTGATTGCGTACAACCGCAGCGAGGCGCAGATCACCGAGGCTATCGGGGCGGATCACATGATCTACCAGGAGCTCAAGGATCTGGAGGCCGCTGTCGCCGCTGGCAACCCGGCGATCGAGCGATTCGATAGCTCCTGTTTTACAGGGGAGTATGTCACTGGCGACGTGAGCCCAGACTACTTGCGCGGTCTCTCCCAGGCCCGTGCTGATGCGGCCAAGGAGGAGGCCCGCAGCGATCAGGACATGGAGATCGTCGATGTCCACAATCAGGCCTGACGAGGAGGCGGGCCCGCTGGCGGGCTTCGATTCCCGGGCTGTGCGCACGGGCCAGGTGCGCACCGAGGCTCAAGAGCATGCCGAGCCGATCTACGCCACCTCCAGCTTCACCTTTCGTAGCGCCGCCGAGGCGGCGGCGCGCTTCTCCGGCGAGGAGCCGGGGAACATCTATTCCCGCTTTACCAATCCTACGGTGCAGACCTTCTGCGATCGCCTCGCCGCGCTTGAAGGAGGGGAGGCCTGCGTAGGTACGGCGTCCGGCATGTCGGCCGTGCTCGCTACCTGCTTGGGGTTGCTTCAAGCCGGTGACCATATCGTCGCTTCAAGGACCCTCTTCGGTACGACACTGTCCTTGTTCACTAAGTACTTGCCGCGCTACGGCATCGAGGTCAGCTGGGTCACGCTGGACGACGATCAGGCCTGGAAGGAAGCTATACGGCCCGAGACACGGATGCTCTTTGCGGAGACCCCGTCGAATCCTCTCAACGAGGTCGCGGATATCCCGCTCCTAGCGTCGATCGCCCACGACGCCGAGGCCCTGCTGGTGGTTGATAACTGCTTCTGCACCCCAGCGCTGCAGCGCCCTCTGACGCTCGGGGCCGACCTGGTTGTCCACTCTGCGACCAAGTACCTCGATGGCCAGGGGCGATGCGTCGGTGGTGCCGTGGTGGGAGACGCTCAGTGCGTCAGCGAGGCGATCCACAGCTTCGTCCGTACTGCTGGCCCCTGCATGAGTCCTTTTAATGCCTGGGTCTTCCTCAAGGGGCTGGAGACGCTCTCGCTGCGTATGCACGCCCATAGCCGCAATGCCCAGCAGGTGGCGGAGTGGCTCGAGACTTGCCCAGCGGTGGCACGGGTTCACTATGCTGGCTTGCCGAGCCATCCCCATCACCGGCGGGCCGCTGCCCAGCAGGATGGCTTTGGGGGGGTGGTGGCCTTCGAGCTCTCGGGTGACCGTCAAGCAGCCTGGCACGTCATCGATCGTACCCGGATGCTCTCGATTACTGCGAACCTAGGCGATACCAAGACGACCATCACCCATCCGGCGACCACGACGCATGGGAGCATCTCCGAGGAGCTGCGGGATGCGGCAGGCATTAAACCAGGGTTGGTACGGGTCTCGGTAGGATTGGAGGATCCGGCGGATATCATCCGTGATCTGGAGCGCGGCCTGGCAGAGCTATGAAACACCCGCTCGCAGGGAAACCCCGCGCGATTGCCTCTGCGAAGAGGACCGTGCGGTCCCCCGGGAGAGGGGCAGCGCGGTTAACAACGGTCCGGGACCTCTTGGATGTATGGCCGAAGGGTGTTCAGCAGCCCGCTGTGCACCTTGGGGCTGCCGGCCACGATGTGCCCCGTGGTCAGCGCCTGATCCTCTCCCGCGATGTCTGTCACGATCCCCCCGGCCTCGCGGATCAGCAAGGTGCCCCCAGCGATGTCCCAAGGCTTGAGGCCGAGTTCGAAGTGGCCATCCAGCCGTCCTGCCGCCACGTACGCCAGGTCCAGGGCTGCTGAGCCAGCGCGACGCATGTCTTCGGCATGCTTGGTCATTGCCGAGAACATCTGCAGGTAGGTCGGCATCAGCTGCTGGCGCTTGAAGGGGAAGCCCGTGCCGATCATCGCGCCGTCAACTCCGCGCCGTTGCGGCACGCGGATGCGCCGGCCGTCGAGTTGGGCTCCGTTCCCCTTCGAGGCTGTGAACAGCTCCTGTCGAAAGGGGTCATAGACTACGGCGGCCTCAAGCTGGTCGCCTTTTTGCAACGCGATGGAGATACCAATGTGCGGGATCCCGCGCACGAAGTTGGCTGTGCCGTCGAGGGGGTCAATGATCCAAGTATACGCCTCTGTCCCGGGGTTGCCGTGAGCACCGCTCTCCTCAGCGAGGATGGCATGCTTCGGGTAAGCTCGTTGCAGCGTCTGCATGATCGCCGCCTCAGCCTGGCGGTCGATGTCGCAGACAAAGTCGTAGCGCCCCTTGCTCTCGACCTGGACGCGGTCGAGCCGGTCGATGCTGCGAGTGATAATATCTCCTGCGGCCCGGGCTGCACGGACCGCAATGTTGACCATTGGGTGCATGGGCGATCTCCTACGCTAGACGTGCTACAGGATAACAGCAAAACTGGTGCCGTTCAGACGGTGGAGGCGACCTTTGAGCCTTGAACGGACACGTACTGTGTTGGTCGGCACGAGCCACCCTGGCAATATCGGCGCCGCAGCCAGGGCGATGCGTACCATGGGACTCTCCCGGCTCTATCTGGTGGACCCACAGTGCGAGCCGCACGATCCCGAGGCGGTGGCGCGTGCAGCCGGGGCCCTGGAGGTGCTGGAGCAGGCGCGGCGCTGCCCGGATCTGGACACGGCGCTTCGTGGCTGCCGGCTGGCCTTCGGGTTGTCGGCCCGGGACCGGGCGGAGCGCCATCCGCAACAAATGCTGCGTCCGGCTGCTGAGGCGGCCGCTTCCGAGAGCGGCACGGAGGAGCTGGCTTGGGTCTTTGGTCGCGAACGGACCGGCCTGACCAATACCGAGCTGGATCGTTGTCACTACTTGGTGCGCATCCCAGCGGACCCTGGCTACAGCTCTCTGAATCTGGCGCAATCGGTCCAGCTGGTGGCCTGGGAGCTGCGTATGGCTGGTGCCGGGCAGGCCGCCCTTGAGCAGGTGGAGGCGGCGGATCCACCGGCCTCGCTAGATACGCTGGAGCGTTTCTTTGCACACCTCAAGGAGGTGGCCGGACAGGTTGGCTTCCTCGATCGCCATAACCCGGAGCTAACCATGCGCCGCTTGCGTAACCTCTTCCGCCGAGCGCGGCCAACGGAGAACGAGGTGCGCATGCTGCGTGGCCTGCTCAGTCATATCCTCGATTCCCGCCGCTGGCGAAGCTAAACGAGAAAGGGTTGGATGGATGCTGCGACGCCTGCGTGAGGATATTCGCTGCGTCATGGATCGCGATCCGGCCGCCCGGAACGCCTTCCATGTGGTGACCACCTATCCGGGGTTCCATGCCCTGGTGATCCATCGGCTCACTGCGCGATTGTGGCGATGGCGGCTCCGTTGGCTGGCCCGCTTCCTCGGGCTTCTCAGCCGCTGGTTCACCGGTATCGAGATCCACCCCGCGGCGCGGATTGGACGGCGTTTCTTTATCGATCACGGTATGGGGGTGGTGATCGGCGAGACGGCGGATATCGGTGACGATGTCACGCTCTACCATGGTGTCACCCTGGGCGGGACGAGCTGGCAGTCGGGCAAGCGCCATCCCACCTTGGGTCATGATGTCGTCGTCGGGGCCGGTGCCAAGATTCTCGGGCCAATCCGCGTGGGCAGCGGAGCACGAATCGGTTCCAACGCTGTGGTGCTCAAGGACGTCCCAGAGGGGGCGACGATGGTTGGGATTCCGGCGCGCCAGGTGGGGGGTCGCAGCCCTCAGGACAAGGATGAGCAACGTGCCCGGGTGGCCCGGCGGATCGGGTTTGATGCCTACGGCACCACGGAGATGCCGGATCCTGTAGCACAGGCGGTCAATGCGATCCTGGACCATATCCATGTCACTGACCGACGGATTGAAGAGCTTTGCCAAGCCGTGCTGCAGCTGGGAGGCAGGGTCGAAGAGATCCGGCTACCAGAACTGGAAGTGGATGAGAGCTCAGTGGAGCGTGCCTGCGGAGACCACCATCGCCAGGAGGCGCATAGGCCTTACCGGGGAGGTGTTTCCCGCTGAGCATGACTTGATTCTAGTTTCCCGGGCAGCGGCATCCTAGAATGTAGGCTTCCGCATCCGGGTGCGCTACCAGTGAGGAGGAGGCCATGCCTGTCACACTGACCGAACGCGCCGCAAGGCACATCGAGCGCATGCTTGCCAGCCAGGAGGATGCTATTGGATTGCGCCTCGGGATCAAGGTGAGCGGCTGTTCCGGCTTCTCCTATGTGGTCGAGTACGCCGGGCAAATCGGGGAGGACGATGTGGTTGTTGAGAGCCACGGAGTGCAGGTTGTGCTAGCGCGCAAGCACCGCCCCTTCCTGGAAGGTACGGAAGTGGACTATGTCCGTGATGGCCTCAATCAGCGCTTTGCCTTCTCTAACCCCAATGTCCGTGAATCCTGTGGCTGCGGCGAGAGCTTCGCGGTTTAGCGGTACCCTCTGGGTGGCCTGGTTGCTCCTTGGCTGCCGCGGCGGCGTTGTCGCCACACCTCGCCGAGGCGTAAACTGTCCTGTCTGCCCGAGGTGCCGCAGCATCGGAGCGCTGCGGCTTTTTTGTTGAATGGCAATACGGATTCATAGGAGAGTGTCATGGCCGTCGAGCGAACCCTTTCGATCATCAAGCCGGATGCTGTCACGCAGAATGCGATCGGTGAGATTCTCGCCCGCTTTGAGCGCGCTGGTCTGCGGATCGTAGCCGCGCGGATGGTGCGCATGAGCACTGAGGAGGCTGAGACCTTCTACGCCGTGCACAAGGATCGCCCCTTTTTCAACGATCTCGTCGGCTTCATGACCTCCGGCCCGGTGATGGTGCAAGTCCTTGAGGGCGAGGATGCTATCCGCAAGAACCGTGAGATCATGGGGGCGACCAATCCGAAGGAGGCCGCTGCGGGTACGCTGCGCCATGACTATGCGGAGAGCATCGACGCTAACGCGGTGCATGGCTCCGATAGCCCCGAGACGGCAGAGCGGGAAATCGACTTCTTCTTCAAGGCCCATGAGATCTGCTCACGCTGAACACGATGAGGCGGCTCGCGCCGCCCATGAAGCAGCACACGCTGCACCCCGGCGGGGGCCGGTCGAGCTGCTTGGGCTCGACCGGCCGCGGTTGGCGGCCTTCTTCGACGCCCTTGGTGAGCGTCGGTTCCGGGCTCGTCAGCTGATGCAGTGGATGCATCAGCGTCATGTCTACGATTTTGACCGCATGACCGATCTGAGCAAGGCGTTGCGCCAACGCCTGTCGAAGAGTGCCCGGATCACGCTACCGGAGATCATAGCGGACCAGCAGGCGAGCGATGGTACCCGTAAGTGGGTCGTGCGCCTTGCCGATCTCAACTGCGTCGAGGTGGTTTACATCCCGGAGCCTAAGCGCGGCACGTTGTGTGTTTCACCGCAAGTAGGCTGTCCCATGGGGTGTACTTTCTGCGCCACCGGCGATGCCGGCTTCTTGCGTAATCTCAGCGCTGCGGAAATCGTCGCCCAGGCCCACCTCGCTCGGCAGTGCCTGCCCGAGGGGGCGATCACCAATATCGTCTTCATGGGTATGGGAGAGCCGCTGCTCAACTTCGACCCGGTGATCTCCGCTGCGCGGGTGTTCACCGATGACTACGGCTTCGTGCTCTCCAAGCGGCGGGTGACCATCTCCACCTCGGGGATTGTCCACGCCGTGGAGCGAATGCGCCGGGTAACCGATGTCAGCCTAGCGGTCTCCTTGCACGCCCCGAACAATGAGCTGCGCACACGCTTGGTGCCGCTCAATCGCAAGAACCCGCTGGAGCGATTGTTGCCGGCTTGCAATGCCTATATCCAGGATAAGCCGCACCGCCGCATCACTTGGGAGTACGTGATGCTCGACGGGGTTAATGATCAGGATGAGCATGCTCACGAGCTGGTCCTGCGGCTGCAGGGGATTCCATCGAAGGTCAACTTGATCCCGTTCAATCCCTACCCCGGTGCTCGCTACGATCGTTCCCCGGATGAGCGGATCCGGCGCTTTGCAGATCTGCTGCTAGAGCAGGGAGTAACGGCCACGGTCCGTGAGACCCGGGGTGACGATATCGATGGTGCCTGTGGCCAGCTGGTTGGTGAGATCCATAATGCGCAACCAAGCAAGGTGGCAAGGTCCGCATCGTGAGGCGGGAGGCGGTGATACTGCTGGCAGCGGTAACTTTGGCCGGCTGTGCCACCGGCCCAACGATGCCTGATCGCCAGCGTGCCGCTGATAGCCACGCCGGAGTCGGCTTGCAGCTCCTTGCTCGGGATCGCCCTGGGCAAGCCCGTGAGCGGCTGGAGCGTGCGCTGGAGATCGAGCCCGGGCATCCTCAGGCGCTCACGGGTATGGGGTTGGTCGCTGAGGCGCAGGGGGAGCGCGAGGCCGCGCTGCGCTACCACCGCCAGGCCGTTGATGCAGCGCCAGATTCGGGGCCGGTGCTCAACAACTGGGGGCGTATCCTTTGCCGTGAGCAGCGTGTGGATAAGGCCTTGGAAGTGCTGCACAGGGCCGTAGAGGCGGAAGGGTATCAGGCGCCGGAGGTGCCCCTGAGCAACGCCGCCCGCTGCGCCTTGGAGGCGGGGCGCGCGGAGCAGGCCCGCTCGGCGGTGGCTGCGGCGCTGGAAGCGGCGCCGGATTTCCCGCCAGCGCGCACGGTGCGTGCCGAGTTGCATTACGAGGAGGAAGCCTACGAGGCAGCCGCTGAAGATCTCCGACGTGCCCGCGAAGGCGGTGAGACCGCTCGCAATTTGTACTGGTCGGCCCGTGTCGCGCGAGAGCGCGAGAATCCCGGTAAGGCGACGGCCTATGCCGAGACGTTGCTGGAGCGTTTCCCTGACTCTGAATTTGCCGAACGGCTGCATGCGGATGAGGTCGTGCCATGAACGAGACCGGTCGAGGCGATGCGCCGTCCTCACGCTCCCCAGAAGGTGAGCCGCAAGAGGCCGAGAAGCTGCAGCAATCCCGACATGTGGATAGGGCAGCAGATGCGGAGGATGAGCAGGCGCGCTCTGCCGGCGAGCAGCTGCGCCGGGCGCGAGAGGCACAGGGGCGCTCTGCACGCGCCGTGGCTACGAGCCTGAATCTGCCGGTCTCCAAGGTCGAGGCCCTAGAGCGCGAAGATGACGAGAGCCTGCCACCGCCGACTTTCGTGCGCGGCTATCTGCGGAGCTATGCGGGGCTAGTCGGCTGCGATCCGGAGGCGGTGGTTACCGCCTATGAACGTCGCCGCGCCATGACAGGCAGGGGCGATGCGCAGCAGACCCTAGGGGAGAGGAGCGCTCAGCCTCGCAGGCAGGCATTGGCCTCGGGCTACCGTAGCAACCGAGGGCGGATGGGCCGGACACTGGCAGCGCTCTTCGCTTTGGCGTTGCTGGTTGTAGCGGCTGTAGGCCTGAGTTTGTTCCTGCTCAATGGTGCGTGGCTGGCCCAAGCCCCTCAGCCTTCCTCGGAGTCGGGCTCAGCCGAGGAGGGGGGCGAGGAGGCAGAGGATGAGTCCGGGCAGCCTCCCTCGCCGGAGGTGCAGGGCCGCTTGAGCCTGCCGCAAGCGCAGAGCGATGGCGAGCCTGTGGCGCTTGAGCGTCCGGCCCAGGAGCCGGCTACGCCGCAGCCGGAGGATGCGTCGCCATCGCCCCCCCAAGAAGGGGGGACAGTCTCGGATTCTGCCTTCCTGACGCATGAGATCGAGACCGACCCTGCCGGGCAGCCGGATGAGGACCCTTCTGAGGAAGAGGCCGAGGGTGAGGCAGGCCGTGAGGGAACCAGCGAGGGTGAGAAGCGGGAAGCGGCTGGTCCTGCAGAAGATGCTGAAAGCGGGGCGGAGGAGGAAGCGTCAGCCGACGCCAGCACGCAAGAGGAGGGTGCCGGCGGTGTGGCCGCGGACTCCGGCGCTGATGCACCGGACGGGTTGCGCGTCCGGGTGCAGGAGGGCGAGACATGGCTGCAGATCGAAGCCGACGGCGACTCGGCCTTTGTCGGATTGGTGGAGGGGCCGGATAGCGTGGTACTACCGCCGGCCGAGACCTATGAGCTGGTGATTGGGGATGCGCGTTTCGTGGAGGTGGAGCATCGGGGCGAGCCTGTAGATTTAGCCCAGCACACTCGTGATCGAGTTGCGCGCCTGAGACTGACGGATTCGGAGTAAAAGCGTTGTCGAAGAAGGGGATCCAGAGTGTCCGCGGGTTCTCGGACATCCTGCCGGACGAGAGCCCGCTGTGGCAGCAGGCCGAGGCCGTGGTTCGTAGGGTGCTGGAAGTGTATGGCTACCGTGAGGTGCGCCTGCCGGTGATCGAGCGCACTGAGCTCTTCCAGCGCTCGATCGGCGAGGTCACGGATATCGTCGAAAAGGAGATGTATACCTTCGAGGATCGCAATGGGGAGAGCCTCACCTTGCGTCCGGAAGGTACTGCCGGCTGTGTGCGCGCCGGCATCGAGTCGGGGCTGCTGCACAATGCTGAGCCCCGGCTATGGTACGCCGGGCCGATGTTTCGCCATGAACGGCCCCAGAAGGGGCGGCTACGCCAGTTCCATCAGGTGGGCGCTGAGGTCTTTGGCGTCTCGGCGCCGGAGCTGGATGCGGAGATGATCATCATGACCGCGCGCATGCTCCGGGAACTGGGGCTTGAGGATGTGCGGCTACAGCTCAACTCCCTGGGGACGCCAGAGAGCCGTGCGGCCTACCGTGAAGCCTTGGTCGCCTACCTGCGCCGGCATGAGGAGCGGCTGGACGAGGATAGTCGGAGGCGGTTGGCGACCAATCCGCTACGGATCTTCGATAGCAAGAATCCCGAGGTGCAGGCGGTCATGGCTTATGCGCCGCGGCTGCTCGATAGCCTGGATGCAGCCTCGCTAGAGCACTTCGCGACGGTGCAGCGGCTGCTTGCAGCTGCCGGGGTAGTGTACGAGATCAATCCCGCCCTGGTGCGTGGGCTGGACTATTACACGCGTACGGTCTTTGAATGGGTGACCGATGACCTCGGGGCCCAGGGCACGGTCTGTGCCGGCGGTCGCTTCGATGGGTTGGTGGAGCAGCTCGGTGGGCGACCCACTCCGGCGATCGGGTTTGCCTTGGGCTTGGAGCGTTTGGTCGCCCTGCTCCAGGAGCGCCGGGGCGTGAGGCAGCGCGATGGTGCGCCTCACGCCTATCTGGTGGTGGCCACTGATCCGGAGGCAGGTCTAGAGACCGCCGAGGCCTTGCGTGATGGCCTGCCCGGGTTGCGGCTACAGGCCCATGCAGGCGCTACCGGGTTTAAAGGACAGCTCAAGCGGGCAGATCGCAGTGGTGCCCGGGTGGCTCTCATCCTCGGTGAGGAGGAGCAGGCAGCGGGGGCGCTGACAGTCAAGGACCTGCGTGGCGAAGATGGGCAGCAGCGCTTGGCCTTTGCGGACGCAGTGGCCTATCTCCGCGGGGTGATCGGCGCTTAAGGCCGGACTTGGTGATCGAGAGGACGGATATGGATCGCGACGACGAGCAGCAGTTTCAGCAGCTCAAGGCGTGGTGGCAGCACAACGGCAGCAGCTTGGTGATGGGGTTGGCGTTGGCGTTGGTGGTTCTCGCCGGTTGGTGGGGTTACACCAACTGGCAAGAGCGCAGTGCACAGCAGGCAGCGGCTGCGTACGCTGAGTTTCTGCGTGCTGAGCAGCAGGAGGAGGGGGCTGACTCCGTGGAGCAGCTCGGCGAGCGGGTGCTTGAAGAGCACGACGACAGTGGCTATGCGGCATTGGCGGCGTTACGGCTCGGGCACTTTCAGGCGCAAGCAGGCGAGTACCGGCGTGCCGCCCAGACCCTAGGCTGGTTGGTTGAGCACGCCGATCATCGAGCTATGGCCGAGGTAGCCCGTTTGCGCCAGGCACGAGCCTTGGGTGAGGAGGATCCTGAGGAAGCGCTGGAGCTGCTCAAGGAGAGCGCGCCCGCAACCTTTCGGGCCAATTATGCACAGCTGCGCGGTGACCTGCTCAGCGAGCTTGAGCGCTCAGAGGAGGCCGTCGCTGCCTATCGAGAGGCCTTGGAGCGTGGGCAGGATCTAGGGGGACAAGCCCGCGAGCTGGTCCGGCTCAAGCTCAGCGCCCAGGAGGCCCGGACGTGAGGGGCGGCAAGCTGCGCACCTTAGTAGCCGTCACCCTGCTCGGCGGGGTAGGGTTGGGCTGTTCGTTGCAGGAGCCGTTGCCCAACCCTCAGCCCGATGCTGAGGAAACGCTGGCTGTGGAACTAGTTTGGAGCGGCCGCCCCGTGGGCACGCTGGGCTCCGGGGCTTTTGCATTGGAGCCGGGGTACGCTGATGGTGAGCTTTACTTGGCTGATGCTGCCGGCCGGGTACGGGCGCTTGATGCCGAGACCCGGGAAGTGCGTTGGCGCCGGCAGCTGAAGGCCGAGGTTTCAGCTGGCCCGGTACCCGCCGGAGAGCTACTGCTGCTGGGTGACCGCGAGGGGCGGGTCCATGCACTGGACCGAGATCGTGGCGAGACGCGCTGGAGTGCGGAGCTGACCGGGCAGGTGTTGGCCCGACCCCAGGAGAGCCGCGGGGTGGTGGTTGCCCGCAGCGCCGACGGGCGGGTCTACGGGCTCGATGCAGACAGTGGTGAGCGTTTGTGGATCTTTGATCGCAGCGTTCCTCCCTTGACGTTGCAGCGTAACAGTACTCCGGCGCTGACTGGTGGTACGGCGGTGATAGGTTTGCAGAATGGCCGCCTAGTAGCGCTGGATATCCAGGAGGGGCGCGTACACTGGGAGCATGCCGTCACCGAGCCTTCCGGCCGCACGGAGCTGGAGCGGATGGCCGATATCGCCGCAGATCCGGTCATCAGCCGGGGGGCAGCCTACGCCGTCGCCTATCAGGGTCAGGTGGCTGCTGTGCGCATCGCCAATGGTGTCGAGGCCTGGAGCCGCGAGGTCAGTAGTCACCGTGGCCTGGCAAGCGACGGCGAGGAGGTTTACCTGGCTGCCGACGATGGTCGGGTGTGGGCGCTGGATCGGCGTAATGGCGCCACGGCCTGGCGTCAGGATGCGCTCGAAGGCCTGAGCCTGACCCGGCCGGTTATCTACGAAGACCATTTGGTCATGGGCGATGATGCCGGCTATGTGAACTGGTTGCGCCTTCGCGACGGGGCGCTTGTGGCCCGCGAGCGGCTCTCGGATGTCCCTGTGCGGCGGCCACCTGTGACGACCGAGGAGGGCGATGTTTTCGTCATCGATGCCCGTGGCCGCATGACGGCACTGCGGCCGCGTTGAGCCGCGGTGCCTTGGCTGCTGCTATTCGCAGGTGCCGACAGAGCCTGGACGGCAGCGCCGGCCATCGACCCAGAGGGTGTTGCTCAGGCTCGCTGACTCGAAGCGCGCCTCGCTGATGTCGGCGCCGCGCAGATCGGCGTGATCCAGCTCGGCTCCGCTAAGATCCACCTCGATCAGGCTGGCGTCTTGGAGGTTCGCTTCCTGTAGGCGAGCCCCTTCTAGGTTCGCGCCTTCGAGGTCGGCGCTTTGGATATTGGCACCGGAGAGCTCCACCTCCGGTGCGTGGAGCCCCCGCAACTCGCTGCGGCGCAGGGAGGCGCCCCTTAGCTCGGCTCCATCGAGGTAGGCCTCGCGCATCTGGGCGCTGCTTAGCTCGAGCTTATTGCCACGGACGCCGCTCAGCTGAGCGCCATTCAAAATCGCCCGGCCTGCTCGAGCCTCGCTCAGGTTGCTCTCAGTCAGATCGGCCTCGGTGAGGTCGCTGGAGCTCAGACGCGCCTGGGCAAGGTTGGCTCCCCGGAGGTTGACGCCCACACCGCTGATGTTGGTCAAATCTGCCCGGCGGAGCTGAGCGTTAGACAGATCTGCCTCGTCGAGCCGGCTGCGCCCGAGCAAGGCTACTTCCAGGTTGGCCCTGGCGAGCTCTGCGTCTTGCAGATTGCAGTTGAACCAGTTAACCCCAGGGGTCGGGGCGTCGTTGCAGGCTGCTAGGGCCGGTGATACGCTCGCGCCCGTCATCGCCAGCGCGGCGAGCCTGCAGATCGCTCGTCTCATCAGCTCTTCTTCTTGTAGGGTGAGCTCGTGGCTGAGGCTACGGGCCTTGCCGGGCTTGATTCACGAAACGACACGCGAGGTGAAGCAATGCGGCTCATTCTATTA
>JBKGYE010000026.1:0-21809 GCA_046546255.1 Halorhodospira sp. | reverse complement strand
TGCCACCACGGCGCGCCTGGGCATGCTCGGAGCGAAAAGGTAATGTAGGCGATTCGCCCACCTCTAGGCCGCAAAGAGCAGCATGGATCAGATCCGCATCCGCGGTGCCCGCACCCACAACCTGGGCAACCTCGACCTCGACATCCCCCGTAACCGGCTGGTGGTGATCACCGGCCCTTCAGGATCGGGGAAGTCCTCCCTCGCCTTCGACACCCTGTATGCCGAAGGCCAGCGGCGTTACGTCGAGTCGCTCTCGGCCTACGCCCGACAATTCCTGTCCATGATGGACAAGCCCGACGTCGACCACATCGAGGGGCTCTCCCCGGCGATCTCCGTAGAGCAGCGCTCCGCCTCGCACAACCCGCGCTCGACGGTGGGCACGGTCACCGAGATCCACGACTACCTACGTCTGCTCTTCGCCCGTGCCGGCACTCCCTACTGCCCCGAACACGGTATCGCCCTGGAGGCAAGCACAGTCTCGGAGATGGTCGACCGCATCCTCGCCGAGCCCGAGGGCAGCAAGATGATGCTCCTGGCCCCGGTGGCCGATGATGAACAGCCCGATGACCCTCGGCGCACCCTGGAGCAGCTGCGCGGCCAGGGGTACTTGCGGGTCCGGATCGACGGCGCGACAGTCGAGCTCGATCCGCTGCCGGCGCTCACCCCCGAGGGAAGGCACCGGATCGAGGTGGTCATCGACCGCTTCCGCGTGCGCCCGGACCTTGCCGGGCGACTGGCCGACTCCATGGAGACGGCGTTACGTCTCGGCGAAGGGGTGGTCCGGGTGGCATGGATGGACGCCCCTGAGCATCCCCCCCTGACCTTCTCCTCGCGCCACGCCTGCCCTCTCTGCGGCCACACCGTCGAGCCGCTAGAGCCGCGGATGTTCTCCTTCAACAATCCCGAGGGGGCCTGCCCACACTGCGACGGGCTGGGCGTAGAGCACTTCTTCGATCCCGATCGCGTGGTCAGCCGCCCCAAGCTGACCCTGGCGGAAGGGGCGATTCGGGGCTGGGACCGGCGCAATCTCTACTACTTCTCCGTCCTCCGAGGGCTAGCCGAGCACTACGGCTTCAGCCTCGACACCCCCTGGGAGGCGCTTCCGACGCACACGCGCCGCTGCATCCTGTACGGTTCCGGCGACGAGGAGATCCGCTTCCGCTACCCCGGCCGTAGCGGTGACACCGTCCACCAACATCCCTTCGAGGGCGTCATTCCCAGCCTAGAGCGGCGCTATCGCGAAGCGGATTCCACGAACGTACGCGACGAGCTGGGGCGCTACATGGACCAGCGCACCTGCCC
The DNA here is from genome assembly GCA_046546255.1 of Halorhodospira sp. Taxonomy (GTDB): domain Bacteria; phylum Pseudomonadota; class Gammaproteobacteria; order Nitrococcales; family Halorhodospiraceae; genus Halorhodospira. The sequence goes on along the minus strand of JBKGYE010000026.1, from coordinate 20,507 downwards.
CGAGTGTGGTGGCGGTCGACTGAACCAGCGCGCTCGCAACGTGAAGGTCGCGGGCTGGAGCTTGCCGGCATTCGCCGCGCTGCCCATCCACCGGGCCCGGAGGACCATCAGCGCCCTCGCTCCGGCCGGCGCGCGCGGGGAGATCGCTCGCCCGGTCCTGGATGAGATCGAGCAACGCCTCGGCTTCCTCGAGGACGTCGGCCTCGGCTACCTCACCCTTGAACGCGCCGCCGAGTCCCTCTCCGGCGGCGAAGCACAACGAATCCGCCTAGCTAGCCAGATCGGCGCTGGCCTGGTCGGCGTCCTCTACGTCCTCGATGAGCCCTCCATCGGGCTGCATCCGCGCGATCATGAACGGCTGCTCGACACCCTGCGCCGACTACGCAATCTCGGCAATAGCGTGGTTGTCGTTGAGCACGAGCGCGATGCCATGAACGCCGCCGATCACATCATCGACATGGGTCCCGGCGCCGGGATCCACGGCGGCCAGGTCGTCGCTTCCGGTACGCCGGAAGCGATCGCCAACACCCCCGAATCGGTCACCGGGGCCTTCCTCAGCGGCCGGCGTACTATCGCCATGCCAGCACAACGCCGCCGCCACGACCCTCAGCACGGTGTGCGCATCGCGGGTGCCTGCGGGCATAACCTCCAGCGCATCGATGCCTGGATCCCCATCGGCCTGCTCACCTGTATCACCGGCGTCTCCGGCTCCGGCAAGTCCACGCTGATTAACGACACCCTCTACCGAGCTGCTGCCCACGCCCTCAACGGTGCCCACACCAGCCCCGCTGCGCATGATCGGATCGAAGGCCTCGAACACTTCGAGAAGGTCATTGACATCGACCAGAGCCCCATCGGCCGTACCCCGCGCTCCAACCCAGCCACCTATACCGGCGTCTTCGGCCCGATCCGCGAGCTCTTCGCCACCACTCCCGAGGCCCGGGCCCGCGGCTATAAGCCTGGCCGCTTCTCCTTCAACGTCCAGGGCGGTCGCTGCGAGGCCTGCCAGGGCGAAGGCGTAGTCCGTGTGGAGATGCACCTGCTGCCTGATCTCTATGTCACCTGCGATAGCTGCCAGGGGAGCCGATTCAACCGAGAGACCCTTGAGATCCGCTACCGCGGCTACAACATCCACCAGGTTCTCGAGATGACGGTGGACCAGGCTCTTGCGTTCTTCGAGGCCATCCCTACCATCCGCCGCAAGCTCGAGACCCTGCGCGAGGTCGGCCTCGGCTACCTGCGGCTCGGCCAGAGCGCCACTACGCTCTCCGGCGGCGAGGCCCAGCGTGTCAAGCTCGCCCGTGAACTCGCCCGCCGTGAGCACGGCCGTAACCTCTACATCCTCGACGAACCCACCACCGGTCTGCACTTCGCCGACGTGGAGCAGCTGCTCGCCGTGCTGCAGCGCCTCTGCGACCACGGCAACACGGTCGTCGTGGTGGAGCACGACCTCGACATCATGCGTTGCGCGGACTGGATCATCGATCTGGGTCCGGAGGGAGGCGATGGCGGTGGCCAGCTGCTAGCCGCAGGGCCACCAGAGACGATCGCCGAGGCCGAGTGCTCCCATACAGCCACCTATCTCCGCCAGGCCCTGTCCAGCGAACCCTATAGCGCTTAGCGCCCTCCCCTGGCTCCCCAGGTGCAGCAGCGGCCCAGGCCTCGGGCTTCAGGCCTGCAAGTACGCCCCGATGGCCCGCAGATCGCCAAGGTCACGGACATCCGCCTCGCGTAACGGGATGTGGTAGCGCGTGCGATCCGCGAAATGCTGCTCAATGGCTGCCAGATGCTCAGCCTCGGCCGCTCTGCGCTTAGCGAGGAACGCCCCATCCACCTCCGCGGGCAGGATCTTGTTCACCACGAGGGCACCGACATGGAGGTGGTGGTCGTCGAGCTCGGCAACCGCCCGCCTGGTCTCCGCCACCGGCAGATGCTCGGGGGTAAGAACGAAAACGAAGGCGGTCAGCGCTGGGTCAAGCATGAGGTCGCGGACCTGGGCGATGCGCCGGCGCCGCTCGCTGAGTAAGTCATAGAGGGGGTCCTCGGGTACCTCGCCATCCCCCAGCCACTGGGAGCGCTCGTGGTTGTGCGCGCTGCGCTGGCGCAGAAGGCCATCCACCCAGGCCCCCATGAGCTCGGGAAGCGTGAGCAGGCGGATGGTGTGACCAGTCGGAGCGGTATCGAAGATCACCTGATCGTAGCCGTCGGCCTCCACAGGGCGGGCATCCTCGAGGAGGATGGCAACCATGCGGTCGAACAGGGCAGCCTCGTAGGCACCAGGGGCACGACCGGCCATATCGATCTGCCGCTCTGCCTCCTCGATCATCGTCGAGCGCACCGTGGCGCGGATATTCCGCTTGACCTGCTCGATGTAGCGGCTGCACTCCTCGTCCGGATCGATCTCGATAGCATCCAGGCCCTCGGCGACCCGGGTCGGTGATCCGCTGAGCGGACATGCAAAGGCATCACCGAGGTTGTGGGCCGGATCGGTAGAGACGAGCAGGACGTGCTTGCCGGCCTCGGCAACAGCAAGGGCGTATGCCGCGGCGGTGGTCGTCTTGCCAACGCCGCCCTTGCCAGAGAAGAAGAGGATCGGCGCTCTGAGCATGGTGACAAGCTCCCAGTAGCGAGAAGCAGTCTCAAGGCTGACCGGGCGGTCGAGTGCCCCCGGCCAAGGGCCACCCCCTGCAAGGAGCGGCGCGTGACCTAGCAGCAGCGGATATGATCCAGCGGCGAGTGCTCCATCCCCATCCGCTTGTGCCATTCGTGATAGGACTCAATCAGCGCCGGATAGAGCTCCAAGGTGTAGTAGGCAGCGGGGTTGGGGAGACCCATGGCCTCCCCGAGGAGCATGAGCATGATGATGTCCTCCTGCTCCTGCAGCTCCCGCTTGACCTCGGCGTCATGACCGAGGCGCAGCATCTCATCGTAGCGATCCAGGAGATACTGCACCAGGTCCCACCAGCTACGCTTATCCTCGCTCATGACGACCGCCGTTCCGCCTCTGGGGACTCATCCGCCGGATCGCTCAGGGCCTCGAGCTCATCACGGCGCTGGAACAAGCGCACGGCCTCGAGGATGATCCAGATGGCGAAGCCGAGGATAAGGGCCCCCAGGACGAAGAGGAGCCATTCGGCCTCGCCGTCGCCCATCCCGGACCAATCGAAAACCACCTGCTGCACCATGGCCCAGGTGGTCATGAACAACAAAAAGACCATCGGGACCAACGTCGGGATCGGGTTGCGCCCCTTCCGATAGAGCCACAAGGAGAGCAGCATCAGCGTGATGCCGGCGAGGAGCTGATTGGAGGTGCCGAACAGCGGCCAGAGCAGGTAGCCGCCGGAGCCGAGCCCTTGGCCACCATCCGGGAGCAGCACGAGCAGCGCGGTCAGGCCCACGGCCAGGGCAGTGCCGAGATGGCGCCGGGTGAGGCTATTCACGCCGTACTCGTGGCCAAGCTCGCCGATGATATAACGCAGCAGGCGCACAGCCGAGTCCAAGGTGGTGGCTGCAAAGCAGATAATAATCAACGCCACGATGGTCGCCGCCACGTTCGCCGGGATCCCGAGGGCGCCAGCAAGCTGCGAGGCCCCGTCGATGAAGTTGCCCACACCTACCTCGCCGGCCTGGGCGAAGCTAGCATAGCTGTCGGTGAACTCACCGGCGCCGGAGAAGACGGTGGCCACCGCGATGATCGTGATCAGCGCCAGCGCACCCTCTCCAAGGGCCCCGAGATAGCCGACGGTGCGGGCATCGGTCTCCTTGTCCAGCTGCTTGGAGGAGGTCCCAGAGGCCACGAGGCTATGGAAGCCGGAGATAGCCCCGCAGGCGATTGTAATGAACAGCAGAGGGAACCAGGAGGTGGTCGCCTCCTGGTTATAGATCGGCGCGGTAACCTCCGGCTGCAGAAACAGCAGCCCCAGGTAGAGCATGCCTAGCCCGACCATCAGCTGCTGGGCGTTGATGTAGTCCCGGGGCTGGAGCAGCTTCCATACGGGCAGGGTGCTGGCGAAGTAGACGTAGCTGAGCAGCACCAGGATCCAGACCAGGAAGCTCGCCGGCGTGGCCTCCAGGCCAAGGATCGGTGTCGTGGCGCCCTCGCCGCCGAACCAGCGAACCAGATCGATCTGCAGCCACTCAAGATTACTGGTCAGCACCGCCGTGCCGTACATGATCACCAGCGCGATCAATGACGGCACCAGCAGACGCTCGCCACGGCGCAGGATCTTGTAGCCGATCCACATGGCCACTGGCACCTGCAGGATCACGGGGAGGACCGCGGCGGGGTTGTTGATGAACAGGTTGGCGATGACCCAGGCGAAGACCGCATTCACCATCAGGATTAGGATCAGGATGATGAACAGGAACAGCAACTTGGCACGCCGGCCGACGATGCGGTTGGCCATGGTACCCACGGACTGCCCGCGGTGGCGGACAGAGAGCACCAGAGCGCCGAAGTCGTGCACCCCGGCCGCAAAGACGGTACCGAACGCGACCCAGGCCAGCGCTGGCCCCCATCCCCAGTACATCGCGATGGCCGGGCCGACGATAGGGGCAGCCCCAGCTACAGAGGTAAAGTGATGCCCCCAGAGGACCCACTTATTGGTGGGGACGAAATCGATACCGTCTCGGTAGCGGTGCGCTGGCGTGAGGAAGCCAGGATCCAGGCGGTAGATCCGCGCGGCGAGGAAGCGGGAATACCACAGCCAGCCGAAGACGTAGAGCGCGAGCACCGCGATCGCTAGCCAAATAGCGTTCATTCCGCTGCTCCTTCCCTTTAGCTGTGCCGATAGGCCTAGGCGTGGACTATAATCGAAACGGTCCGCCGCAAGACAGTGTTTCAACTTAAGGGGGATTTATGGGCACGATTGTCGTGGGCATGGACGGCTCGGAAGGGGCACAACACGCCCTGGCGTGGGCAGCTGCGGAATCAGCCCTGCGCGAGTGCCCGGTCCGGGCGATCTACGTGATCGATCGCCGCTACCTGGACTCGGACCTCGGCGTGCTCGTGGCTCCCGCCGCCTCGGAGCTGGAGGCGGAGGCCAATGACATCCTGGACCGGGCGCTTGAGGCGATCGGCGAACTCCCCCAAGGGGTCGAGGTCCGCAAGGAGGTCGTACATGCCGAGCGCCACGGCATCGTGGGTACGCTGCTCGATCAGGCCGGCCAGGACGCCGAGCTGCTGGTGGTCGGCAGCCGCGGTCACGGCGGCTTCACCGGCCTGCTGCTCGGCTCAGTGAGCCACCAGGTCCTGCAGCATGCTACCTGCCCGGTAGTGGTCGTCCCTCATCAGCGGGGCCACCCCGACTAGGGCCGTTAGGGCTGCTGCCAGCCGTCACGGCCGTAGAGCTCGGGAAAAGTGCTGAGGGTCTCCGCGCGCTCCTCGCGGATCCCGCGGCGCAGATCCCGGAGGGCGTCTTCCATCTCGGCGGAGCGGCCGAGGTTGCGCATCTCGGCTGCTGCCGCCCGTTTCTCACTGAGGATCTGCTCCTCACCGCCTTCCGGGCGCCCCTGGTGGTACGGGTAGGTGTCCGGCCACTGTGTGGCAGCACGACTTGTGCGTGACTGCTCGGAGGGCGGTCCGGCGCCGCAGGCACTGACCGCAGCGATGACAAGGCCGATGGCCACCATCCGAAGTCGAGAAATCGCCTGCTGAATCATGCCGTGAGTATGCGCCAGCATCGCCTCATCGCCAAAAGCAGCGTGCCCGGCGCACAAGGAAAAGGCCGCGGCTGTGCCGCGGCCAAGGGTTGCGTGTCGCTCCGAAGGGGCGGATCAGTCGTCAGCGGCCTCGACCTTGATCCGCTTGGACGGCTCTTCTTGGCGCTTGGGCACAGTAAGCTCCAGCACCCCGTGGCGCGACCGCGCCTGGATGCCTTCCGGGTCCACGTTCTCCGGCAAGGTAAAGCGCCGGAAGAACGTCCCCCGGACACGCTCGATGCGCTTCCAATCGGCACCGCTGTCGGTCTCCTCGGATTGGCGCTGCCCCTTGATGGTTAGCATGCCGTTGTCCATCGCCACATCGATCTCCTCCGGGGAGACGCCCGGCAGATCAACCTCGACGATGTAGTTGCTCTCATCCTCGCGGATATCCACCGCCGGCAGCCAGTTGCTGGCAGCCTCGCCGTTGTCCTCGTTGTAGCGACTGAGCACGCCCGGCCGGCCAGACCCCGGTCCGAAGATCCGGTCTAGATCCTGCTGCAATTCGCGCAGGTTATTCCAAGGATCATAACGCATGGCGGTCATACGCTTCACCTCCTGTATCGGTATACTGTGGGTTTCATCGGCCCCGCGCCGGAACAGGCTCGACGGCCTTATGAGCAAGGATGGAGGCGAGTTTGGCGTTTTCAAGAGGCCACGACGGCGGTAGCCTCTCGAAGCTGCGCCGCCGATTGCAGACGCTGGTGGAAGCCCCTTGGTTCCAAGGTACCGTCATCGCCGTGATCTGCCTCAACGGCATCACCTTAGGCCTGGCGACCTCCGAGAGCTTGGTGGCCTGGAGCCGAGGCTTCATCCCCACCATCAACCAGGTCATCATCTTCCTCTTCGTGGTGGAGATCGCCCTGCGCATCCTTGCATGGGGACCGCACTTCTTCCGTAGTCCGTGGAGCCTTTTCGATTTCACCATCGTCATTTTCTCCTTGCTCCCGGACAGCGGCCCCTATTCGGTGCTGCGCGCCCTGCGCATCCTGCGCCTGCTTCGGCTGTTCTCGCAGGTGAGACGCTTGCGAGCGATCATTGAGTCCCTGTTGCGGGCGCTACCGAACATCGGCTGGGTCGGGGTACTACTGCTGCTGATCTACTACATCTTCGCGGTCATGGGCACCGAGCTCTATGGCGACACCTTCCCGGAGTGGTTCGGTAGTATCGGGGCGAGCATGTATACCCTGTTCCAGGTCATGACCCTGGAAAGCTGGTCCCAAGCCATCGCCCGACCGGTGATGGCCGAGCACGGTGGAGCCTGGTTCTATTTCGTGACCTTTATCCTGGTGACGGCCTTCACCGTGCTGAACCTCTTTATCGGTATAATCGTCAATAGCATGCAGTCCCTGCACTGGGAGGAAGAAGAAGAGAAGCGGCAGGCCTCTGATCAGCAAGCCCACGACGAGCGCGAAGAGATGCTCGAACAGCTTCGCCAGCTGCACGGAAAGATGGATCGGCTCGAGCACAGTCTTACGAGAGGTGGAACGAATAATGGAAACGGTCAAGATCCGGGTTGAGGGAATGAGTTGCGGCCATTGCGAGGCCTCTGTCCGCGAGGCACTGGAGAGCCTGCCCGGGGTCGAGCGCGTGGTGCATGTCAGCGCCGAGGCTGATGAAGCCACCGTGGAAGGTCGCCCCGATCCTGCCTTGGTCGCCGAGCGACTAGAGGAGTTAGGCTTCAGTGGGATGGTCACTGACGATTAGCGCATCCATAGGGGTGCGAGGATGGAGCTAATTGGCGGAAGCACGTGCTGAGTTCAGTATCGAGGGCATGTCCTGCGCCTCCTGCGTGGCGCGGGTCGAGCGCATCGCGACGCGTCTCGAGGGGGTCTCCGAGGCTTCCGTGAGCCTGGCCACCGAGCGTGCGGCCGTGACCTATGACTCGGCCCGTGTCACCCCGGAAGCCATCGCCGAGGCGATCGGCAAGGGCGGCTTCCGGGCGACCCCACGCAAGTCAGATGCGGAGCAGAGCGCCGGCCGGGAACGTGAACTCCTCGGGCTGTGGCGTGATCTGCTCATCGCTGCAGCGCTGACAGTGCCGCTGGTGGGGATCGCCATGGGGCCCATGCTCTGGCCCTCCCTGGCGCAGGCCATGGCCGAACTCCTGCCACAGCGTGGCTGGCAGGCGGTGGAGTGGCTCCTGGCCACCCCAGTGCTAGCCTGGGCCGGACGGCGGTTCTTCCTCCACGGCCTACCGGCACTGTGCCGGCTAACGCCGGAGATGAACACCCTGGTCATGCTCGGCGCCTCAGCAGCGTGGCTCTACTCCACCGCCGTCCTGGCGATCCCGGAGCTCTTCCCCGAGCAGGCGCGAGGGGTCTATTTCGAGGCCATCGGGGTGATCATCACCCTGGTCCTCATCGGCCGCTACCTGGAGCTCAAAAGCCGTGGCCGCGCCTCGGCGGCTATCCAGCGGCTGATGTCGCTGCAGGTGCCTACGGCCCGGGTCCAGCGCGAGGGTGTCGAGCTTGAGGTACCGATCGAGCAGGTCCAACCTGGCGAGCAGGTCCTCGTCCGCCCCGGCGAGCGCCTCCCTGTGGACGGCGAAATCGTCGAGGGTGCGAGCTATGTAGACGAGTCCATGGTTACCGGTGAGCCCATACCCGCTGCCCGCGGCATCGGCGACGATGTGATCGGCGGGACCGTCAACCGCAGCGGGGCCTTCACCTTCCGCGCGACACGGGTCGGTGGCGACACCGTCCTCGGACAGATCGTGCGCATGGTCGAGGGGGCCCAGGCCTCCAAGCCCCCCATCCAGTCCCTGGTGGACCAGATCGCTGGCGTGGTGGTCTGGGGGGCGATCGTGATCGCGCTGGCGGCTGTGCTGCTGTGGACAGGGCTGGACTTTGGCCTCGATCACGCCTTGGTGGTGGGGGCTGCCGTGCTGCTCATCGCCTGCCCCTGTGCCATGGGGCTGGCTACGCCCATGGCGATCATGGTCGGAACGGGGCGCGGCGCGGAGCAGGGGATCCTCTTCCGGCGCGGAGCCGCCTTCCAGGCCTCCGCCGGTATTGACACCGTCGTCCTTGACAAGACCGGCACCCTCACCGAAGGGCGACCGGCCCTCACCGAGATGGAACCACAGAACGGCTGGCAGGCCGATGAGCTGCTCGCGCACGCCGCTGCCGTAGAGGCTCGCAGCGAGCACCCCCTGGGCGAGGCGATCGTCGCCGCTGCCCGTAAGCGCGACCTGTCCTTGGCAGCTGTCGATGGTTTCGAGGCGGTACCCGGCTACGGCGTCCACGCCCGCCTCGGGGATGTGGCAGTCGCCATCGGCGCCCGGCGCTACATGGAGCAGCTGGCTATCGCAGTGCCCGCCCCTCTCGCGAAACGCGCCGATGAGCTCGCGCAGGGCGGGCGCACGCCGATGTACGTAGCGATCGGAGGGGAGCTCGCTGGGCTGATCGCCGTGTCAGATCCGATCAAGGAAGGCGCCGTCGAGGCTGTGGCCGGGCTCCATCAGATGGGGTTGCGCACCGTCATGCTCACCGGCGACGACCGTGCCACCGCTGAAGCGGTGGCCGCAGAGCTGGCCATCGGTGAGGTGCGTGCAGAGGTCCTCCCGGCAGACAAGGAGCAGGTCATCCGCGATCTGCAGAGCGAGGGGCGAAGGGTGGCCTTCGTCGGTGATGGGATCAACGACGCTCCGGCGCTAGCCCGTGCAGACGTAGGCGTTGCAGTGGGCACCGGCACCGACGTCGCCATCGAGGCCGGCGACGTGGTCATCATGGCCGGCGATCCGCGTAGCGTAGCCCGGGGGCTAGGCCTGGCACGGCAGACCTTCCGGACGATCCGGCAGAACCTGTTCTGGGCGTTCGTCTACAACGTCACCTTGATGCCAGTAGCCGCTGGCGCCCTTTACCCCTTCTTCGGCGTCCTGCTCTCGCCGATGATGGCAGCGGGCGCGATGAGCCTATCGAGCCTGCTGGTGGTGAGCAACAGCCTGCGTCTACGCCGTACGGCGTTGCCCACACAGGAGCGCTCCTCGGCCCCAGCGACGTCCTGAAGCGGCAAGGCGCCTGGTAGCCACCAGCCCCGGCCGCAACACGGCGGACCGCCGCCCACCAGCAGCTGGCTCAGGCTCGTCCCAGATCCAGCACCAAGGCCCCTGTGGTCGCCCGCGCCTCCAGATCCCGGTGCGCCTGCCCGGCCTTCTCGAGCGGATAGCGCCGCCCCACCCGGGGCTCAAGGATCCCCTGGGCCACGACATCGTAGTACGCCGCCGCCCCCTCGAGCAGATCCCGTCGCTCGGCCACGTAATGGAAGAGGATCGGGCGAGTCAGGAAGAGGGAGCCCTTCTGAGCCAGCTGACCCGGCTCAATGGCAGGAGGCGCCCCCGAGGCATTGCCGAAGCTAACCATCACCCCCCGCGGGCGTAAGCAATCCAGCGAGGCCTCGAAAGTCGCAGCCCCCACCGAGTCGTAGACGACATCGACCCCCCGATCACCGGTGATCGCCGCCACCTTCTCGCGGAAGTCGTCCCGTGTATAGACAATAGGGTGGTGACAGCCATGCTCGGCGGCTACCTGCGCTTTCTCCTCATCGCCCACCGTGCCGATCACCGTCGCGCCAAGATAGTCCGCCCACTGGCAGAGGATCAGCCCCACACCACCGGCTGCGGCGTGCACTAGGAGGATGTGTCCACGGCGGACCTGGAAGGTACGGTGCAGCAAGAACCACGCGGTCAGGCCACGCAGTGTGGTCCCGCCTGCGACCGCATCCTCCACCTCTTCCGGGACCGGAATCAGCCGCTCGGCGGCAACCACACGCTGCTCGGCGTAAGCACCAGGCGGTGGGGCAGCATAGGCGACCCGGTCACCGGGCTGGACCTCACGCACGCCCGGCCCTGCCGCCTCGACCTCGCCACAGGCCTCTACGCCGAGGCCATGAGGCAAGTGCGGCAGAGGATATAGGCCATTGCGGTGGTAGCAGTCGATGAAGTTAACACCGCAGGCCCACTGGTTCAGGCGGACCTCGCCGGGACCTGGCTCCGGGACTGCGACCTCGGTGAGCTCAAGCCGCTCGGGGCCACCGGTTTCCTGGATCTGGATTGCACGAGCCATGGGGTCGACCGTTCCTCATCGAGAGCGGATCAAGCGCCGGGATCGAGCTGCTGAAGATACGCACGAAAGGCCGCGCCGAGCTCCGGGTGCTCAAGACCGTAGGCCACCGTCGCCTGCAGATAGCCAAGCTTGCTGCCGCAATCGAATCGCTTACCAGCATACTCGTAGGCGTAGACCGGCTCCTCGGCCATAAGCCTAGCGATGGCGTCGGTCAACTGGATCTCACCCCGATGGTCCGGCTCGGTGCGCTCTAGATGGGCGAAGATCGAACGCGAAAGGATGTAGCGTCCCACCACGGCAAGATTCGAGGGGGCCTGCTCCGGCTCCGGCTTCTCGACGATGCCGCGTACGGCCGTAACCCCCTCCTCGACCACTTCGCCCTGGACGACCCCGTACTTGTCCGTTTCGGTCTTCGGCACCCGCTCCACCCCGAGCACGGAACCCTCACGCTCGGCGGCGACCTGAGCCATCTGCGCCAGCGCCGGGGCCTGATCGCCAGCTTTGATCAGATCATCGGCGAGGATCACGCCGAACGGCTCTTGCCGCCCGACCGCAGGCTGGGCACAGGCGACAGCGTGGCCGAGCCCAAGGGCCTCGCCCTGGCGGATGTAGATACAGCTCACCCCCTTGGGAACCGTATCCCGCACCAGCTGGAGGAGCTTCTCCTTGCCCTTGGCCTCGAGCTCTCGCTCGAGCTCGGTGGCCGTATCGAAGTGGTCCTCGATGGCACGCTTCGTGCGCCCGGTCACGAAGACCAGGTACTCGGCACCGGCGGCTACGGCCTCCTCCACCGCATACTGGATGAGCGGCTTGTCGACCACCGGCAGCATCTCCTTGGGGCTCGCCTTGGTGGCCGGCAAGAAGCGCGTACCCAGACCGGCCACCGGGAAAACCACCGTGCGGATTCGCGGCTTGGTGCTCAAAGCTGGACCTCCTGATGATGACGACAGCTCCGTGTCCGGATCAGTACACCTGCCAGAGGGCGCATGCATCCCCATCCCGTCGTGGTCTCCCCTGGGAGATGGGGACCCGCTTCATCCGACCCAAGCCCGCGCATTGCGGAATATACGCAGCCAGGGTCCGTCCTCACCCCACGCCGCCGGATGCCAGGAATGCTGAACGCTCCGGAAGACCCGTTCCGGATGCGGCATGAGGATGGTCGCCCGACCATCGTCGTTGGTAAAGCCAGTCAGGCCCTCCGCCGAGCCATTGGGATTGGCGGGGTAGGTCTCTGCGGGGCGGCCATGCCCATCAACGTAGCGCAGCGCTGGCCGCGCGGCTGCCGGATCGCCAATGCTGAAGTCCACCCGCCCCTCGCCGTGGGCGACGGCCAGCGGCAGGCGTGAGCCGGCCATTCCCTGGAGCAGGATGGAGGGAGAGTCGAGCACCTCCACCAATGCCAGGCGCGCCTCGAACTGCTCCGAGCGATTGCGCACAAACCGCGGCCAGGCCCCGGCACCAGGGATAAGATCGCGCAGGTGGGCCAGCATCTGGCAACCGTTACAGACCCCCAGGGTGAAGGTATCCGGGCGATGGAAGAAAGCCTGGAAGGCCTCACGGGCCCGCTCGTGGAAGCGAACGCTCTTCGCCCAGCCACCCCCGGCCCCGAGCACATCGCCAAAGGAGAAACCGCCACAGGCAGCGAGCCCGTGGTAGCCGTGCAGATCCTCACCGCCACTGAGAAGGTCGCTCATATGCACATCAACCGCCTCGAAACCAGCGGCTTGAAAGGCGGCCGCCATCTCAGCGTGACCGTTGATCCCTTGCTCACGCAGGATCGCCACCCGCGGCCGGGCACCGGTAGCAACCCAAGGGGCCGCCACGTCTTCGGCAGGATCGAAGGTCAGCCGGGTCGCCGTGAGCCCGGGGTCATCACTCGCTGGCACCGCCTCGAAGGCCTCGTCAGCGCACGCAGGATCATCACGCAGGGCCTGCATGCGGTAGCTGGTCTCGGCCCACAGCCGGTGCAGCTCACGTCGCGGTCGGTCAAGGAGCACCGCCCCCGCCCCGTGGACGACGATCCGGTCATCGTCACGAGCCTGACCGAGACGCCGCACCCGCACCCCTGCCGGGGCACCAACGCAGCTCGCCTCGAAGGCCTCCGCCGCGGCTGCGTCGAGCTGCAGCACGAACCCCGGCTCCTCGCTGAAGGCGGCGCCTAGATGAGCCTCCGGGCCGTCGCCAGCGACAGCATCGAGGTCAACCTCCAGCCCGCAACGGCCGGAGAAGGCCATCTCGCAAAGCGTGACCAGCAGGCCACCGTCTGAACGGTCGTGGTAGGCCCGCACGCGGCCCTCAATGAGCAAATCCTGCACGGCATCGAAGGCCCAGCGCAGGGCCTCGGGATCATCCAGGTCCGCAGGCTCTTCGCCCAGGCGGCTGTAGACCTGCGCCAATGCGGAGCCACCCAAACGATGACGACCACCGCTGAGCTCCACCGCCAACAGGACGCTCTCGGGGTCCGGCTGTAACTGCGGCGTCACGGCTCGGCGCGCATCGGATACCGGCGCGAAGGCGGAGATCACCAAGGAGACCGGCGCCGTTACCGCCTGCTGCCCCTCCGCGTCCTCCCAGACCGTACGCATGGACAGGGAATCCTTCCCTACCGGGATGGCGACGCCCAGTGCCGGGCATAGATCGCGCCCGACAGCGGCCACGGTATCGTAGAGGGCGGCATCCTCCTCCCCCTCTTGCCCGCCGCATGCAGCCATCCAGTTCGCGGAGAGGTTCACCGAGCGCAACCGCCCAACCGGGGCGGCGGCCAGGTTGGTCAGCGCCTCGGCCACAGCCAGGCGGCCTGAAGCGGGGGCATCGAGGATGGCCACCGTCGGCCGCTCGCCGACGGCCATGGCCTCACCGGTGTAACCGCGATAATCGGCCAGCGTTACGGCACAGTCGGCCACCGGCACCTGCCAGGGGCCTACCATCTGATCCCGCGCCACCTGCCCGGTCACCGTGCGATCCCCGATGGTGATGAGGAACTCCTTGGAAGCCACCGTGGGCAAGCACAGGAGCCGCTCCAGGGCGTCGGCCACCCGCACACCCGAAAGCGCCAAGGGGTGGGCCGGGGCTGGCTGGCGACGCACATCGCGGAGCATCTTCGGCGGCTTGCCGAGGAACAGCTCCATGGGCAGGTCGACCGGGGTGTTATCAAAGTAGCCATCACCGACAACCAGCTCGCGGGCCTCGGTGGTCTCCCCAACCACCGCATAGGGGCAACGCTCGCGAAGGCACAAGGCCTCGAACTCCTCGAGCCGCTCCGGATCCACGGCGAGGACATAGCGTTCCTGTGATTCGTTGCACCAGATCTCCAGCGGCGACATCCCCGGATCGTCGATGGGCACGGTGCGTAGCTCAATCTGGCCACCGCGATCCGCGTCGTCGAGGATCTCGGGGATGGCATTGGACAACCCACCGGCACCGACGTCATGAATCGAGAGGATGGGATTCTCCCTCCCCCGAGCCGTACAGGCATCGAGAACCCCCTGAGCACGGCGCTGCATCTCGGGGTTATCGCGCTGCACCGAGGCGAGATCGAGGGACTCGTCTCCGCTGCCACTGGCCACCGAAGAGGCCGCGCCACCGCCGAGCCCGATCAGCAGCGCCGGCCCGCCGAGGACCACGACTGGCGTACCTATCGGCAGGTCGCGCTTGTGGACATGCATCTCGCGGATATGGCCCATGCCGCCGGCGATCATGATCGGCTTGTGATAGCCGCGCACCTGCTCACCGCCCCCCGGAGCCGGTGTGGCGAGCTCAAGGACCCGGAAGTAGCCGGTCAACGCGGGCCGGCCGAACTCGTTGTTGTAACCGGCGGCCCCTAGCGGCCCCTGGAGCATGATAGCCAGCGGTGAAGCGTTACGCCGAGGCCGCCTCTCGTCTCCCTCCCACGGGTGCTCGAAGCCAGGGATACGCAGATTGGAGACCGAGAAGCCAGTCAGCCCAGCTTTGCTGCAGCCGCCTGTCCCGGTCGCCGCTTCATCGCGGATCTCGCCGCCAGCACCGGTAGCAGCCCCGGCAAAGGGCTCGATGGCAGTGGGATGGTTATGGGTCTCCACCTTCATCGCTAGGTGGGCCCGCTCCTCATGCTCGCGGTAGGCCCCATCGCGGGTGGCAAGCAAGCGACGGGCCTGATGACCAGCCATCACCGCGGCATTGTCGCTATAGGCTGACAGCACGCCATCCGGGCGCATCTCATAGCTACGGCGGATCAGGGCAAACAGCGAGCGCGGCTGGGAGACACCGTCGATGATCCAGTCGGCATTGAAGATCTTGTGCCGACAGTGTTCCGAGTTTGCCTGGGCGAACATCATCAGCTCGACATCGGTGGGGTTACGCCCCAAACCAGCATAGCTATCGAGCAGATAGTCAACCTCATCCTCGGCCAGGGCCAGACCCAGCTCGGCGTCGGCGGCAAGCAGCGCCTGGCGACCGCCACTGAGCAGATCCACCTCGGTCAGCGGCCGCGGCTGGCGATCGCGGAAAAGGGCTTCCGCCTCCTCAAGCTCATCGAGCACCCCCTCAGTGAGTGGGTCATGCAACACCTCAACCACCGCTTGCCGATCCTCATCTGCCAGCGCACCAGTGCTGGTGATGTGGTACAGGGTGCCGCGCTCGATGCGCTCGATGTCAGTGAGCCCACAGTTGTGGGCGATATCGGTCGCTTTGCTCGACCACGGCGAGACGGTTCCCAGCCGTGGCACCACCAGGAATGTCGCCGTCTCGCCCTCGACTGCCGGTGGCGCCGGGTAGTCGGCCCCGTAGTCGAGCAGCTCCTTGAGCACGGTCTGCTGCACCTCCCCCAGCGCACGAGCGAGGGCAACGAAGTGAACGTGCTCAGCATCCACCCCGCGCACCGTGGGGCAGCGGCGGTGCAAGCGCTCAAGCAGCTTCTTCAGGCGAAAGGAAGAAAGGGCTCGCTTGCCGGGGATCTGTAGCATGGTCAGTAAAGCTGCCGATCCAAAAGGGTCAGGAGGCGCTCGGCGATGGGCTCGGGAGCTGGATCGCCCTCGCGGTCATCCACGCGCACCGTCACCTGCGCATCATCGTCTTGATCGAGCTGAATACGGTAGCGCTGCGGGGCGGTATCAATACGCTCGGCGCCGCCAAACCAGCGTGCGAACAGCCCGGGCTGCTCAATCTCCTCATCGGCGCGCGGCGCGTAGCGGATCACGTAGCGGAGGTCGTCGCGCACACGCTCGAGCACCGTGAACTCGAGCCGATCCAGCGCCGAGCCAGTCGCCCGCCACGCCTCGTTCAGCCCCATCTCGAGCTCCAGGCGCGGCCCCTCCTCGACCAGCCTTGAGGGTACGGTCTGAGCCACGTCCACAGGAAGCTCCCCGCCCCTTTCCGAGCGTTCCTCCTGCCCTTCTTCGGCCTCTGCGTCAGCACCCTCCAGGTCCTGCTCACCAATCAGATCCGGCGGGATGACGAGCGCCTCTGGACCGTCAACCTCATCCCGGGTCAGCGGCTCCGAGGCGCAAGCTGCAAGCAGCAGGCTCCCGAGGAGCACCGCGGCAGCGGCACTAGCGAGACGCAGCCTGATCACAGCAGACCAGCTTCGGCCATGGCCTGGCGCACCCGAGCCTGGCCGTCCTCGGTAAGGCGCGTCATAGGGAGACGCAACCCGGCGTCAATCAACCCTAGCTGCTCCACGCCCCACTTCGCCGGGATGGGGTTCGGCTCACAGAACATGGCCTGGTGCAACGGCGTGAGACGCTCATTGATGGCCTCAGCCCTGTCCATATCGCCCGCGAGCGCCGTAGCGCAAAGGTCGTGCATCTGGCGTGGGGCCACATTGGCGCTGACGGAGACCACGCCCTTGCCGCCGACCCGCATCATTCCCAGAGCGTTGAAGTCATCGCCGGCAAAGACATCGAGCCGGTCACCGCAACGGCGGATCACCTCCTCGGCACGCTCCACGGTGCCCTGCGCCTCTTTGAGGCCGACGATATTCGGGATATCAGAGAGCCACTCGACGGTCTCGGGGAGCATATCGCAGCCGGTACGGCCGGGGACGTTATAGAGGATCTGCGGGATCGGCACTGCGTCGGCGATGGCCGTGAAGTGCTGGATCAAGCCCTCCTGGCTCGGCTTGTTGTAATAGGGAACCACCAGCAGCGCCGCATCGCAGCCGCTTTCCATGGCGCTACGGGTCAGATCAATGGCCTCCCAGGTAGAATTGGCGCCGGTACCACCGATGACCGGAATGCGCCCGGCGGCAGCCTCCACCGTAGCGCGGATGATCTCACGGTGCTCCTCGTAGTCGACAGTGGCGGACTCACCGGTTGTCCCGACGGCGACGATGGCATCGCTGCCTTGCGCGATGTGGAACTCCACCAAGCCCTTGAGCGCCTCCCTGTCCACGGCGTCCCGAATCCCATCCTGCGCCCTCATCGGGGTGACCATCGCCACCATGCTGCCGCGGAACATCACCACCTCCGTCATCGAGCTACGCGTACCATTGAGGAAGGTACTTATGGTACTAAGCGGGTTGCGTGGCGCCAAGCAAGATCCACCGTAGCAGCCCACGTCCCCCGGGCTCTAGGCGGTTTTCCGTGCTAGACTGCGCGCGCACCCACTTCCATGGACAGGGCGAGCGGCGCGATGCAAAACCTAATGGTCATCACCGCCCTCGGTCACGACCGCCCGGGCATTGTCCGTGAGCTTTCCAGCGCCGTGACCGAGACTGGCTGCAACATCGAGGACAGCCGCATGAGCGTCCTCGGCGGCGAGTTCGCGATCCTCCTCATGATCTCGGGCCGGTGGAACGAGCTAGCCAAGCTGGAGAGCAGCTTGCCCAACTCGGCCCGCCGTATGGGGCTAGAGGTGCACCTGCGCCGCACCGCGCCCCCTGAGCGTGGCGAGCATCTGCTGCCCTATACCGTCGAGGTGGTGGCCCTGGACCACCCGGGTATTGTCTCAGAGCTGGCCAACTTCTTCGCCGAGCGCGAGATCAATATCCGCGATCTGACCACCGCGAGCTACGCGGCAGCGCACACCGGCACCCCGATGTTCTCCGTGCTGATGAGCATCGACGTCCCGGCTGGCCTGCACATCGCCACCCTGCGTGACGAGTTCATGGAGTTCTGCGACCAGTTCAACCTGGACGCCATCATGGAGCCGGCCAAGTAGCTGGCCCGTCGCGGCACTGCTGTCATCCGTCGCGCCAAGGGGAGCGAGAAGACGATGAGCCGAGAAGCACCAGTGCGCATCTATGTCCTCGACACCTCCGTGCTCGTCCATGACCCGACGGCGTTGTTCCAGTTCGAGGAACACGATGTATGCCTACCCTCGGCGGTACTCGAGGAGCTGGATGCCGCCAAGGAAGGTCTCTCTGAGGTCGCACGCAACGCCCGCCAGGCGAGCCGTTTCCTCGACGCCTTGCTGACCGGTCACCCCCCGGGAGCACTGGGGGACGGCCTCCCCCTCGGCAGCGGCGCTCCGGGAGAGGCCTCAGGCCGGCTGTTCTTCGAGATCGAGGGTCACGGCCGTGGCGACTCCGCCATCCTCGCCGCCGCCAAGCGCCTGCGCGAGCAGATGGCGCAGACCCCGGTCCTCGTCTCCAAGGACATCAACTTGCGCATCCGCGCCCAGGTCGCCGGAATCGCCGCCGAAGACTATGAGAGCGACCGTGTCATCGATGACGTCGAGCTACTGCCCACCGGGGTCGAGCCCATCCCTTGTGAGGCCTGGAAGCGATCCCGTCCCGAAGGGCAAGGCTACCGGGTCCCGGTCCCCGAGCAAGCCAACTGGCGGGTCAACCAGTGCCTCTACAGCGAGGACGGTTTTGAGGGGATCACCCGAGGCTTTGAGGCCGGGGAGGCCCTGCTCACCCCCGTGACCGACTACCGCGAGCGCAACGCCGTCTGGGGCGTGCGTGCCCGGAACCGGGAGCAGAACTTCGCCCTGCAGCTGCTCATGGACCCGGAGATCGACCTGGTCTCCCTGCTCGGCACCGCCGGCACTGGCAAGACCCTGCTCACCCTCGCCGCCGGACTAGCGCAGACGATGGACCAAGGACGCTACCGCGAGGTCATCGCCACGCGAGCTACCGTCTCCATCGGCGAAGAGATCGGCTATCTCCCCGGCACGGAAGAGGAAAAGATGACGCCCTGGATGGGGGCGCTGATGGACAACCTGGAAGTCCTCAGCGCCCCGGAGAACACCATCGGCGGCGACTGGGCGCGCGCCGCCACGTCGGACTTGCTCCACTCCCGGGTGCGTATCCGCTCCATGAGCTTCATGCGTGGACGCACCTTCCTGGAGAAGTTTGTCATCCTCGATGAGGCACAGAACCTCACCGCCAAACAGATGAAGACGCTGATCACCCGTGCCGGCCCCGGGACCAAGGTCGTCTGCCTAGGCAATATCGGCCAGATCGACACGCCCTACCTGACGGAGAGCACCTCCGGCCTCACCTACGTGGTCGACCGGCTCAAGGACTGGCCCCACAGTGGCCACGTTACCCTGCGCCGCGGCGAGCGCTCGCGACTCGCCGACTACGCCTCCGAGGTCCTCTAAGCAGGGCCGCCACCTCCCCTGGTTATCGCCGGGGATGATGCCGCAAACCGTGGATGGCGGCACCTCCCCATCACGGAAGCAGCTCCTCCTCCTCGCTCACTAGGGAGCTGTCATCCTGCGGCCTGCGCCGCCGTACCCAGGCCTTGATAATGGCCTGGATGAAGGTAGCTAGGGGAATGGCGAAGAACATCCCCCAGAACCCCCAGATCCCGCCGAAGACCAGGATCGAGATGATGATGGCCACGGGATGGAGGTTGACCACCTCGGAGAAGAGCAGCGGCACCAGGACATTCCCATCCAGGATCTGGATGACCGTGTAGGCCACCAGCACATAGACCAGCTCTTGGCTGACCCCGAAGTGGAAGTAGGCAATCAACGCCACCGGGATCGTCATCCCGAAGGCACCGATGTACGGGATGATCACTGACAGACCAGTTGCCACGGCAAGGAGCATGGCGAAAGGCAGCCCCAGGGCCGAGAAGGTCATGTAGGTCACTGCCCAGACAATCAGGATCTCAATAAACTTGCCGCGGACATAGTTGCCGATCTGCTGATCCACATCTACCCACACCTCGGAGGCGAAAGCGCGGTGACGAGGCAGGTGATTGCTCGCCCACTGCAGCAGCACGCGCTTATCCTTGAGGAGGAAGAAGACCAAGAACGGCACCAGCACTGCATAGACCACCAGTGTGCCGAGGATCATCAGGGATTGCACGGTCACCGAGGTCACCACGCTCTGCCCCCAGTCGGTGATCTCGCGCCGCGCGGTATCAAGCATCTCCCGGATCTGGGATTCCGAGAACAGTTGTGGATAGTGCTCCGGCAGCTGCAGAAGCACCGTCTGCCCTTGCGCCAGGATCGCCGGCAGCTGATCCACCAGCTGTCCCACCTGCCGATAGAGCATCGGGATCAGGGCAAACAGCACCAGGACCAGGAAGGTGGTCAGGAACAGGATCATCACCACCACGGCAAGCATCCGTGGGACACCAAAACGCTCGAAGGCGCGCACCACGCCCTCGAGGAGATAGGCGATCACCAGGGCCGCGATCACCGGGGCGAGGATACTGCCGAGCATGATCAGCGCACCCAGGCCGAGCACGAGCAGCAGCAGGAAGGCCGTGATCTGCGGGTCGTTGAAGGTCCGGCGTAGCCAGCGTCCAATCAGCTCCAAAGGCACATCTCCTCGATAGGCAGTAGTGTGATGGTAACGTAGACGAG
>JBKGYE010000025.1:0-22742 GCA_046546255.1 Halorhodospira sp. | reverse complement strand
CGGCCAGGGGGTAGGCGCAACAACCGTGGCTGGACAGATTCCCGGAAGTTGTTCAGGTAACACCAGTCCGAGGGTGCAGGCTCCTCGGCGGCGCGCTTGCCCAGCAAGCGCTGGACCATGTCTAGCTTACCGGCTCCATCCGGCCCCATGACAAAGAGGTTGAATCCGTGCGCTTGCATCCGAGCCCCTAGCTCCAGGGCTTCCAGGGCTCGCTCCTGACCCGGTGGGTTGTTCATTCCCTGCAGCTCTTCGGTGGTCTGGAAGCCTAGCTGATCGGGGTCGCAGGCATGGTAAAGATGCTCCAGCGGAAGTCGCTCAGGTGCAGCCATGCTTTTCTTCTCCCGTCCCTTGTAAACCCACAGGCGCAGGTCCCCAGCGTAGCCGAAAGTGTGGGCTGCGGAAGAGGGGGGCGTGGGCGCCCCTCTTCTGGCTCAAGCGAGGTTCAGCCGGGTGCCGACCATGTTGAGCGTGAAGGCCTCGGGCATGGCTCGCTCGATGGCCAATTGTGCGTTACGTCCGCTACAGTGGCATGGCACCACAAGCTGCGGCTCAAGGGCTTTCAGGGCTTCGACCGTAGGCCGGATCTGCGTGGCTTCGTCCATGCCGGTAAGGTGGAATCCGCCGAGCACGGTATGGATCCGTCGTTCGCCGGTCAGCTCCTGGGCATGGTAGATGGTGTTGATGATCCCTGCGTGGGCGCAGCCGGAGATGACCACCAGTCCGGCATCAGAGAGCTTGACAGCCAGGCCGGTATCGTCCTCGAAACGGTCCACATGGCTCCCGCTCTCGGACTCGTAGAGCATGGTTCCGCTCGGGTGCTCGAAGTCTGTCACGCGCGGGATCTCTCCTAGGAAGAGCACCTCGCCGTTGAGCAGCGGGTAGGGCGCACGGGTTTCGGTCGGCGTGATGCCGGTACGCTCGAGCTGTTCGTCGAGCTTGTGAGGTAGGCTGGCTCGCTGCCCGTTGGCGAGCAGGCTGAAGCGTGGGTGGCGGTGAGCAGATGGGTGTAGGACCAGCTCTGCTTCTGGTGCGATATGGCTGATCAGGTCTGCGAGTCCGCCGCTGTGGTCGAAGTGCCCATGGGAGAGGGCGGCTGCCTCTACCTCGCGCAGATTGACGCCGAGGGCTTCTGCGTTGCGCCGAGCCCCATCCGATGAATAGCCAAAATCGAAGATTAGGCTGCGACGCTGGCCCGCACGCTCGACGGTCACGAGTAGCGAGAAGCCGTGCTCAGCGCGTAGTGACTCGGATAGAGAGTAGCCGGGTTGGCTGCGTGCGCGCTGGACCACCTCGGTGTCGTCCCGGGCGACGATGTCGATGTAGTTGTCTTGCAGCGTGAGGATCTCTACCCGGTCGACGGGCTGGATGTTCATACGCATTGCTCCTCCTTGGTGTCGTGGCAGCTAGGGGTTTGACATCCCTATCCAACCAGATTACGTTCAATAAAAAAATAGTTTGTTTTAAGGTAGCTGTGTCGTGGGGCAACTGCGGAGGCGATCACCGAGATGTGTGAGCTCTTGGCCATGAGCGCGCGCCAGCCAACAGCTCTAAGTACGTCGCTGGAGCTATTTCGCCCGCGCGGTGGGCAAGTGGGACCTCATGCGGACGGCTGGGGCGTGGCTTTCTATGAGGACTGGGTGCCACAGGTGATCAAAGAGCCTGCGCCTGCCTACGCCAGCCGATTGTTACGCTTCATACAAGGGTACGCTTATCGCAGTCGGGTCGCCCTCAGCCAAATCCGCCGAGCGAATCCCTCTTCCCATGGGCGTCGCTTGGCCAATACGCATCCCTTCCAGCGGGAGCTTGATGGCCGGTGCTGGGTGTTCGCGCACAACGGCAAGCTCCCGCATATCGAACGGCGTCACCCTCGGCGCTTCCAGCCACTGGGGGAGACGGACTCTGAGCGTGCTTTTTGCTTCCTGCTCGATGCACTGGCGCACGGCCCTTCGGCGGCACAGAAAGCTCGCCCGGAACGCTGGGTGGATCATCTGCTGCCGGTGGTCAATGCCCTCAATCCCGGGAGTGAGTTTAATTTCCTCCTGAGTGATGGGGTCGACCTGATCGTGCATGCGCATACCCGCATGCACATCTTGGAGCGTTCTTGTGAAGAGGCCGGTTGTTGCCAGCGGGTGCGGCTAGTAGCTACGCATCCGCTCAGCGATGAGCCCTGGAACGAGCTCGAGCCGAACACCCTGCTGGTGCTGCGTCACGGTGAGCAGCTGCTCACGACTCGTAGCACGGGTGAGGCCACCTGGTTCTCTCTTCGCGAGGGCCTGGAGGGATGAGTTTTCTGTCGAGGAGGTGTTTTCTTTTATGCGGATTGCAGTAGCGAGCCAGAACCGGCGCACTGTGACGCCCCACGCGGGGCGGACAAGGCGTTTTTTTATCTACGACGCGGAGCCGGGCAAGGAGCCCGAGCTAATCGATCGCCTCGAGTTGCCCAAGGATCAGACTTTGCATCACTGGGGCAACGTCCCAGGGCACCCGATTTACGACTACGACGTCGTGATCGCTGCAAGCATGGGGCCGAACTTTGTCCATCGTATGGCGAACCATGGCGTGGAGGCTATCGCCACCAGCGAGACCGATCCAGAGATGGCCGTGCGCAAGTACTGCGAGGGCACGCTGCCTTGGCTCCCACCAGAGACACATACCCACGAGCATGAGCACGATGACGATGAAGAAGATGGTCAAGTATAAGGATGACGGCATGGATCAAGAGACAGGTCGCGGATCACCCTATGCGGGTGCTGGCCGTGGTGCTGGCAGGCATCGCCTTGGTCAACTGGGTCGGGCTACCGAACCCGGAGGAGCGCGACATGTATGGCCGTACGCCACTGATCGCGGCAGCCTACGAGGGCGACATGTGGCAGGCGAGGCTATGGCTGGCCCTCGGTGCCGACGTCGATGCCGAGGAGCCGTGCGGGACTACCGCGTTGATGCGTGCGATTCAGAAGGGGCATCCGGAGATGGCCGAATGGCTGCTGCATCGTGGCGCGGATCCAGAGGCGGCGGACGAGACGGGGCTTTCGGCACTGCACCTGGCCGCCCGGAAAGGGGAGCAGGCGCTTGCCGAGCGGCTGATCGAGGGCGGGGCCGATCCTGCGGCCGAGGAGTCAGCCCACGGGCGTACCCCGATCGAGGAGGCCGAAGAGGCCGGTCATGAGGCGCTAGCCGAGTACCTCAGCCGTGCTGCGAGTGAAGCCTCGGCAAAGGGCTCTAGCAGCTGATCGCCTTTATAGGCAAAACCATCGTGGCTGAGCGCCGGAAGCGGTTAATGCGCTTCGGTGCTGAAAACGTGGAGGCGGCGCTCTCGGCGCGGGGCGCTCGGCTGATCTTGGCTCGGGTGTGGACAGGCCGGATCCGGGGTGTTAGAGTGCCGCCTTCTTACGAAGTGCGGTAAGGGGTCAGCAGCTGACGGCCTTCAGCAAAGAGCCTCAACCGCACCATACCCGGAAAGGGTAGACATAAAGACGCGACGACGCATACAATCATCCACATACTTACGGAGCGGTAGTTCAGTCGGTTAGAATGCCGGCCTGTCACGCCGGAGGTCGCGGGTTCGAGTCCCGTCCGCTCCGCCAATAAGTTGATGGCTGAGGTATCAGCCAATCCAAGAAGGCGCCCTTGAGGCGCCTTTTTTGTATGCTAGAACCTGTTCTCAGGCAGCGCACACGGTAGAGAGCATGCTTCAGGCGATTCGAGACGGTATCCGGGGCTGGATTGCTTGGCTGATCATTGGTCTGATCGCCTTGCCGTTCCTCTTCATGGGCGGCTATGAGTACTTTGGCGGGGGATCGAGTGAAGCAGTCGTAGCCCGCGTGGATGGTGAAGAGATCCCCCGAGCGGAGGTCGAGCAAGCGGTAGAGCGTCAACGGGCGCGACTGCGTGAGCTCTTCGGCGGTGAGCTGCCGGACGACGGCTTCGATGTTGCATCTTTGCGCCGCGAAGCCCTGGAGCAGCTGATCGACGAGGCTGTTCTCCAGGGGTATCTGGAGAAGCAGGGGTTGCGGGTGAGTGATGAGGAGTTAGCGCAGGCCATTCGAGGGCAGACGGTTTTCCATGAGGGGGGGCAGTTCTCGCGTGAGCGCTATCAGGCACTGCTTGAGCGCAATCGCCTGACTCCGGAGGAGTATGAAGGGTTGATGCGTGAGGACCTGAAGGGCCAGCAGTTCGAGCAGGCGGTTCTTGGCAGCAGCCTGGTGACCACCTCTCAGCTGGAGCGGCTGGTACGCTTGCAGGATGAGACTCGCAGCCTTGCCTACCTAGAGGTGCCAGCCGAACGTTTTCAGGAGGAGGTTCAAGTCGACGAGGCTGAGGTCGAGGCACGCTATGAGGAGCGTACAGAGTCGTATATGGCTCCGGAAGCGGTGCGCTTGGCGTACGTCGAGCTGGGGCTGGAGGATTTGCGCGACGAGGCAGCGATCAGTGAGGAAGACCTGCGATCGCGTTACGAGCAGCGCTATGGTGAGGCCGAGGATCCGCCCGATTTCGAGACGGCGCGCGAGGAGCTTGAGGAGCAGCTGCTGGCCGAGCGCGTAGGTACGGAGCTTGCCGAGCTCAGCGAAGAGCTCGGCAACCTGGCCTTCGAGCATCCTGACAGCCTGGAGCCAGCCGCCTCGCAGCTTGGTCTGGAGGTGGAGACGAGCGACTGGATCGAGCAGGACGGAGAAGGCGAAGGTGATGGCCTCGCCGGTAGGTCGGAAGTGCTTGAGCAGGCCTTTAGCGAGGAGGTCCTGGAAGCAGGCAATAACAGCGATCTGATCCAGCTCGAGGAGCACCGCTATCTCGTGCTGCGGGTTCGTGAGCATCGTCCGGAAGAGCCGAAGCCGCTGGAAGAGGTAGCTGGGCAGATCCGTGAGGAGATCCGTGCCGAGCGCTCTGCCGAACGAGCCCGCGGGTACGCGGAAGAGTTGCTCGGCGAGCTGCGGGATGGCGAGACCTCGTTGGAGACGCTTGCCGAGGATCTTGATACCGAGCTTTTCTCGGCCTCCGGTATCCATCGCGACGATCGCGGGCATCCGGCGGAGGTGGTTCAGCGGGGTTTCTCCCTGGAAGAGGGGGCATATGCGCTGGCAGAGTTGGATGGTGGCGCGATGGCACTCTTGCGTCTGGACGAGGTAGATCGTGGAGATCCACAAGGGGGCTCCGAGCAGGAGCAAGAGCAGCTCCGGGCGCAATTGCAGCGAATGGCCGGTGAGTCCGAGTTCAAGGCCCTGATCCGGACGTTGCGGGCAGAGGCGGATATCGAGGTTGCACGGGATCGGCTCTGAGTGAGCTAAGCCTTTCTGTGCGTGACCTTTGGACCTTCGAGGACGGGAGCCGGGGTTCCAGTCAATGCCCCCTCCATGCTAAGGGGGGGAGCCTGCTTCCTCCTCGCAGGGAGGGCCAGGCACTGCCCCTTGGAGGGGAGGGGCCCGCCATAGCCTATAACGGCTTGGCGGGATTCGCTTTATAACTCTGCGCCGGAGAGGGCAACGCAATGGAATCCGGCGTCCACATGGATGATCTCCCCAGTGACACCTGCGGCAAGATCGGAGCACAGGAAAGCGCCGACGTTCCCGACCTCGCCGGTGGAGACGTTCTTGCGCAGTGGCGAGGCTTGCTCATTGAAAGTCATCATCTGCTTGAAGTTGCCGATGCCGGAGGCTGCCAAGGTCCGGATCGGCCCGGCGGAGATGGCGTTGACGCGGATGCCCTCCGGGCCAAGGTCGGCTGCCATGTAGCGGGTGCAGGATTCTAGGCTGGCCTTGGCAGCACCCATGGCGTTGTAGTTGGGTAGCGCCCGCTCGCCCCCCAGGTAGGTGAGCGTCAGCAATGCGCCCTGGCGTTGGCGTAGCATCTCTCGGCCATAGCGGGCGAGGGCGACGAAGCTATAGGCCGAGATCTCGTGCGCGGCACGAAACCCCTCGCGGCTGGTGTTGTCCACGAAGGAGCCGCTGAGCTCTTCGCGCGGAGCGAAGGCTACCGCGTGGACAATGCCATCGATCCCGTCAGCCCAGTGCTTGCCGAGGTCGGTGAAGACGGACTCGATCTCCTCGTCAGAGCTGACATCGCAGGGGAAGACGAGTTCGCTGTCTACAGAGGCGGCGAGTTTGCTGACGCGGTCCTGTAGCTTCTCGTTCTGGTAGGTGAAGGCCAGCTCGGCCCCTTGCGCGTGCATGGCCTCGGCGATGCCCCAGGCAATGGAGCGGTCACTGGCGACTCCGACCACGAGGATACGTTTGTTCTGCAGGAATCCCATAGCTAACTGTCTCTTCCGGCCATTGTGCGTGTTTTGCGCGTATCGAGGGCAAGCAAGAATCATAACACGTCTTTGCCCTGTGCCTGCTGTAGCGCTCGACCTGCCTTTTGACGTGTGCCTGTGGGGGGTATAGTATAGTCCAATATATTCAATATTATTGATTCATTGGCCGGCCCCTGCCGGACTGCGAACAAACGAAGGGAGGGATCATGCTCTACCGCATGCCACGTCATCTCGGTCACAGCTATTCGCCGCTGTACTGGCTCGCCGCCCTCGGCGCTGGCGGTTTGACGGTCTCGTTCTTCCTGTGGCTGATGTTCTGGGTGCCCCATCCGGACAAGCCGGTTTCCGATTTCAGCGCTATCATGGCGGCCTTCTCGGAAGGTGGGGCGGGTATAAAAACGGCCATCAGCCTCGCTTGGGCCGGGATCGTCTTCTTCGCTTTCATGCACTACCGGCTGCTGCTCTGGAACATCCGCGAGCATCGTGGCTTCCTGCGAACTGAAGCGTATCGGCAGATGCACGGGGCGCGTACCGAGATCCGGCTGCTGGCAGCGCCTCTGGCAGTGGCCATGGGGATCAACGTCGCCTTCGTGGTCGGTCTGGTTTTTGTCCCCGGGCTCTGGTCGATCGTCGAGTGGCTCTTCCCCTTGGCCATGGCTGCCTTCCTGGTTGTCGGGCTCTGGGCGTTACGCCTGCTTGGGGACTACCTGGGGCGCGGCCTGACCGAGGGGCACAATGACTTGGTAGCGGATAACAGCCTGTCGCAGACCTTGCCGGCGTTTACGCTGGTGATGGTCGGCGTCGGTCTCTCCGCGCCGGCAGCGATGAGCGCTACGCCGGCGACCGCTGTGGTCAGCCTGCTCCTTTCGAGTTTTTTCATGATTAGCGGCATCCTCATCGGTGCGGTGATGCTGGTGCTAGGCATTCGCGCCATGCTGGAGCAAAGCGCTGATGCCGTCTCTGCTCCGAGCCTGTGGCTAGGGATCCCAATCCTGACGATCATTGGCATCACCCTGGTGCGTCAGACTCACGCCTTTGAGGTCCATTTCGGCACCGAGGCCGGTGGCGTGGAGACGTTGGGCGTGCTTGGCTATCTATTTGTCACCCAGCTGGCCTTTGGCATGCTCGGGTGGGTGGTCATGCGCCGTTACCGTTATTTCCAGCGTTTTGTCTTCGGTCCCGAGCGCTCACCTGGCTCCTACACGCTGGTCTGCCCGGGCGTGGCGCTGGCGGTGATGATCCACTTCTTCACCAACGTGGGTCTGGCCAAGCACGAGGTGATCGAGCCGCAGGGGGTGGTCTACTGGTCTTTGACGGCGATTGCTGTGGCCGTGCAGCTTGCCACCATCCTGCTGGTTCTGCGCCTCAACAAGAAACACTTCCGTGAGCGTGGTAGCGGTTCTGAGCAGGCGGGTGTTGCCGTTGCTGGCTCGGTCCGCTCCTCAGCCTCTTGAGGGGGTTCAGTTTCCGGCTGTGGTGACGCTATCTTGGGTTAAGGATGGCGCATCAGACCGAAAGCTCGGTACGCGAGTTGCAGGTCCATGTCTATCCGGGGCGTCGCCGGTGCGATTGGCGGTAGATTGCTACGAATATCGCCAGCGCCCCGGTGTCCATTTGCCGGAACCGGCAAGGAGTTGCCGGATCGGTAGAGAGAGAGCCCGATGCGCGAGCATCTTTGCAGGAGGTGGGAATGTCTTCAGTTGGAGGAGTCAGCGGCGGGGCATCCGCTCAGAGCATGCAGCCGCCGTCGACCGGCAGCAAGGGGGATCCTTTTGCCGGGGAGCAGCAAGAGCAAACCGATAACGCCACCGAGGCGAGCGGAGCCGCCAGTGGTGGTGCGGACACCGTGGAACTCTCCGAGGCCCTAGGCGGTGATTCGGGTGGCAGTAGCACGGAATCCTCGGAGGAGGGGGAGAGTGCCGCTAGCTACGATGCCGAAGGTAGCCTGGAGGAAGGGGAGGGCGGTGGTAGCGAGATCGACGCCATGATCTAGCCGTCTAAGCCGACTAGAAGGGGCAATGGCCACGGACCATTGCCCCTTCCGTTATAATCCCCGCCGTATCAGCCGCTCCATGCGTGAGTAGATATCCTCAGTCAACGCGGGGAACCCCGATGTCTTCCGTTATTGCCCTGGTCGGTCGGCCCAATGTCGGCAAGTCGACCTTGTTCAACCGTCTCACCGAGAGCCGTGACGCGTTGGTGGCCGATTATGCCGGCTTGACCCGCGATCGCCAGTATGGGGTGGTCCACCATAAAGGGGAGCATGCCGTGGTGGTGGATACCGGGGGTATGGGGGAGGAGCCCGAGGGTGTCGGTGCGCGCATGCATCAGCAGGCTCGCTCGGCGATCGAGGATGCCGACGCTGTGGTTATGCTCGTCGATGGCTCAGTGGGAGTGACCGCTGGTGATGAGGAGATCGCTGCTGAGTTGCGCCGCGCCTCGGTGCCGGTCTTCTTGGCGGTCAACAAGACCGATGGCCTGGAGCCTGAGGTGGCTGCTAGCGAGTTCCATGCCCTGGGGCTGGAGCGAGTTCGCCCCATCGTCGCCACCCGTGGGCGTGGTGTCGGCGAGCTGCTGGATGCCTTGTTCATGCTGCTGCCGCCCGTCGAGGCAGGGGGCGGGAGTCAGGAAGAGGGCATCCCGGTTGCCGTTCTTGGCCGGCCCAATGTCGGCAAGTCCACGCTCATCAATCGCCTCCTGGGAGAAGAGCGGGTCGTTGTCTATGATGAGCCTGGCACAACCCGGGATTGTATAGCGATCCCCTTTGAGCACGATGGGCAGCGATATACCCTCATCGATACCGCTGGTGTACGTCGTCGCTCCCGCGCCCATGAGACGGTGGAGCGCTTCTCGGTGGTCAAGAGCCTTGAGGCCATCGAGCGTGCTTCCGTGGTCATGCTGGTAACCGATGCCCGGGAAGGGATCACGGAGCAAGATGCTCGTCTGGCAGGGCATGTGCTCAAGGCTGGTCGTGCCTTGGTGCTGGTCATCAATAAGTGGGATGGCCTGGAGCCGGAGCAGCGCCGGAAGGTCCAGCGTGACCTGGACTTGCGGTTCGGTTTTCTCGGGTTCGCTCGTCGCCATTTGGTTTCAGCCTTGCACGGTAGCGGGGTGGGGCTGTTACCCGACTCCGTCATGCGCGCCCACGCGGCTGCGCACCGCGATTTGCCAACCCCTGAGCTCAACGAGGTCCTTCAGGAAGCGCTCGCTAACCACCAGCCGCCGTTGTCGCGAGGGCGCCGCATCAAGTTGCGCTACGCCCATCAGGGGGGGTATAACCCTCCGGTGATCGTGGTCCATGGCAACCAGGCCCAGCGATTGCCCCGGGCTTATATGCGCTACCTTGAAAATTTCTTCCGTGACGCTTTTGACCTGCACGGTACCCCCGTGCGGATCGAGTGCCGTACTAACGAGAACCCCTTCGCCGACAGGGCGAATCAGCTCACGGAACGGCAGCGTCGGCGACGGCAGCGCGTCATCCATCATGCGAAGAAGCTGGATAAGAAGCGCAAGCGGCAAAAGGCCCGACGCTAAGGCAGTAGCCCAGGTACACCTTCCCGACGGCGGCGCTCGCCAGCACTGCTACTAAGCCGTGCTGCAGTGCTCCCGCACTCTGTGGCTTTTGGTGCCCGGCCGGTGTGGGCCTCGCCCTGGACTAGGTCCGGGCCAGGATGACCGAGACGTTATCGGTCCCGCCGGCGTCTAGCGCGGCCTCGATCAGCTTGTGAGCCCGCTCCGCTAAAGAGGAGTGGTCCGCTCCCTCGGTGAGTATTGTCCGGATCCTTTCCTCATCGACTAGCTCGGTGAGCCCGTCCGAGCAGAGGAGGAAGAGGTCGCCGCTGCGCCTTGGCAACCGATGGACATCCGGCTCTGCCCAGGTGACGGCTCCCAGCGCGCGCTCCAGGACATTACGCTCCGGTGAGCGCCGGGCCTCGGTCTCGCTCATCGCTCCAGCTGCCAAGGCCTGTTGGACAGGGGTGTGGTCTTGGGTCAAGCATTCCAGCGCCCCTTCCTGGAAACGGTACACCCGAGAGTCGCCCACATGGGCGATCGCCACCTCATCCGGAGCAGCGCAGACCAGGGCCAGGGTCGTGCCCATCCCCTCGTAGCGTCGGTCGCGTTCGGTATAGGAGAGTACGGCACGGTTGGCCAGCTGGACGAGGTCCGCCGGATCACCGCCGGACTCCAGCCAAGTGTGATCACTGCCGTGGTGCGTCTGGGCAATCCGGATGACAGCTTCCACGGCTAGGCGGGCTGCCTCCTGCCCATAGGGCAGGCCGCCCATGCCGTCAGCGAGAACCGCTACGCCAGCGTCCTCATCCCAGTCGATGCGGTCCTCGTTGCGAGGGCGGATGTGGCCCCGATGGGTCTCACCGGCGATTTCCATGGTGCTGCTCCCTCCTGGCGGCGGCGATTGGGGGTGTTTGGAAGCATTGTATATCTATCGTAGGGGGCGGGGCCGACCTGCGTGAAGCGATCCTGGTTTGATATATGGCTATACGTATATAAAAATGGCGATCCGTTGTCGATGGAGTCTTGGCTATGCTGGAGATCTTTGCTGATTTCGCCACCCTCCTTGTTTACGAGGTGCTTGGGGTGGAAGCCGACACACCGTTTGGTGATGCCGCCCACTTCTTCGTGGAGGACGTGACCAAGATCTTCGCCCTGTTGGTCGTCCTGATCTATGTGATCGCCTTAGCCCGTGCCTCATTGAACGTCGAGCGCGTGCGTGCCTTCCTGGCAGGAAAGGCCCGGGTATTCGGCTACTTGCTGGGGTCGGGCTTCGGTGCGGTGACACCGTTCTGCTCTTGCTCAAGCGTTCCGCTGTTTATTGGCTTCACCCAGGCGCGTATCCCGCTCGGTGTCACCATGGCCTTCCTGCTGACCTCGCCAATGATTAACGAGGTCGCGGTGGTGCTGCTCTGGGGCCTGCTTGGCTGGGAGTTGACCGTGCTCTATGTCGCCGTAGGAGTGCTTGTCGGTGTGCTGGGTGGCGCCTTCCTCGATGCCATCCGTGCTGACCGCTACCTGCAGCCGTTCCTGGCCAAGGCACGCGAGCAAGGCGGGGCTGCGTCCGCCGGTGCAGCGCACGGCACTAAGATAACCATGCAGCAGCGGCATGAGTTCGCTTGGCGAGAAGTCCGCGAGATCTTTGCGCGGGTCTGGAAGTGGGTCTTCATCGGGGTCGGCCTCGGGGCTGCGCTACATGGGTTTGTCCCCGACGGCTGGATCCAGGAGCACCTTGGCAGTGGTGCCTGGTGGCAGGTGCCTGTTGCGGTGGTGGCGGCGATCCCGCTCTACACCAACGTCACGGGGATCGTGCCCGTCATGGAGAGCCTCATCCTTCAGGGCGTCCCCATCGGGACGGTCCTGGCCTTCTGTATGAGTACCGTGGCGGCGAGCTTCCCAGAGTTCGTCTTGCTCAAGCAGGTGATGCAGTGGCAGTTGCTAGCCATCGTCTTCATGCTGCTGCTGGTTGCTTTCACGCTGGCTGGCTGGATCCTGAATGGGGTTGGGCCGTTGCTGCTCGCTGGGGTGTGAGGTGCTCGGCACCTCGTTATCATGGTTGGCACGAAGGACTAGGAGATAGGGGTATGAAAGACATCAAGGTGTTAGGTAGCGGTTGCGCCAAGTGCAGCAATACCGCCGAGCGTATCGAGCAGGTGGCCGCCGAGCTTGGCGTCGAGGCCCAAGTCCACAAAGAGACGGGGCCGGAAGCCCTAGTCGAGTACGGTGTCATGTCCACGCCGGCCGTGGTAGTGGATGAGAAGCTGGTCCACAGTGGTTCTATGCCTGAGCTTGAGCAGATCAAGGAGTGGCTGCAGTGAGCCTATTAACCTTTCTTGCGTTCCTTGGCGCCTGTATGGCGGCAGCCACCACCGGTGCGATGTTCGGTCCGGGGCAGTGGTATGACAAGCTGGATAAGCCGAGCTGGACACCGCCGAACTGGCTGTTCCCGCTGGCGTGGACGGTGCTCTACTTCGCCATCGCTATCGCTGCCTGGCGAGTGGCAGTCTCCGGCGCCAATACCCAGATCGTCACCCTGGGGTTGGCCCTGTGGGCCTTGCAGATTGCTCTCAACACCCTGTGGACGCCGGTTTTCTTCGGCCTGCAGCGCATCTTCGGTGGCCTTTTGGTCCTCGGGAGCCTGTGGCTGGCTGTGCTGCTGACTACCGCGGGATTCCTGACCGTGGATTGGCTGGCGGGCCTTCTGTTCGCCTTTTACCTGCTTTGGGTCAGCTTCGCGGGTGCCTTGAATTACAATATCTGGCGCCGTAATAGGAAGGAGGCGGAGGCTGTGACGGAGCACGGTGGCGCCTGAGCCGACACCGTCCGTAGCCTTGGCGCCTTCCTTGCTTGGCAGGAGGGACCAAAAACTAGAGGGGCCTCCTGTCGGGTAGGGAAGGTGGTACGCTGCCTTGCCCTGAGTAGGGTTACTCGGTAGAGTGACAGCCTTGTTCGAAACAGTATAACAATCTGAGGGAGAGCCGTGGCCGAGAAGACGCTGATTTCCGCCGACTATCACCCCCCTGAAGGCGCCTTCGATGGGCGTGTTGTCCTCGTCACCGGTGCTACTGGCGGCATCGGCGAGGCGGTATCGCGGCGTCTGGCCGCCGCTGGCGCTACGGTTGTGATCCTGGATAAAGAACTCAAGGCCCTCGAGCAGCTCTATGATCGCCTCGTCGAAGAGGGCTGCCCTCAGCCGGCGATCTACCCGATGAACCTTGAAGGGGCCAGCTTCGATAATTTCCCTGAGGTTGCCCAGCGCATCCGCGAAGGTCTCGGCCGGCTCGATGGGCTCCTGCACGCTGCTGCCGCGCTCGGCAAGCCGGCGCCGATCGAACTCTATGACACAGAAGCTTGGTATCAGACCCTGCAGGTTAACCTCAATGCTGCCTTCATGCTGACCCAAGCTTGCCTACCGCTGTTGCGGGACTCCGATCGCGGAGCCATCCTGTTGACCACCGACGCCAGCGGGCGCGGGGGCAAACCTTATGGTGGTGCCTACACTGTGGCCAACGCCGGGCTTGAGGGGTTGATGCGTGTGCTTGCCAAAGAACTCGCTGAGAGCAGCAGTGTGTGCGTGAATAGCCTCGATCCGGGCATCGTCGCTTCCAAGCTACGCGCGAAGGAATTCCCCTTTGAGCGCCCGGAGGAGCTGACGCAGCCGCATCAAGTGGCCGGCGCTTTTGTGCGCCTGCTCGGTCCCGAAGGGCGGGCATATCATGGCCAGTCCTTGACCGTGACCCCTTCGGAGGCGTGAGCGCTGCCATGAGCCGTCATCCTCCTTGCTCGGGGCTGACGGAAAGGCGTTTGCGCAGGCTATTGCAGAGGCTGCTCGCCCACCATGGCGAGCAGCATTGGTGGCCAGCTGATACCGGTTTTGAGGTGCTGGTCGGCGCGGTACTGACCCAAAATACCGCCTGGCGGAACGTTGAGCGTGCCCTGGCAAACCTGCGCGAGGAGGGGCTGCTCGATCCGGTCGCCTTGGTAGAGGCTCCTGTTGAGACGGTCGCTGCAGCAATCCGGCCGAGCGGCTATTTCAATGTAAAGACTCGGCGGCTGCGGAATTTGTGCATCGCATACCTGCAAGAGGGGGGGCTGGAGGGCCTGCTGCTACAGCCCACCGAGACCCTGCGCGAGAGGCTGCTGGCCATCAATGGCATCGGCCGCGAGACCGCTGACGACATCCTGCTCTATGCTTGTCATCGTCCAGTCTTCGTGATTGACGCCTACACTCGGCGGATCTTCCAGCGCCTGGGATGGATCCAGGGCGACGAAGGCTATGAGCGGCTGCGCGCAGCGGTGGAAGAGGCCCTCGGTCCGGAGACGACGACCTTTAACGAGCTACACGCTCAACTGGTCACTCTGGGTAAAGCTACCTGCCGCCCTGCTCCTTGCTGCTCCAGCTGCCCGCTCAGCGATGCTTGCGCTTACGCCCGCGGCGATGCGGCGATGGCGCTGCCGCCTGCGGCTGCGGGAGCGTAAGGCCTACGTGTCCGTAGAGCTCGCGCTTGGCCGGCTCGTTGAGCTCACGCAGCTGCCCTTGGCGCAGATCCCGCGGCATCACCACCGGACCGTAGCGTACCCGGATCAGGCGGCTTACGGTTACCCCTTGGGATTCCCACAAGCGTCGTACCTCACGCCGACGCCCCTCGGTGACGATGACGTGGTACCAGGCATTGGATCCTGCTTGCGGCTCATCGACAGGCATGGCCGACTCCACCACCTCAAAGCAGGCTAGACCGTCCTCTAGCTCCACCCCCTCCACCAGGCGATGGACCATCTCCTCGGTTACCTCACCATGGATTCGACAGGCGTATTCGCGCTCGACCTCGTTGGAAGGGTGCATCAAGGCATTGGCCAGTTCGCCGTCATTGGTGAACAGCAATAGGCCCTGGCTGTTGATATCCAGCCGACCGACGGCAATCCATCGCCCACGAGTTCGGGGTAGGCGCTGAAAGACGGTGGCTCGACCTTCCGGGTCAGACCGGGTTGTCACCTCCCCCTCGGGTTTGTTGTACATCAGCACCCGCCGTGGGGGCTCACGGTGGACGCGCTGTATCGTACGCCCATCCAGTTCAACGTGGTCGCGTGGCCCAACCCGATCTCCGAGCTGCGCCCTGCGCCCGGCGACTTGTACGCGACCGGCGCTGATCGCTGCCTCCATCTCTCGGCGTGAGCCTAAGCCGGCTCGCGCCAGGACTTTCTGAAGCTTCTCTCCCTGCGGTCGTTCGTTGCTATTGCTCGCCACGCCTTTCCCCCTGTTCATGACCTTGGGTGCCCGTCGGTTCAGGCTCATTGCCAGTCAGGCGCTGCTCATGCGTCTGCTCTTCGCCGCTAGGGGGGGGCGCGGCGCTTTCCCCCGCCACGGGAAAGCCTTCGCCTGCAGCCGCCTGGTGAGCGGGCAGATGGGGCTCGAGCTTCTGGTGCGCCTGCTCGGGATCTTGCAGGGTGGCCAGGTCGGGTAGCTCATCGAGGCTGTGCAAGCTGAAGTGCTCGAGGAAGGCCGGGGTCGTGGCGTATAGGGCTGGCCGTCCCGGTACCTCGCGGTGACCTACCACCCGGATCCAGCCTCGTTCCTCGAGGGTGCGGATGATGGCGGTGCTCACGCTTACCCCGCGGACCTGCTCGATCTCGCCGCGCGTGATGGGTTGCCGATAGGCGATCAGCGCGAGGGTCTCCAGCACGGCACGGGAGTAGCGCTGGGGTTTCTCCTCCCACAGTCGCGATACCCACGGTGCCATTTCAGCGCAGATCTGGATGCGGTACCCACCACCTACTTCACAGATCTCGATCCCGCGCGGCTCGTATTCCGCTGCCAGCTCAGCCAGGGCATGGCGGATTTGCTCATGGCCCGGCGCTTGCTCGGGGTCGAATAAGCGCTGGATGCGCTCGAGGCTCAGCGGCTCGCCAGCGGCAAGTAAGACCGCTTCCAGAATGTATCTGAGGGGGCGTGTGCTCATTGGGCACGTACATAGATCGGGGCGAAGGCATCCGCCTGCGCCAGCTCTACCTTGGATTCGCGAACCAGTTCAAGCAGTGCCAGGAAGGTGACCACAACACCGGTACGCCCTTCCTCGGCTCGGAACAGCTCTGAGAACGCCGTATGACGGTCATAGGAGAGGCGTGACAGGGTCTCGCTCATGCGTTCACGGATGCTGATGGGTTCCCGCTCGACCTGGTGGCGTTCGGTGAGCCGTGCACGACGCATGACCTCGGAGAGGGCCAGCGCTAGCTCGCGTAGGCTTACCTCAGGGGGGTGGGTCTGTGGCTGGCAAGCCGGTGCCTCCGCAGCCGCTGGGAAGATGTCACGCCCTACCCGGGGGCGGGCCTCAAGCTGCTCGGCCGCACGCTTGAACTGCTCGTACTCCTGCAGTCGACGGATCAGCTCTGCTCGAGGGTCCGACTCCTCCTCCTCAACGTGCTCCGTCTTAGGCCGTGGCAGCAGCACCCGTGATTTGATCTCCGCGAGCATGGCAGCCATCACCAGATATTCCGCCGCCAGCTCCAAGCGCATCTCCCGCATCAGCTCAACATACTCCATGTACTGCCGGGTGATCTCGGCGATGGGGATGTTGAGGATATCCAAGTTCTGCCGCCGGATCAGGTAGAGGAGTAGGTCCAGCGGTCCCTCAAAGGCCTCCAAGAAGATCTCTAAGGCATCTGGAGGGATATACAGATCATCCGGGAGGCGCAGCATCGGCTCATCGCCGATGCGTGCCACCGGTTGCGCTGGATGGTTACCGTCAGCGCTCTGATCCTCAGCCGTGATCTCTGTCACCGGTACTCTAGGCCCATCGCGTTACGGACCTCGGAGAGCGTCTCGCGGGCTTGCTCACGGGCCTGCTCGCAGCCATCCACGATGATCGAGCGCACGTGCTCCGGATCATCGAAGTACTGCTGAGCGCGTTCCCGGATAGGGGCCAGCTCGGCCTCTACAGCATCGATGATACAGCGCTTGCACTCAAGGCAGCCAATGCCTGCGGTCGTGCAGCCCTCCTGTACCCATGCCCGAGTGCGCTCATCCGAGTAAACCTGATGGAAACCCCAGACCGGACACTTGGCCGGGTCGCCGGGGTCGGTGCGTCGCACCCGGGCCGGGTCGGTGGGCATGGTGCGCAGCTTGCGCGCTACCTCATCCGCCGGTTCGCGTAGCCCGATGGTGTTGTCATAGGATTTCGACATCTTGCGGCCGTCCAGCCCCGGCATCTTCGCTGTCGGTGTCAGTAGCACCTCCGGCTCTGGCAGGAGCTCACGGGTGGTACCGTCGAGATACCCGAAAAGCCGCTCGCGATCGGCGACGGTGATGTTGGGCTGCCCTTCGAGCAGGGCGTGGGCTACCTCCAAAGCCTCGCGATCGCCCTCCTGTTGATAGCGCCGGCGTAGCTCATGATAGAGTCGCGCGTTCTTCTTCCCCATCTTGCGCGCCGCTTCCTGCGCCTTTTCCTCGAAGTCCGGCTCGACCCCGTAGAGGTGATTGAATCGTCGTGCCACCTCGCGTGTCAGCTCCAGGTGTGCTACCTGATCCTCTCCAACCGGGACCTCTGTCGCCTTATAGATCAGCACGTCAGCCGATTGCAGGAGCGGGTAGCCTAGGAAGCCGTAGGTAGACAGGTCCCGGTCCTCGAGCTGCTCCTGCTGATCGCGGAAAGTCGGTACCCGCTCCAGCCAGCCAAGAGGGGTCATCATCGACAGCAGCAAGTGCAGCTCGGCGTGCTCTGGGACTCGTGACTGGATGAACAGTCGCGCCAGCTTGGGGTTGATGCCGCAGGCCAGCCAGTCGATGACCATGTCCCAGACATGCTCGCCGACCACCCAGGGGGTCTCATAATGGGTGGTCAAGGCGTGCCAGTCGGCGACGAAGAAGAAGCAGTCGTACTCGTTCTGTAGGCGTGCCCAGTTCTTGAGCACGCCATGGTAGTGCCCCAGATGGAGGCGTCCTGTCGGGCGCATGCCCGACAGGACGCGGCTCGGTCGTGTGTTGACGTTAGCCAAGCAGCTCTCCTTGTGAATTGGTTTGCGATTCGGCGCAGCGACCTCAGGCACTCTCGAAGACGCGGGTATCGCCGACCCCGTCGCGGATCACCTCTGCGGCCTCGCCCGTAAGATCTACGACCGTGCTCGCCCCTCCGCCCGTCGGTCCACCGGCGAGAACCGCATCGATGCGCTTGCCGATGCGGTTGTGAATCTCCTCGGGATCATTGAGCGGCAGCTCGTCTTCCGGCAGCTGCAGCGTAACGCTCATCAATGGCTCCTCGAAGCCCCTGAGCAGGGCCTGGCAGGCTCGGTGGTCCGGAACGCGGATCCCGATGGTCTTGCGCTTGGGATGCTGAAGCCTGCGTGGTACCTCGGAGGTCGCCCGAAGGATAAAGGTATAGGGCCCTGGTGTGTGAGACTTGAGGAGGCGGTAGGCGTAGTTCTCCATCTTGGCGTAGGTGCCGATGTCCTTAAGATCCTTGCAAGCGAGTGTGAAGTTGTGATGATCATCCAGGCGCCGGATCTCCCGGATTCGGTCCACGGCAGCCTTATCGCCCATCCGGCAGCCGAGCGCATAGCTTGAGTCTGTCGGGTAGGCGATCACGCCGCCTTCGGAAAGGATCTTGACGGCCTGGCTGATCAGCCGCTTCTGTGGCGTCTCCGGGTGGACTTCGAAATACTGCGCCATGATATGCCTCTCCCGTGGACACGCCCCGGCGGTTCCGGGGCACACTCTGTATTGTACCGGAGGCCTCTCGGAGCGATAAGGTAAGCACCTATGTACTACGCGATCATCAGTCGGGATGTGGTAGATAGCCTGCCGCTGCGTAAGCAGGCACGGGAAAGTCATCTGGCGAGGCTGGAGCAGCTGCGTGACGAGGGGCGCCTGCTGCTCGCCGGACCGTATCCAGCCGTGGACTCGGAAAACCCTGGTGAAGCGGGCTTTACCGGAAGCTTGGTTGTGGCCGAGTTCGACTCGCTCGAATCAGCCCAGGCATGGGCAGAGGCGGATCCGTACGTGGCTGCCGGTGTCTACGAGCAGGTAGAGGTTAAGCCCTTTAAGCGGGTGATACCCTAATGGCCTCAAGCGCCTGCCTTGCAGGGATGCGGCGGGTCTCCCTGGTGATTCCTCTCGCTCGTGTAGGCTTGGCAAGGCGCTCCCTTCGCCTGCTGCTAGAGGAGACTTAGGGCGCACGGATGCGTCCTCGCCAGGCGATCCAGACCTTGCGTAGCGGCTGTAGCGTGAGCCGTCCACGGAGGATCTCTGCCGGACGGCGACGGAGTTCAGCGAGCAGCGCCTGATGGATAGCGCCGTAAGCGGTCAGCGGGTGCAGCTCTCGCTGAGCGGCGCGGCTTTGCGGTGCCTGCCGGGCAGCGCGGGGGTAGAGCGGGGCAAGCGCCTCAGCTTGCTTTGTTAGGGCATCGAGCAGGGCAGGGTGGGGGGTGGCGTCCCTCTGCAGGATCCCCCCCCTGGCGGGGACACCAGCCTGCTCCAGGATCTCTCGCGGCAAGTCGCTGTCACCGTGCCGGGCTGCCAAGCCTTGCAGGCGCAGCGTGCGGGTCAGGGTCACAGCAGCGCCGAGGGTGGAGGCATAGGTGTCGGCCTCTTCGCCGGTAAGAACCCGGGCTGCTAGCCGCAGCGGGGCGGCGCCGTAGCGTTCGGCGAGCTTGCACTGCTCGTGGAAAGTGTCAGCGCGATCGCCATCTAAGGTGCGGTCAGCCTCATCGAGCAAGGCTCGTAGGTCAGCACCGGGGAGCTTGTGTTCATGGATGGCTGTGGTCAGGGGCGTGGCGAGGGGGTGGTTGCCATAGCCGTCCAAGATCCGCGTTAGCTCGGTGCGCCACCAGTGTACCTTGGCGCGAGCGACTTCCGGCTCGTTGACCTCGAGCGGTATGCGTCGGATCTCGGCGCTGTAGGCGGCGATGGCCTGAAGTGCCGCTCGGCGTGACCTCGGGGCAAGACGCAGGGCGTAATCCAGACTGGAGCTAGGCGGGGCGGCCCGGTGCAGCATCTCCGCAGGTAGGGCTTCTTCGCTCATGGCTACGGGCCGCTCTTGGCCTTGGGGATGGAGGCGGAGAGGTCGAGCCATGGCAGCAGCTCCTCAGGGCGACGCAACAGGCCGTGAGCCCCCCAGCGGGTGGGGCGGTCGCCGGCGTGGAGGTAGCCGAAAAGGGCTACAAGCCCTCGGGCACCAGCAGCTAGGGCGGCATCGAGATCACGCCGGGCATCGCCGAGGCTCCAGCATGCCTGGGGGGGGCAGCCAAGCTGCGTCGCTGCATGGCGGATAGGCAGTGGATGGGGCTTGGGATACGCCAAGGTATCACCACAGACCACCGTGCCGGTTCGGCTTGCCAGCCCTAACCGTTCAAGCAGCGGCTCGGTAAGGTGGCCTGGCTTGTTGGTGACCACGCCCCACGGGATCCTGCGCCTCTCCAGGGCCTCTAGGGCCTGCTCCATCCCTGGGAAAAGCCGGCTGTGCTCGGCAATGCACGCACGATAGCGGGCTACCAGCTCTACCTCGAGCTCGGCTGCTCGCGGGTCTGAAGGCGGGAGGGAGAAGGCGTGGCTGACCATGACGCGGGCGCCGTGGGAGACCGTGGCTTGCAGGGCTTCGGCTGCCGTCGGCGATCGGCCCGTCTCGCGCTGCAGCTGCTGGGTGCAGGCGATCAGATCCGGTGCTGTATCCACCAGGGTGCCGTCGAGATCGAACAGGACGCCGACACTCATTCCTTGCGAAAGTGAGCGAAGTAGTTCACGGAGGTGTCGCGCTTTAGCCAGGCGTTACGGCTGAATGGGTTGTAGCCGAGCCCGGTCATCCCCTTGAGGATCAAGCCGTGTTCCCTTGCCCAGCCGGTCAGCTCGGAGGGGCGCACCAACCGGTGATACTGGTGGGTGCCGCGCGGCAGCAGGCCGAGGATGTATTCGGCCCCGACAATCGCCAGGGCGTAGGAGCTGGTAGTGCGGTTGATGGTGGAAAAGATGGCGTCGCCGCCGCTGCGCAGTAGCGTAGCGACGGCAGCAACGACCGAGCCTGGGCGCGGGGTGTGCTCGATCATCTCCATGCAGGCCACGGCGTCGAAGGGCTCAGTCTCGCCACGCCGGACCTCCTCGGCTAGCTCTTCGGCTGTGCAGTGCCGATAATCGATGCTGGCGATCTGACCCTCAAGGGCGTGGAGCTTGGCTGTCTGCAAAGCCTGCCGGGCTGTATCGATGCCTAGCACTTGCGCACCTTGGCGAGCCATCGCTTCGGCCAGGATGCCTCCCCCTGCGCCGACATCCACCACCCGCTTGCCTGCCAGGCCGCCGATGCGCTCCTCAAGCCAGGCTAGGCGCACGGGGTTGATGTCGTGAAGGGCCCGCTGACTACCGTCTTTCTCCCACCAGTCGGTAGTGGCATCGAAGCGCTCCGTCTCGCGGGTGTCCTCGTTTCGCTCGGCCTGCTCCGCTTCGGCCATGGCGCCTTTCCTCCTGGGTACCCCCTCTTGATTACCACAAGGCGCGTAAAGCCCCGTCCTTCAGCGCGGGGATATAAGCGCCGACTTGCTCTTTCGCTTAATGAGGATAACATGGTAAGTATTCGCAGGGATTGAAATTGCTCGAATGCAGGTTCTTCGCACGTACAGTTTTCGGCTTGAGCCGACCCCCGCTCAGGAGCAACGGCTTCGGAGGATGGCCGGATGCGCGCGTCTGGTCTGGAACCGGGGCGTTGAAATCACCCGTGGGTGCCTGGAACGTGGTGAGCGTATTCCGCGCTATAAGGCACTGACGAGTGCATTGATTGCATGGAAAGCCGAGTTGCCGTTCCTCAAAGAGGACGCCTATAGCCAGGCCCTTCAACAGTCGCTGCGCGATCTCGATCAAGCCTGGCAAGCGTGTTTCGACCCTAAGCGCCCGAACAGCAAGGCGCCCCGGTTCAAAAAGCGCGGCGATGGAGACACCATCCGCTTCCCGCAGCATTTCAAGGTCCGAGGCAACGAGGTGCAACTGCCGAAGATCGGCGCGGTCAGCTATCGCAATTCCCGGCGCATCCCCAGTGACGCCACGGCTCAGTCGGTGGTCATCACCCGCGAGGGGCAACACTGGATGGTCCACATCCAGGTCAAGCGGGACCTGTTCGAGCTTTCCACCCCGCCTGCCGATGATATTGTTGGGATCGATCTGGGGGTCGCCAGGTTTCTGACCGTCTCTGATGGCACCTATGTTGATGCGCTCAACGAGCGCTATCAGCAGTTGCAAAAGAGGCTGGCCGTTGAGCAAAAGCGCTTGGAGCGCAAGGAGAAGGGTTCCAACAATCGGGCCAAGCAACGTGCAAAGGTTGCCTCAGTCCATCGCAAACTTCGCAACATCCGTCACGATTTCTGCCACAAGGTCTCCACGCATCTAGCCAATAGCCACGGCCAGGTGGTGGTCGAAGACCTTGCGATCGGGAACATGACGGCATCCGCCCGGGGCACCCTGGAGCAACCGGGGCGGCAGGTCCGGGCAAAATCCGGGCTCAACCGAAGCATTCTCGCTCAGGGGTGGGGGACGTTTCGGCAGATGCTCGACTACAAGTTAGCCGAGCGAGGCGGCCGGCTGATTCGTGTGAATCCAGCACACACCAGTCAGCAGTGCCCGGAGTGTGGACACACAGCAGCCGGTAATCGCCCCAGCCAGGCAGTCTTCCGCTGCCAGGCGTGCGGCTATCAGGCTCATGCGGATTGGGTCGGTGCAAAGAACATCCTTGCCCGCGGGATTCAGGAGTTGCGGGACGAAGGGCAGGGCACGGCGGGCGCTCCCGCCGGGTGTCTCAGCCCCGCTTAGCGGGAATGGGGCACAGTCCGGATCGCCTGTGTTGTGAGCCGTGCGGCAAGGCGGCCATCAGCAGGAAGACCCAAGGAGGGGTCGCCTCGAACATCGAGGTCTCCTTCGCCTTCAAAGGACGGAATCCCCGTCCTTTAGGGCGGGGAGGATGTCAACGGGCTTGATTCACGAAACGACACGCGAGGTGAAGCAATGCGGCTCATTCTATTA
>JBKGYE010000024.1:0-23806 GCA_046546255.1 Halorhodospira sp. | reverse complement strand
ACGGATCAGCGGACTGCTACGGATCAGCGGACTGCCGTCATGCCGATGCCGGAGGCGATGCCGTCACGACTGCAGCGCTTCATGATCGATCATGCTGAGCAAGCGGAGTCGGGCTATCCCGCAA
Source organism: Halorhodospira sp. (assembly GCA_046546255.1). Classification (GTDB taxonomy): domain Bacteria; phylum Pseudomonadota; class Gammaproteobacteria; order Nitrococcales; family Halorhodospiraceae; genus Halorhodospira. The sequence continues at coordinate 23,682 of JBKGYE010000024.1, read as the reverse complement.
ATATGCTCCATCAAGTGCAGAGCCCTCAGCATGGGGAGCCCTGAGCCGGGTCTCGGGCGTGCGCTGGAACGGCTATAAGGCCTGGCCGAGCGCCTCGCCATCTCCGGTCGCTAGGCCGTCGTGCTGGCCATCGCGCGCCGCTGCTCGTAGAGGGGATCGCTGAGGGACGGCTTCCGTGTAGGGGCAGTGGCGGCCCCTCTCTGCGCTGCAAATGCCCTGACGCTCCGAAAAGCGTAGAATAAGGCGCCGTCGTCTTGAGCGGGCGGCGTTTTTTTTCGTTGGAACCGGCCACAGGCAGGACCGAGCAACGCATGGAGAACATCCGTAACTTCTCGATTATCGCCCATATCGATCACGGCAAATCCACCCTCTCGGATCGTTTTATCCAGATCGCTGGCTCGCTTAGTGAGCGTGAGCGCCGCGATCAGGTGCTCGACTCGATGGACCTGGAGCGCGAGCGCGGGATCACCATCAAGGCACAGAGCGTATCCTTGCGCTACCAGGCGCGTGAAGGGCAGCTCTACGAGCTCAATTTCATCGATACCCCGGGGCATGTGGATTTCTCCTATGAGGTCTCGCGTTCCCTGGCTGCCTGCGAGGGTGCCTTGCTGGTGGTTGATGCCTCCCAGGGGGTAGAGGCACAGAGCGTAGCGAACTGCTACACGGCTCTGGAGCAGGACCTGGAGATCATCCCGGTGCTCAACAAGATCGACCTGCCCTCGGCAGAGCCGGAGCAGGTCCTGGAGCAGATTGAGGAGATCATCGGCTTGCCTGCTAAAGAGGCGCTCATGGTCAGCGCCAAGACGGGCGAGGGGGTAGAGGATCTGCTCGAGGCCCTGGTCCAGCGGGTCCCGGCGCCGAGCGGCACGCCGGAAGCCCCGCTGAAGGCGTTGATCATGGACTCCTGGTTCGACAACTACCTCGGTGTGGTCTGCCTGGCCCGGATCTTCGACGGCGAGCTATGCAAAGGCGACCGAATCCGGGTGATGGCCACCGAGCGGGAGTTCCAGGTGGATGAGCTGGGGATCTTTACCCCGAAGCGTACGCCCAAGGATCGATTGACGACTGGTCAGGTCGGTTATGTCGTTGCCGGTATCAAGGACATTGACGGGGCGCCGGTGGGAGCGACGCTCACCCGGACCCATGGACCAGCGAACGAGCCGGTGCCCGGTTTCAAGCAGGTTCAGCCGCGCGTCTTCGCCGGCCTGTTCCCGAGCAGCTCTGATGACTTCGAGGCCCTGCGCACCGCGCTGGGGAAGCTCAGGCTCAACGACGCCGCCCTGAACTATGAGCCGGAAAGCTCGCACGCTCTCGGGTTCGGTTTCCGGGTCGGGTTCCTGGGCATGCTGCACATGGAGATCATCCAGGAGCGTCTTGAGCGCGAGTATGGGCTCGATCTGGTAACAACCGCGCCAACGGTGGTTCACCACGTCACCACGAAGGGCGGCGAGGAGATGGAGATCGATAACCCGGCCAATCTCCCCCCTAACGGTGAGATCGAGGAGATCCGGGAGCCGATCATTGAGGCGAGTATCCTCGTGCCCCAGGAGTTCGTCGGTAATGTGCTCGCCCTATGCGAGGAGAAACGCGGGCTCCAGAAGGAGATGCAGTACGTCGGCCAGCAGATCTCGCTGGTCTATGAGATGCCGCTCAGCGAGGTGGTGCTTGACTTCTTCGATCGGCTCAAGTCTGCGACCCGTGGCTTTGCCTCCTTCGATTATGAGCTCAAGCGCTTCCAGGCCGATCAGCTGGTCAAGCTCGATGTGCTCATCAATGGGGATCGGGTTGACGCCTTGTCGAACATCGTTCACCGCGAGCACGCCTATCACCGTGCGCGTGCCTTGGTAGAGCGGCTCAAGGAGATTATCCCGCGGCAGATGTTCGAGGTGGCGATCCAGGCATCCATCGGCAGCCAGATCATCGCCCGTAGTACCGTCAAGGCGATGCGCAAGAACGTCACGGCTAAGTGCTATGGCGGCGATGCCACCCGCAAGCGCAAGCTCCTCGAGAAGCAGAAGGAAGGTAAGAAGCGCATGAAGCAGGTCGGGAAAGTGGAGATCCCCCAGGACGCCTTCCTAGCAGTGCTTCGTGTTGACGATTCAAAGGAGTCCTAGAGGCCATGGATTTTGAGCTTCTCCTCGTTATCCTGACCCTGCTCACTGGGCTGGTCTGGGCCTGGGACCACTGGCTGCGCAGGCGCGAGCAGATCGATCGTGACCGCGATCCTTGGTATATCGATCTGCCGCGCTCATTGTTCCCGATCATCATGATCGTTTTGCTGGTGCGCTCCTTTGCGGCTGAACCGTTCCGTATCCCTTCCGGCTCTATGCTGCCGACGCTACAGTCTGGCGACTTTATCCTGGTCAATAAGGCTGCCTACGGCCTGCGCCTGCCGGTACTAGGGAACCGCGTGCTCGGCGATGGCCGCCCTGAGCGCGGCGAGGTGGCGGTATTCCGCTATCCGGAGGATCCCAGCCAAGACTACATCAAGCGGATCATCGGTCTGCCCGGGGATGAGATCCGTTATGAGGATCGCACCTTCTATATCAATGGCGAGGCGCTCGAGCAGGAAGGAGAGAGGCGCTACGAAGGGCCTGGTGCTCAGGGGGAGACTGTTTTGCGCTCTCAGGAGCAGGTGGCAGGCCACCCCCATGCGATCCTCCACCACGCCGATGCTCAGTCGGGGCGCTTTACCTATACCGTGCCCGAGGACAGTTACTTCGTGGTGGGAGACAACCGTGACCGTAGTGCCGATAGCCGTGTCTGGGGGCCAGTCCCTGATGATTACCTGGTGGGCGAGGCGTTCCTGATCTGGATGAGCTGGGACGCCGAGGGCAGTGGCATCGCCTGGGACCGTATCGGCCAGCGGATCGAGTGACCTATGTCGGACCTTGAGACGCTCCAGGAGCGGATTGGTTATTGCTTCCGCGAGGTCGAGCGATTGCAGGAGGCGATGACCCATCGCAGTGCCGGCTCCCAGCACAACGAGCGCCTAGAGTTTCTCGGTGACTCAGTGCTTAATTTTGTCATCGCCCATGAGGTCTTCCACCGTAGGCCTCAGGATAGTGAGGGGACCCTCTCGCGGCTGCGTGCGAGCCTGGTGAATCGCTCCAGCTTGGCCGCGATCGCCCGTGATATTGGGCTTGGTGGGCATCTGCGCCTTGGTGGCGGTGAGCTCAAAAGTGGTGGGCATCGGCGTGACTCGATCCTTGCGGATGCCATGGAGGCGGTTTTCGGGGCCGTCTACCTGGATAGCGATTTCAACACTGCAGCCCAAGTCATCACGGGGCTCTATCGGTCACGCTTGGAATCGTTGCCGGAGAAGCAGGTCCTGAAAGATCCGAAAACCAGGCTCCAGGAGGTGCTCCAGTCCACAAGACGTCCATTGCCGGGGTATCAAATCATGGATGTGCGTGGCCGGGCTCACCATCAGAAGTTTCGGGTCGAGTGCCGGCTCAACGACAGCGAGCAGGTGACAGTCGGTGAAGCCGGCAGTAGGCGCCAGGCGGAGCAGCGGGCCGCGGAGGCCATGCTGGTAGAGATCGGTGCTGAAACAGCGGGAGAGGCCGATGGCTGAGGTAGGCGAGGACGTGGTGCAGGGTGAGCGTAGCGGCGGCGCGGCGTCCATCGGGGCATTGACGCATTGTGGCCTATGCGCGCTGGTGGGGCGGCCGAATGTGGGCAAGTCGACGCTGCTCAACGCGTTGATAGGCGAGAAGGTGAGCATCGTTACCCGCAAGCCGCAGACCACCCGCCATCGGATCCTCGGTGTGCTCAACCGGCCTGAGACGCAAGTGGTGATGGTTGATACGCCGGGGTTACATGAACCGGGTAAGCGCGCCTTGAATCAGCAGCTCAATCGTTCCGCCGTGGGGGCCCTAGAGGACGTCGACGTGGTCGTCTTGGTGGTCCGGGGCACCGAGTGGAAGGAGGCGGACGCGCGTGTTCTTGACCACCTTGAGTACGTGCAGGCGCCAGTGGTCCTAGCAGTCAGCCAGGTTGATCGTATCCGTGACAAGCGTCAGCTGCTGCCGCACATCGAGCGGCTAAGCGGATTGCATGAGTTCGCTGCCGTGGTGCCCGTGTCAGCGGTCCGTAGTGAGAATCTAGAGGCGCTGGAGCAAGAGGTGATCGCACGCTTGCCATCCGCCCCCCCGCTCTTCCCGGCGGATCAGATGACGGATCGTGATCTGGGGTTCCGGCTGGGGGAGCTGGTTCGCGAGCAGTTAATGCTCAACTTGGGTGAAGAGCTGCCGTATACCACTTCCGTGCAGCTCGAGCAGCTCTCTCGTGAGGGGGGGGTGACCCGGGTCGCTGCAGTGATCTGGGTCGAGACCGAGGGGCAGAAACCCATCGTCATTGGCCGCGGCGGTGAGCGCCTGAAGAAGATCGGCCGTAGTGCCCGGCTGCAGATGGAGCACTTGCTCGGGGAGAGTGTCCATCTTGAGCTTTGGGCCAAGGTCAAGGAAGGCTGGACCGATGACCGCCGGGCCTTGCGTGAGTTCGGCTATACGGATTGAGCGTGATCGAAGGGCAGCCGGCGTGGGTGCTTCATCGGCGCGCCTTCCGGGAGACGAGCACGCTGGTGGAGCTCTTCACTCAGGAGCGAGGGCGTATCGGGGCCGTTGCTCGAGGTGCCCACCGGCGTGGCTGGAGCCCTTTGCTGGAGCCCTTTATCCCGTTGCGGGTGAGCTGGCGTGGACAGGGAGATCTCAAGACCCTGACCGAGGTGGAGCAAGCTGGTCGCGGCTATTCGCTTCGCGGAGCAGCCGTTGCCTGTGGGTTCTATATGGCGGAGCTGCTCTTCCTCCTGACCCGACGTGAAGATCCGCACCCAGAGGCCTGGGCGCGCTATGCCGTGGCTGTGGATGAGCTCGCCCATGGTGATCCTGAGCCGGTGTTACGCCGCTTCGAACTCGTCCTGCTGGCAGAGAGCGGATACGGCCTGCAGCTGACGGTGGATCGGTATGGAGAGCCTGTCCGTGCTGAATGCCGCTACCGGTATCTTCCGGAGCAGGGGGTTGAGCGGGCGATGGTGGAGGGGCAGGGCACCGAGGTTAGTGGCGCCACCCTGCTCGCCCTGGCCGCCGCGGAAGATGAGGCGCTGGTCCACGAACCTCAGCGAACTGAGGCGCGATGGCTCATGCGGTACGTTCTGCACCATCGCCTTGGGGGGCGTCGCTTGCGTAGCCGCGAGATGTTTCGCTCATTGCGCGGATCCTGAATCGAAGCAGCAGAGGAATCGTTATGGTCACTGGGCGTATCCTACTGGGGGTGAATATCGATCATGTAGCGACCCTGCGTCAGTCACGGGGGACGCGTTATCCAGATATCCTGCATGCTGCCGCTGAAGCTGAGCGTGGCGGTGCGGACGGGATTACGGTGCATTTGCGCGAGGACCGGCGGCATATTCAGGATCAGGATGTAGAGGAGCTGATCCGTCACGTACAGACACGGGTCAATCTTGAAATGGCGGTGACGGAGGAGATGATAGGCATCGCCTCGAGATTGGCACCTTCAGACTGCTGCCTGGTCCCTGAGCGACGTGCCGAGCTGACTACTGAAGGTGGGCTGGATGTGGCCGGCGATCAGCAGCGCATAGAGCAGGCTTGCCGGCGCCTAGGGGAGGCGGGTGTTCGGGTATCGCTATTTATCGATCCCGAGCCGCGTCAGGTGGATGCTGCGGCGGCGGTCGGTGCGCCGGTAGTCGAGCTGCATACGGGGGCTTATGCTGACGCAGCCACCGCCACTGAACGGGGCCAGGAGCTTGGGCGCCTGCGCGTAGCTGCGGTCCGGGCAGGGCAGGCTGGCTTGCAGGTCAACGCTGGTCACGGACTCCATTACCATAATGTCGAGGTGATTACTGCATTGCCCGAGGTGGTCGAGCTGAACATTGGCCACGCTATTATCGCTCGAGCGGTCTTTGAGGGGCTCTCCCCGGCGGTGGCAGCCATGAAGCAGCTGGTGCGCGCGGCGTCGTGATCGCGGGCATCGGCACGGATATTGTCGCTGTGGCACGGCTTGAGCAGGCACTTGCTCGTCACGGCCAGCGTCTGGCTCGGCGGGTGCTCGCAGCACCAGAGCTCGATGGCTTCTACCAGGCTGGCCAGGACCCTGCTTATTTGGCACGGCGCTTTGCCGCCAAGGAGGCGGCCTCCAAGGCATTGGGCACAGGGTTTAGCCAGGGGGTGACGCTGCGCGATCTGGAGGTCACCCATGACGAATGGGGTAAGCCAGGTCTGCGCCTGCATCGGCAGGCAAGAAGCCGTGCTGAGGCACTGGGTGTGGTGCAGACGGAGCTGAGCTTAAGTGATGAGCGGGCTTATGCGGTTGCCTTTGTCGTCATGGTGACCGATGCCCTGGGCAGGGAGGAACAATGAATGTGCTTGCCTTTGACATCGAGACGGTTCCTGATCTGGAGGGAGGGCGGCTAGTCTATGGCCTGAATGACCTGGCAGATGACGATGTCTCACGGGCCATGGCGGCGCGGCGGCGGCAGGAGATCGGCAATGAGTTTCCGCGTCTGTATCTGCACCGGGTGGTAGCGATCTCCCTGGCTGGTCTGGTTGAGGGGCGATTCCGTGTCTGGTCCCTTGGGGTGCCCGAAGATGCGGAGCATGCTTTGCTGGAGCGCTTCTTCGAGGGGTTGGACCGCTACGTGCCCAAGCTTGTCTCTTGGAACGGGAGCGGTTTCGATATCCCCGTACTGCACTACCGTTCCCTAATCAATGGGATCCGGGCGCCGCGCTACTGGGAGACTGGAGAGAATGATCGGGCCTTCCGCTACGATAATTACCTCAATCGCTACCATAGCCGGCATACCGATCTGATGGATGTGCTCGCTTCGTTCCAGCTGCGCGGAGCCGCGCCGTTAGACGAGATCGCGTTACTCTGTGGTCTGCCCGGGAAGATGGGGATGAGTGGGGGGGGCGTGGCTGATGCAGTGGTCCAGGGCGAGATCAGTGCGGTTCGTGACTATTGTGAGATCGATGTTTTGAATACCTATCTGCTCTATCTGCGTTTCCAGCATTTCCGCGGGGTGATGGATCAGGAGGACTATTGCCGGGAATCGGATCGAGTCGCGGAGGCTTTGTCAGCCTCTGATCGGCCCCATTTGCGCCATTTCCTAGAGGCCTGGCGTGGGACGTAAACGCCGTATCCCCAAGGAGCTTGTGGAGGCGCGTATTGAGGGTATGGCCCATGCAGGGCGAGGGATTACCCACGATGCGCAAGGACGGCCCGTTTTCGTGGACTTCGCTCTGCCCGGTGAGCGCGTGCGCTTTCGCTATACCAAGCTACGTCGTCAGCGCGCGGAAGCGGCAGCAATCGAGATCCTGGAGCCAGCACCGGAGCGCATCCAGCCCCATTGTGCGCATTTCGGTGAGTGCGGTGGCTGCGCTCTGCAGCATCTGCCGCCCGCTGCCCAGCAGGGGCACAAGGAGCAAGTCCTCCTGGAGCAATTGGCACGAATCGGGGGGGTGGTACCGGAGCAGCGCCTGGAACCGCTGGCAGGTCCGCCCTGGGGGTATCGGCGCAAGGCGCGGCTAGCGGTTAAGCATGTCCCGAAGAAAGGCGGTGTGCTGGTAGGCTTTCGCGAGAAGCACAGCCCTCTGGTGGCTCCGGTAAGCTTTTGCCCGGTTCTAGATCCGCGCGTTGGGGAATGGATGCAGGAGCTAGCGGCGCTGATCAGCTCACTATCCATCCCGCACCGTATCCCGCAGGTCGAGGTTGCCTGTGGTGACGAGGCCGTGGCATTGGTCTTTCGTCATCTAGAGCCTTTCAGCGACGAGGACCTCATGCGCATGGCTGCCTTCGCCGAGGCGACTGGGCTGGCAGTCTTGCGGCAACCAGGGGATGAGTCGACGATCACTGCTGTGGCTCCGGAGTCGGCGCCCCGATTGAGTTATTGTCTTTCCCCCTATGGGGTCGAGCTGGCGTTCTTGCCCACCGACTTCACCCAGGTCAACGCCGCCATCAACCAGGGTATGGTTCAGCGTGCCGTGGAATGGCTCGAGCCCCGTCCAGGGCGACGTATCCTCGACCTTTTCTGCGGCGTCGGCAATTTCTCGCTGGCGCTGGCTCAGCAGGGGGCCGAATTGACCGGTATCGAGGGTGAGGCCGGCTTGGTGGAGCGTGCCCGTGCCAATGCTGCGGCCAATGGGTTGGAAGCTTCTTTCGAGGTCGCTGATCTGACTAGCCAGGCTGGGGTTCAGTGTGTAACCGGCCGCTATGATGCGGTCCTCCTGGATCCGCCGCGCAGCGGGGCGCAGGAGGTGCTTGATGCTGTCGCTGCTACTGGCGCACGGCGGGTGGTCTACTGCTCTTGCGGCCCTGCGACCCTCGCCCGCGATGCCGGTATCCTGGTCGAGCGCCATGGGTTTCGCCTGATCGCGGCAGGGATCATGGATATGTTCCCCCATACCGCGCATGTGGAGAGTTTCGCGGTCTTCGATCGCGTCTGAACAAAGGAGCAGAGCAATGGCCCACCGCTTCGAGATCCTCGCTCGGGAGCGTTGCCACGAAGGATTCTTGCGGCTCGATCGTATCCGTCTTCGGCACGCCCTGTTCGAGGGCGGCATGACACCGGAGCTGACCCGTGAGTGCCTGGTTCGAGGCCTGGCGGTGACCGTGCTCCCCTACGACCCGCAACGGGATGAGGTGGTCTTGGTCGAGCAATTCCGGGTTGGTGCTCTTGAGGATAACCGCGGGGCTTGGATCACGGAGACCATCGCCGGGATCGCCGAGCCAGGAGAAGAGCCGCGCCAGGTTGCTGTGCGTGAGGCGTGGGAGGAGGCTGGTGCCAGGATCGAGGACCTGCGGCTGATCGCCGACTACCTGCCGAGCCCTGGGGGCAGCAACGAACGGGTGATGCTCTATTGTGCGCGCTGCGATACCAGCGAGATCGGCGGGGTGCACGGGCTCGATGAGGAGCATGAGGATATCTGGGCCCATGTGCTCCCCGCCGACGAGGCCATCGATCAGGTTGCTGGTGGTCACTATCGGGCAGCGATGCCGATCATCGCCCTGCAGTGGCTTGCCCTGAATCGGCAGCAGCTCAGGGAGGAGTGGAGTGGCGGTGGCTGGCCGGAGCACCTGTGGACCACGGAGGTTGAGGATTGAAGGGCCGTCGCCTACTGCCCTCGGCAGGTGCCACCGCTGGATCTGCTTATACGGCTCGTGCCTGGGCGGCCGCGTTGCCGAGATAGCATTGCGGAGTGAGCTCGCGTAGCTGTGCCTTAGCCGCCTCAGGCAGGTCGAGTCCCTCGATGAAGCTGCGCACGGCCGCCTCATCGATCCGCCGTCCGCGGGTGAGCTGCTTGAGCTGTTCATACGGTGCTTCGGCGCCGTAGCGGCGCATGACAGTTTGAATCGCTTCGGCGAGTACTTCCCAGGTCGCTTCCAGGTCCTGTGCCAGTCGCTGGGGATTGGCCTCGACTTTCCCCAGGCCTTTCTCCAGCGAGCGCATAGCGATCAGGGTGTGGGCGATACCGAGGCTGACGCTGCGCAGGGCAGTAGAGTCGCTGAGATCGCGCTGCCAGCGGGAAATCGGCAGCTTGCGGGCTAGGTGCTCCAGCAATGCATTGGCAACTCCCAGGTTGCCCTCGGCGTTCTCGAAGTCGATGGGATTGACCTTGTGCGGCATCGTCGAGGAGCCGACCTCGCCGGCGACCACGCGCTGCCCGAAATAGCCGAGAGCGATATAGCCCCACATGTCGCGGCTGAGATCGAGCAGGACCGTGTTGACACGGGAGAGGGCATCGAAAAGCTCAGCGATCCAGTCATGAGGTTCGATCTGGGTGGTGTAGGGGTTCCAGCCTAGTCCGAGATCCTCGACATACCGCTGGCTTAGGGCAGGCCAATCTACCTCAGGGTAAGCGAGGAGATGGGCATTGAAGTTGCCTACGGCGCCGTTGATCTTGCCTAGCGGCTCGACCTCGGCTAGGCCTTGGCGCTGCTTGCGCAGGCGTTGGACGACGTTGGCGATCTCTTTGCCCAAGGTCGTCGGTGAGGCAGCCTGGCCGTGGGTGCGCGAGAGCATCGGCTGCTCAGCATGGGCATGAGCGAGCGTGCGCAGCAGCTCAAGGAGCTCATCAAGTACTGGCAGCAGGACCTCATCCCGGGCAGCGCGCAGCATGCAGGCCCAGGCGAGGTTGTTGATATCCTCCGAGGTGCAGGCGAAGTGCACGAACTCCGCACGCGCGGCGAGCTCCTCGTGCTCGGCCATGCGCTCCTTGAGGTAGTACTCCACCGCCTTGACATCGTGGTTGGTGGTCGCCTCGATCGCCTTAACGCGGCGGGCCTGCTCGGTGTCAAAGCCGTCGAGTAGCCGCTGCAGGAAGGCCTCGGCATCGGCCGAGAGCGGTGGGACCTCCGCGATCGCTGGTTCAGCGGCCAGGGCTTGGAGCCAGCGAATCTCGACTGTAACTCGATGGCGTATCAACCCGTACTCACTGAGCAAGGGGCGCAAGGCGTCGGTCTTGTCGGCGTAACGCCCGTCGATGGGGGCGAGTGCGGTGAGGTTGTCCAGCTCCACGGTAGATGCTCCGCTGCCAATTCGTTGCGGGTATTCTACAATGAGTGCCTGCATTTTGGGGCGCTGTACGCGCCGTCGTAAGCAAGCAGGAGAAGGCTAAGCCTATGAGTCAAGACGGTTACCGGATCGAGCGCGACAGCATGGGTGAGCTGCAGGTCCCGGTCGGGGCGCTCTATGGGGCGCAGACACAAAGGGCTGTGCAGAACTTTCCTGTCAGTGGGCAGGGCATGCCTCGGCCATTCATCCAGGCGCTCGGGTTGATCAAGTCCGCATGCGCTCGAGCGAACCAGGAGCTATCCGAGCTCGATCCGGACGTAGCCGAGGCCATTGCCCAGGCTGCCGAGGCCGTCGCTCGGGGAGAGTACGACGAGCATTTCCCGGTTGATGTCTTTCAGACGGGTTCCGGAACCTCGAGCAACATGAACGCGAACGAGGTGATCGCTCGCTTGGCCAGCGAGCAGGCCGGCTGTGCTATCCATCCCAATGACCATGTCAACCGCGGGCAGAGCTCCAACGATGTCATCCCCACCGCGATCCATGTCAGCGCCGCTCTAGAGCTTCATGACCGGCTTTTGCCGGCACTCCGCCGGCTGGTGGATGTGATTGAACGGCGTGCTGCTGAGCTCGAGGAGGTGACGACCACAGGGCGTACCCACCTGATGGACGCCATGCCGGTGACCCTCGGCCAGGAGCTATCTGGGTGGGCGGCTCAGGTCCGTCATGGGGTGGCTCGCCTAGAGTCGAGCCTGCCCCGCATCCACGCCCTGGCAATTGGCGGTACAGCAGTAGGGACCGGTATCAACGCGCATCCTCAGCTCGGTGAGCGGGTCTGTAAGCTGCTGGCGGCCTCTAGCGGTGTCCCCTTTGAGCCTGCTCCGAATCGTTTCGAGGCGCTCTCCAGCCAGGATGCAGCGGTGGAGCTTTCCGGGCAGCTACGCACCGTTGCTGTGTCGATGATGAAGATCGCCAATGACTTGCGCTGGATGAACAGCGGTCCCCTGGCTGGCCTCGGAGAGATCGCGCTACCGGCATTACAGCCTGGCTCGAGCATCATGCCGGGCAAGGTGAACCCCGTGATCCCTGAGTCGGTAGCGATGGTCAGCGCGCAAGTCATGGGCAACGATACAACCGTATCGGTGGCTGGTCAGTCAGGGAACTTCCAGCTCAATGTGATGCTGCCGGTGATCGGGGCAAACCTACTGCAGAGCATTCATCTGCTGACTCGTGCCGCCACCATCCTCGGTCGTGATGCCATCGCCGGCTTTGTGGTCCACGAGGAGAATCTCCGCGCGGCCTTGGATCGTAATCCGATCCTAGTAACAGCGTTGAATGCGTGCATCGGCTATGAGAAAGGAGCCGAGATCGCGAAACGTGCCTACCAGGAGGGACGTCCTGTGCTTGAGGTGGCCCGTGAGATGACCGACCTGCCGGAAGAGCAACTGCAGCAGCTGCTGGATCCACGCGCCTTGACCCGGGGGGGGATCCCTGGTCAGTAGGCTTCGACGAGCAGCAAGGCTTGGCCGGGGTCCTGAGGAGGGGGGGGCGGTACCTTTTCGGGCGCTCGTTGAAGGGGCTCCCGGCTGTCCCGGGGCCTCGTCGATGACGAGGTCTCGCTATTGAACACGGTCAAAGCGCAGGAAGTGCTGGGAAGAGCCTGGCTCGCTGCCCGGATCTAGATAGAGATGAGTGAGCTGGAAGTCGGCCGGGGCGGTTAGTCTTGGCCCCTCTGCAAGGGTCTCGAAGGTTCCCGGTGAGCCGGCTAGCACGCGGTGTCGAACGGTCTGGAAAAGGGCATCTAGGCACCCTTCCATCATGAGCGTATGGGCGACCTGCGGTCCAGCGACCGAATAGACCCGCTGATAGCCTAGTGCGCCCAGCGTCTCCCGGATCTCCCTACCTTCGGCACGGGAGGTACGGGTATGTCCGGCGATTTCAGCTCCCGCGCGACGATGACGTTCTATAAGCGTTGGGTCCGCCCCCGGGGGCGAAAAGAGCCAGACCCGGCGATGCTGCTCAATCAGTGAGTGAGGGATCTCAAAATTCAACGTGCTGGAGAGGATGGCGACATCTGGATGTTCCGGCTGGCCGTTTTGGCGTCGCCAGTACTGTAGGTCCGGGAATTGCGAGCCAATGGGCAGGGCATCCTGAGCGTAGCCAGCCTCTAACTCGCGCAGATAGCGCCCGCTGGTGAGCAAGCAGTCCGCGCGAGCGGCCAGCTCTTGGAAGAGCCGCCAGTCTCGGGGGTTGGTGAGCCACGTGGGGACCCGGCATCCCCCCTCATTATCCAGGCTGATGCGCCCATCGAGGCTCGTGACAAAATTGGCGTAGATCCATGGCGATTCGCCGCGCCCTTGGGGGAGTGGGAGGTTCAGATAGAGCCCACGCAAGGGTGCATAATCCCTTGATTGATTAGGGTATAAGGGCTGCAGGGGGGGGGTGTCGATGGTGTGCATGGAAGTGATTGCCTGCTCATTTCGGGTTGCCGGAATATATCTGGCTTTTCAGAATAGCCGAGTGCCCAGCGCGAGATCGAGGTTGGCGAATGATACGGCTCGTGATGGCAGACGATCACCGTCTGGTTCGGCAAGCCATGGAAGGTATGCTGCGGGATACCCCGGATCTTGAGCTCATTGAGCAGGTGGGTAGTGGTGAGGAGGCGCTAAGAGCGGCCCGCGAGCACGCTCCTGATGTGATCTTGATGGATATCCAGATGCCTGGCATGGGCGGTATCGAGGCCACACGCCGGATCCTGCGCAGCAACCCGAAGATTGCGGTGGTGATGGTGACGGTCTACGACTCAGGGCCGTATCCCTCGCATGCGCTACGGGCCGGGGCCAAGGGCTATGTCCACAAAGGTTCGGATCGTGAGGAGCTGATCGAGGCGATTCGTACCACCTACTTAGGGCGGCGCTATCTCTGTACGGATATCGCACGCCAGGTGGCCTTGACCAGCCTCGACGGCAGAGGAGAGAACCCGTTCGACGGGTTGACGCAGCGTGAGTTCGAGGTGCTCATGCGGATACTCGATGGCCAGCGAGGCTCTACGATCGCTGAGGAGTTGTGCTTGAGCCCGAAGACAATCAGCACCTATCGGACTCGTCTCTATGAGCGTCTCGGTGTTCGGAATGACGCTGAGCTCACCCGTGTGGCTATGGACTACGGCCTGCTCAGCTCCTATCGGCAAGGCCGGTGACGCTCTGAGCTTCTCGATAGCGCAGCGCGCCAAGCCGGCTGCGCACATCGAGTAGGCCTGAGCAGCCTATACGGGCTATCATACGGCATCTGTAGACCCCCTTGAGTCTGCCCGGTTGTCACCCAAAAAGCGGCCCGGGCTCTGCCTCCGGCCATGCCCGAGGGCGTGCTTGGGTGAGCGTGAGACAGTCACAGAAGAAAGCGTATCCGGCGGATGAGCAAGGCACAGGTGGCGCAGGATCAGGGACAGGAGGCACTGCAGGAGAAGGTGCGTACGCTTCCGGAGCGGCCGGGTGTCTATCGTATGCTCAGTGCCGAGGGGCGCATGCTCTATGTCGGTAAGGCGCGCAACTTGCGCCGCCGAGTCTCCAGCTACTGGAATCGCTCGCGTAAGTCCCCGAAGACAGAGCGCCTGGTCAAGCTCATCGCCGATATTCAGGTGACGGTAACGCGCACTGAGGCCGAGGCGCTGATCCTTGAGAACAACCTGATCAAGAAGCACCAGCCGCGCTATAACGTCCTGCTTCGAGACGATAAATCCTATCCCTGCATCTATCTTTCCACACATCAGCGTTTCCCGCGCCTGGCCTTTCACCGTGGCGCACGCCGTGGTCAAGGACGGTTCTTCGGCCCCTATCCCAATTCCAATGCGGTACGCGAGACGTTGAATCATCTGCAGAAGGTCTTTCCTATCCGTCAGTGCCAGGACAGCTTCTTCCGCAATCGCTCTCGGCCGTGCTTGCAGTATCAGATCGGCCGTTGCTCGGCCCCATGTGTGGGATACATCAGCGAGTCGGACTACGCTGCTGAGGTTCGCCGTGCCGAGCGCTTCCTTGAGGGGCGCTCGGCCGAGGTGATCGACGAGCTCGTCGAGCGCATGGAGCAGGCTGCTAAGGGGTTGGACTTTGAGGAAGCAGCAGGCTTGCGTGACCGGGTCGCTGCCTTACGCCAGATCCAGCAGCGTCAGTACATGGCGCAGGACCGAGATGATGATCTCGATGTCGTAGCCTGTGTAACGCAAGGGGATATGGCCTGTGTACAGGTCTTTTTCATCCGGGCAGGGGATAGTCTGGGGAATCAATCGTATTTCCCGAGTGTGCCGGCCGGTAGCCGCGAGCCGGATATCCTGGCGAGCTTCTTGGCTCAGTATTATCTGGGGCGTCCGGCGCCGCCGGAGGTGATCATCAACCGCCCGGTTCGTGAGCACGGCTTGTTGCAGAGGGCTTTGCGTACAGGATCGGGTGCAAAGGTAACGATTCGCTATCGGGTACGGGGTGATCGGCGGCGCTGGCTGGAGATGGCCGAGGAGAATGCTCGGTACGCCTTGTCAGCGCGAAGCGCTTCTTCTGCGAGCCAGCAGCGCCGGTATCGTGCGCTGGCTGAGGTCCTTGACAGCGCTGCTCCTCCAGAGCGCATTGAGTGCTTTGACATCAGCCATACCGCCGGCGAGGCGCCGGTGGCCTCCTGTGTGGTATTCAATCAAGAGGGGCCGGTGAAGAGCGATTACCGCCGGTTCAATATCCAAGGTATCGCTGCCGGGGATGATTACGCTGCTATGCACCAAGCCCTTATCCGGCGTTATCGTCGGGCTCGGAATGGCGAGGCATCGCTACCGGACCTCTTGCTGATCGACGGCGGGAAGGGGCAAATTGCACAGGCGCGCTCGGTGTTCGATGAGCTAGGCATCCAGAAAGCGATGGCTCTGATGGGGATAGCCAAGGGGCCTGAGCGGCGTCCGGGGGAGGAGACCCTGCTACTCGATGATGGTGAGCAAGAGCTAGAGCTACCTGCAGATTCACCAGCCCTTCATCTACTGCAGCAAATCCGCGATGAGGCGCATCGTTTTGCCCTAAGCGGCCACCGTCAACGCCGTGGCCGGAAGCGCCGTGAGTCGGTGCTTGAAGAGATCCCCGGCCTTGGCCCCAAGCGGCGGCAGAGCCTGCTCAAGCATTTTGGCGGCATACAGGGCATACGCCAGGCGGGTGTGGAGGATTTAGTGCACGTGCCGGGGATTAGCCAATCCATGGCCGAACGAATCTATGATACTTTTCACGGTTAGGAAAACCTATGACACTGACGTTGCCCACTGCGCTGACGCTGTTCCGTATCATCTTGATACCAGTTTTCGGCCTGTGTTTTCTACTGTCATCGCCGTGGAGTAACCTCCTGACTGTGGCAGTCTTTTCCCTGGCCGCGATCACGGACTGGTTGGATGGCTACCTTGCCCGGCGCCTGAATCAGTCCTCGGACTTCGGTGCCTTCCTGGATCCGGTAGCAGACAAGTTGATGGTTGCCGTGGCCCTGGTGGCCCTGGTCTCGGTCTATCCAGGAGTCTGGATGGCAATCCCGGCGGCAGTGATCATTGGCCGGGAGATTGCGGTCTCTGCGCTTCGAGAGTGGATGGCAGAGATTGGCAAGCGCGCTAGTGTGGCAGTCAATCAGCTTGGCAAGCTCAAGACAGTGGCGCAAATGGCTGCCATCGTGATGCTGCTTTACCGTCAGCCGATTGCCGGCGTACCGGTTCCAGAGGTCGGTTTCGCCTTGCTATGGCTAGCAGCGCTGCTGACCCTCTATTCAGCCTACATCTATCTACGTGCTGCTTTACGGGTGCTCGCTTGAGCGATGCCGGCTCCTGAATCGTGATGAAGGGGCGAAGGGGGGCGCGGCTTAGCCTTTCACTTTGTGTTCGTGTGCCAAAGGTGGTGGATCGCATGCCTCACATTGTCCCATAATTCATTCTCCTTTATAAAAATCTCCAAAAAAAAACAGCAACAACAAAAAATGCCCGGGGCCGGACTCGAACCGGCACGGCAAAAGCCTGACGATTTTAAGTCGTCTGCGTCTACCTGTTCCGCCACCCGGGCAAAGACATAATCCTTAAAGAGGAGGGGAGGGTTGACGACTGCATAACACAGTCTCAAAAGGGGAGGGAAGAGGGCTAACAGATGTATGATGGAGGCTAGGGCGGGAATCGAACCCACGTACACGGCTTTGCAGGCCGCTGCATCACCACTCTGCCACCTAGCCATTGATGATGTATGATACTTGGAAAAAAGCTCGAGGACAAGGATTCACTCTAGGTCGAAGCCAATCAGAACAGCGACTTCCGCCTGCTCAGGGAGTTCCTCCTGGCGCTCGATCACTTGGTTACCTGGTAAGGCTCGCGCGATGCTCCGGGCACGCTCCGCGTGTCCTGGACGATACTGGACGATGGTTCGATCACGTCGAGGAACATCTTCTTCTTCCCGGGCTTCATGAACTTCCAGGTCAAGTTCCCCTTCGAGGGTATCGACAACCAGCGTCGTCAACTCTGGGATCCCAGAGTGGTTGAGTACCACCAAACCTGTAGAGGAGCGATCCTGTGTATTACCAGAAGGTTCACTCGAACGACCTTCGAGTGCACTCATGCGCCGGTTAAGACGTTCAATGCGGGTCTCCGCTGTTTGGAGGCGTTCCTGGAGGTCTTCCGTTTCCCGCGCGGGAGGACGATGTTGATAGGTCCAGGTTGCAAAGATCGCCCGCTCTGGTTCGACATCGCGCTGGAGCGTATCGAGATGGCCTAAGATCTCAAGATCGGTATTCGGCGTAAGCGCGAAACGTATCCCAGGACGGAAAGAGAGGCTTTGCTGATTATTGGACCCCGATCCTTCGATCCCCTGTGTACCTCGAACCCCTAGGTAAGGCTCGGCCTGAATATCAACCGCGAGGCCGATACCGGCTTCCAGGGTTAGGCGGTTATCCAGCCGATACCGTTTCATTGCGCCTGGATCACGCCGATCATGCCGCTCCAAGGCACCACGTAGATAGAGGGTACCAGGCCCCCAATCCTCAACACGCAGCGTCGAGTTGACACCGAAATTATGTGATCCTGTCCCTACCCCTTGATCGGCCGAGGTGGGATCGAGCATAACGTAGCCCCGCAGTACGGCTGTCTGCCGTTCACCATCGAGAAAGCGAAATCCCACCTCCGTACGCAAGCCACTGCGCAAGGCCTCTTGGCTCGTTTCTAAATCGTGCCGATAGGGCACCGTAAAGGCCACATCGAATGGCCCCGGGAGACCAGCCCGTAAGGAGGGGAGGGCATCGATCGCCGTTCCTTGACCAGCCCCAAAACGGCTGAACCCTAAAGTGGCCTGGCCGTCGATCTCTCCGGGGGCCAAGATCTTGGTATCAGGAATCGAGGGGTCAGCTGCTGCGGCGGTAGCAGCAGCTGTCAGCGACACCATGAACAAAGCCCGCCGCATCACGGCTATAGCACCCGGCTATAACGTTGCCCCCCTGAGGCTTCCCGTTCTAGGTAAGCGTCAAACGCCATGGCCACATGACGGAGCATCAAGCGCCCTCGGGGTAGCACCTGGAGATGGCGATCATCCATCTCCAGCAGGCCATCTTCAACCAGCGGCTGTAGTCTTTCTAGTTCTTCGGCAAAATGCTCATTGAAGTCGATGCCATGACGGGCCTCAATAGCCGCAAAATCAAGATACGAGTGGCACATGACCTCGATGATCACCTCACGACGTAGCTGATCCTCCTGGCTCAGCTCGTACCCCCGAAAGACTGCCAGCTCGTCGTTCGCGATCCGCTCCTGATACTCCTCGGGCTCACGCAAGTTCTGGCTATAGGTGTTGCCAACCTTACCGATCGCCGTCGATCCGAGCGCGATGAGATCACAGTCCGCACGGGTGGAATACCCTTGGAAGTTACGGTGGAGGGTGCCCTGTTTCTGGGCTACAGCCAACTCGTCATCGGGCAGGGCGAAATGATCCATGCCGATGAAGATATAGCCGGCCTCGTTCAATTTTTCGATTGTTCGTCCGAAGATCGAGAGCTTCTCCTCCGGTCCGGGAAGCTCAGACTCACGGATCTGGCGCTGGATCTTGAAGAGATGGGGCAGGTGAGCGTAGTTGTAGATCGCCAGGCGCTCCGGGCGCAGCTCGATGATCTCGTCGAGCGTACATTCAAAGCTTTCCACTGTCTGTTTCGGAAGACCATAGATCAGGTCGACGTTGGTGGAGCGGAAGCCATTACGGCGCCCTTCCTCAACAATCGCACGACACAGCTCGGGGCTCTGTACACGGTGTACAGCTTGCTGGACCTCCTCGTTGAGATCTTGGATACCGACGCTCATGCGGTTGAACCCCATCTCAGCAAGCTGCGGGATGTGTTCAAGCTCCATGCTGCGCGGATCGATCTCAATCGAGAACTCGCGGTGATCACTGCGATCGAGGTTGAAGTGCTCGCTGAGCTTGCTGATCAGGCGCTCGAGATCATCCGGATGCAGGTAGTTCGGGGTGCCACCGCCAAGGTGGAGCTGCTCTACCGTGCGGCTGCTATCGAACAGCTGCGCCTGCATCTCGATCTCTCGGAACACGTGATCGAGGTAAGCTAGCGCTCGCTTATAGTTTGCGGTCACGATCTTGTTGCAGGCGCAGTAGAGGCAGATATTACGACAAAAGGGGATATGAACGTAAACCGAAAGCGGTCTAGGATGCTCTACCTCGTTCGTGGCCTGCGCGGCAGCCGCATAAGCGGCGGCGGCAAAGCCCTCGTGGAACTGAGGGGCTGTCGGGTAGGAGGTGTAGCGAGGTCCGCTGACGTCATAGCGGCGCAGCAAG
The DNA here is from genome assembly GCA_046546255.1 of Halorhodospira sp. Lineage (GTDB taxonomy): Bacteria > Pseudomonadota > Gammaproteobacteria > Nitrococcales > Halorhodospiraceae > Halorhodospira. The sequence goes on along the minus strand of JBKGYE010000024.1, from coordinate 4,341 downwards.
TCGCGATCGAATTGTAGACGCTGTTCCATAGAAGACCTTTACGCCTTTATCGCTTGTGCCCTGCGGCGCCGCTTTGCCGACGCCGCCGCGATCAGCCGTCGAAACGGCGCAGTGCTAGTGTCGCGTTGGTACCGCCGAAGCCAAAACTGTTGGTAAGCACGGTATTCAGGGTCACTCCTTCCCGCGTCTCAGTAACGATCGGAGCATCCTTGGCATCCGGGTCGACTTCGTCAATGTTGATTGATGGTGAGATGAAGCCATGCTCCATCATCAACAAGGAGTAGACTACCTCTTGAACCCCCGTTGCGCCTAGAGAGTGGCCGGTAAGCGACTTGGTTGAGGACATCGGGGGCATCTGTTCGCCGAAGACCTCGCGGGTGGCTTCGATCTCTGCGATATCGCCAGCCGGCGTACTCGTCCCGTGCGTGTTGATATAGTCGACTGGTCCCTCAACACCTTCCAATGCCTGCCGCATGCAACGCGCAGCGCCTTCTCCTGAAGGGACGACCATATCGTAGCCATCAGAGGTTGAGCCGAGACCGACAATCTCGGCGAGGATCGGTGCTCCGCGAGCCTGTGCGTGCTCTAGGGCTTCGACGACAACCATGCCGCCGCCGCCAGCGATGACGAAACCGTCACGATTGGCATCATAGGGGCGTGAGGCCTGCTCAGGGGTGTCGTTGTACTTGGTGGTCAAGGCCCCCATGCCGTCGAAGAGCTGGGTCAATGACCAGTGCTCCTCCTCCCCGCCACCAGCGAAGATCAAATCCTGCTTGCCGAGCTGGATCTGCTCCATCGCCGCACCGACACAATGGGCGCTGGTGGCGCAGGCGGAGGTGATAGAGTAGTTGAGCCCCTTGATCTGGAAAGGGGTCGCCAGGCAAGCAGAGACCGTGCTGCCCATGGTGCGAGTGACTCCGTAGGGGCCGATCTTGCGGACCCCGCGGCTGCGCAAGGTCTCGGTAGCCGAGACGATATTGGCCGTGGAAGCCCCCCCCGAGCCGGCGATTAAGCCAATACGGGCATCAGAGATCTCGTCGTAATCCAGGCCAGCATCGGCGATGGCCTGATCCATGGCTATATAGCTATAGGCAGCAGCGTCCCCCATAAAGCGCAGCACCTTACGGGGGATGTGCGCCTGCAGATCGATGTAGCAGCTACCTGCGACCCGGCTACGCAGGCCCACTTCCTCGTACTCGGGCTGGTATCGGATCCCGGAGCGCCCGGCCCGCAGGGAGGCGGTCACCTCCTCGCGGTTATTGCCGATGCAAGAGACTATGCCTAGACCGGTAATCACCACTCGACGCACGGTTTTCCTCCTGTCACTCCTGGCGTCCGCGCCGTACCTTATGCCCCGTTCAGCTCGCCGGTGTTCTGGAACAGACCGACTTTGAGATCGATGGCTTCGTAGATCTGCTCACCATCGACGGAGACGGTACCGTCAGCGATCCCCATCACTAGCCGCCGGTTTATCACACGCTTGAGTTCAATATTGTACGTAACCAGACGATTCTCCGGGAGGATCTGGCCCGTGAACTTGACTTCCCCGCACCCCAAGGCACGACCTGCGCCGTGTCCGCCGATCCAGCCGAGGTAGAAACCAACCATCTGCCAGAGTGCATCCAAGCCCAGGCACCCTGGCATGACCGGATCTCCGGGGAAATGGCAGCGGAAGAACCATAAATTCGGATCAACATCGAGTTCGGCGATAACCTCCCCCTTGCCGTGCTGCCCCCCATCATCATTGATACGGGTGATGCGGTCGAACATCAGCATGTTCGGCGCCGGCAGCTGCGGGTTGCCCGGGCCGAACAGTCGCCCATGGCCGCTGAGCAGGAGCTCATCTCGATTGTAGCTGTGCTGCTTGGTCATGCGTCCTTCTTATCAGTCAGCCTCTAAAGAGGGGGCGGCGTCGTAAGCCGGTGCGGCGGATATCCTACACACTCCGCCTCGCAGTAGCTACGCACGTGCTACGAGTTGTGCCACCCCCACGCCAACACTGGGGGGTAGGCTGGTGGGCATCGCACAGGGCGTGGCCATCTTCTTAAAAAACCCCGGCCCCTCCTTGAGGGACCGAGGTCTTCGGGGCTGGCTCGTCAGGATCGTGTCGTGCGCTAGTCTTCCTCGCGCTCGTTGATCTTGGAGGAGACCTCGTCACGCAGCTCAGGATTCATGTCCATGGCGTTAGCGATCTCGGAGTACTCCGGTACGCTCAACCCATTGTCCTCAATGGCTGCGACCATCTCATCGTTCGCCTCTTCTTGGAGCTCCCGAGCCTCCTCGGCGCCATCCGTCTCCTCGATATCCGCGGTGTAGGACTCCTGGATGTCGATGATATCGAGGTAGGCATCCACAAAACGATCGATCTGCTCGCCGCTGAAGGTTGCCTGGTCAGGCTGGGGCTGCTCCATGCCAGGCTCTTGCTGCTCCGCCCCAGGCTCCTGCTCCGCCCCAGGCTCCTGCTGCTGCATCCCGGGATCCTGTTGTGCCCCCGGCTCCTGCTGTTGCATCCCGGGATCCTGCTGCTGCATCCCCGGATCCTGCTCCTGCTGAGCGGTAGCGCTAGCACTGATCAAAAGGGCGAGGGCGGCAGCTGTCGCCGCAGGCAGCGTGGTCCAGCGTTGACTCGACATGCTTATGACTCCTCTTTCAGGGTTCCTGAAACGTTGTTCTGGCCTCGACGGCGCATCGAATGGCTCAGGGGTAGCACCACCGGCTGTACCCCTCCGACATCGGGGAACCAGGACAGGTTCCCCTTCTCAAAGGTGATGACCCTACCATCAAAGGTGGGACGAAGGGGGTCTGTTCCAGTAAAATTATTTAGTTTGACCGGTCAAACACCCACCCTGGCTGAGGAGCGTCGATGCAAGACATAGCCAGCGAGGCGGCTAAGCGCCGGACCTTTGCAATCATCTCCCATCCCGACGCCGGGAAGACGACCCTGACCGAGAAGCTGCTCTACTACGGTGGCGCCATCCAAATGGCAGGCACTGTCAAGGGACGCAAGTCCAAGGTGCATGCCACCTCAGACTGGATGGCGATGGAGCAGGAGCGGGGGATCTCAGTGACCTCTTCGGTCATGCAGTTCCCCTATCGTGAGCGCTTGCTCAACCTCCTCGATACCCCTGGGCACGGCGACTTTTCCGAGGATACCTATCGTACGTTGACCGCCGTAGATTCGGCGTTAATGGTCATCGATATCGCCAAGGGGGTCGAGGAGCGGACGGTCCAGCTGATGGACGTCTGCCGAATGCGGGCCACCCCCATTACGACCTTCATCAACAAGCTTGACCGAGAGGGGCGGGATCCTGTCGAGATTATGGATGAGGTAGAGTCGGTACTACGCATTCGTTGTGCCCCTGTGACTTGGCCGCTTGGGATGGGGCGCTCCTTTCGGGGGATCTATCATCTGTATCTCGATCAAGTTCGTCTGTTCTCTGATTGCGAGGTAATTGAAGGCCTTGATAAACAAAGGCTCGATGAGCTTTTCCCAGGCGAGGTCGACGAGTGGCGTGAACAGATCGAGCTGGTTCGCACGGCTAGCGATGCCTTCGATCGACAGGCGTATCTCGAAGGACGACAGACCCCTGTCTACTTCGGCTCTGCGATAAATGACTTCGGGATCCGTGAGCTGCTTGATGACTTCGTTGAGCATGCACCGGCTGCACGCAGTCGCGACGCCGGACGAGAAGTACGAGCCGAAGAGGGCAGCTTAACCGGCTTTGTCTTCAAGATCCAAGCGAACATGGATCCGCAGCACCGCGACCGTATCGCCTTCCTGCGGGTATGCTCCGGTCGCTTCGAGCCCGGTATGAAGCTCTATCAAGTGCGCACTGGGAAGACCATGAAGATACCGCGGGCGACTACCTTCATGGCTAGCGATCGGAGTCATGCCGATACGGCAGCACCGGGCGATATCATTGGCATCCACAACCACGGCACGATCATCATCGGTGATACCTTTACCGAAGGTGAGCAGCTGCATTTCACCGGGATCCCGGATTTCGCGCCAGAGCTTTTCCGCCGTGTGGTGCTACGCGACCCGATGCGTATGAAAGCGCTTCAAAAAGGGCTTGAGCAGCTCTGCGAGGAGGGGGCGACCCAACTGTTCCGTCCGCTTCTTGGCAGCGACTGGATCGTCGGTGCTGTTGGCAGTCTACAGTTCGATGTAGCCGCATATCGGCTACAGAAGGAGTATGGCGTGGAATGTACCTTTGAAGGGGTACAAGTCTATACAGCACGTTGGGTCAGTGCCGATGATCCGAAGATGCTTGAGCGCTTTCGTGAACGCAACGAATCTGCCCTGGCCCATGATGGTACCGGTGCCCTGGCCTATCTCGC
>JBKGYE010000023.1:0-23887 GCA_046546255.1 Halorhodospira sp. | reverse complement strand
TGAACTCGACATCGTCCTCGTCATCCTTGGGAACGGCGCGGATCTTGTAGTGCTCGTCCGTGGTCTCCAGCAACTCGTAGGTGTCGTTGTGGATATCGCGCCCGGAGACGTCCTCATAGAAGACGTGGGAGCCGATGAAGCTGGTGCGCTTGTCCCCCGGCGCGATGCGCCGTTCCAGGTCCTGGTCCGGCAGGTAGAGCCAGCGGTCGTCATCATCGTCAGGGTGCTTCTCCACCAGGAAGGCGACGCCGCGGTACTCCGAGGGACGGCTGAAGGTGACCAGGTAGTGCTGGTCACCGCCGTCCTCAACGTCCTTGCGCAGGATGGTGAACTGCCGGGTCTGGGTACGGCCGCGCTCGTCGACGATACGCATTCGCGCCTCGGCGCGGCCGTCATCCCCGGCGTAGTAAGCGGCCCGGTTGGCCTGCTCGACGATCTCCATGACCTCGGGGTCGTCCTCGCCGCTAGCCGCTAGGGGCAGGCCGATGAGTAGCGCTGCCAAGCCTGGCGTCAGCCGTCGCAGGGGGAAGCCTCGGTACCGGGTCGTAGGATTGTGTTCCATGGCTTACCTCCTCTCAGGGGTTCTTGCTGGCGCGTTGGGCGCCGCGCAGGAAGATGCCGGGAGCGGCGGCGATCAGGGCCGGCAGTGCCAGCAGGGTGATCAGCGCCGAGGCCGCCATGATGCTCGCTAGGAAGGTCCCTACCGTGATGTACGGGACCAGGGGAGCGGCGAGCAGGGGCAGGAAGCCCACGGCGATGACGATGGCATTGCGCGAGATGGCGCAGGCCGGCTCGCGGAAGACCTGCTCCATGGCCTGGCGCCAGTCACTGGTCTCCTCGTAGGCCATGCGCAGGCGCTGGATGAAGTGGATGGCGAAGTCCACCGACAGCCCGATGGACAGCGATGAGAGCACAGCCACGGGCATGTCGTAGTCCTTGCCTACCAGCCCCATGACGCCGTAGATGAAGGCGATGGTGACCGTCAGCGGGATCATCGCCAGCACCCCCAGGGTCAGCGAGCGGAACAGGGCCACCATCATCACCAGCACCACCACGAACGCGGAGAGCAAGGCAAAGAGCATGCCCTCGACCATTTCCCCTTGCCAGACCAGGTTGATGTAGGTGGCGCCGGCCCAGTCCATCTCCACGCCCTCCGGGGGTTGGTGCTCGGCCACATAGCGTTCCATGGCCTCGAGCACCTGTGCCATGTCCTGGTTGTCGCCGCTCGGTAGCTGCAGCCAGAGGTTGGTCTCGGTGTAGTCCGGGGTGGCGAAGCGCCAGAGATCATGGGGGCGGTGAGAACCCTGGAAGCTTAGCAGTGCCTGGGAGACCCCGCCGGCGGTATCCGGTAGGCGGTAGTCGGCGGGATCACCACTGATCAGCTCGCGATTGACGGTCTTGACCAGGTCAGCGAGGGAGCTCGACTTGCCAATGACCCCTGACTGGGCCAGATGCTCCTGCAGCCCGGCGATCCATTGCAAGTGCCCGGGCTGCTGGAAGGCCCGCGTCTCGGTACGCGCCTGCTCGACCGCATCGAGAAGGCGCTCCCAGTGCTCAGCCTCCTCCGCGCCGACCTCGAAGAGCCGGTCATCGATCGCTGTGGCCAGGGTCTCCAGGCGATCGCCGAGCGGTCCCTCGCCGCGGCTCTCATCCCAGAGGGTTTCCCACTGTGCGTGCAGGTCATGACCGTCCGCCGCGGCCGTCTCGAGGATCTCCTCCGTGCGCTCGCGCAGCTGCTCGCGGATTGTCGCCATGCCGGTCTGCTCTAGGCGCAGGTAAGCCTCGTACGTGCCGGCAAAGCGCTCGTTGAGGACCTCATCGGCGATACGGATATCGTGGTCCGCCTTGAACCAGCGGGTGGGGTTATCGTTGATCTGGATCTGGTTGATGCCGTAGACAGCTACACCTACCAGGATCAGCAGGGCGCTGAGGATCCAGGCGCGCCGACGTGCGGCGAGGTGCCCGGCGCCGGCGAGGAAGGCGCACATCCGTGAGCTGTGCTCGCTGTCCTGGCCCTGGCGTACGCGCGCCGCCATGCGGTCGAGGTTCTTGCGCGAGAGGTTGCCGGCGTAGGCGGGGATGAAGGTCAGTGTCAGGATCAGGGCGAGCAGCACGCCGAAGGCGATGAAGCCGCCGAAGACCTGTACCGGCGGGATCGGAGTGAAGACCAGGGAGGCAAAGCCGACCCCCGTCGTCAGGGCCGTGAACAGCACCGGCTTGTAGAGCCGCTGCATGACTGTGCCCATGATTGCCCGCGGATCGTCACCGGGGCGGTAACGATCGGCGAAGCTGGATAGCACGTGTACCGAGGCCACCACGGCGATGGGCATCAGGAAGATAGGGATCATCGAGCTCATGATGTGCACCGTGAAGCCGGTGCCGATGAGAAGCCCCATGGTGGCGATCACCGTGGTCATGGCCAATAGCATGGGGGCGAGGACCAGGGGGACGTTGCGGAAGAAGTAGAGCATGACCAGGAAGATGATCAGCCCGGCGAGTGGCGCCGAGACCGCCATCTGCTGGAACATCTCCACTCCGAAAGTATCCTGTGCCACCGGCTGCCCAGTGATGTGCAGCTCGTCCTCGACGCCAATCTCCTGCGCGGCCGCGCCGATCTCTTCGGCGATGCGGTGGCTCTGGTCCTTGTGCTCGATCGGCACAAAGATCCCCGCTGCTGTGCCATCCTCGGCGGCGAGGGTGCCCTCGTACATCGGGAGCCGCTCGATCGCCGCCCGGATCCGGTCGGCCTCCTCCTGGCTTCGTGGTGGCTCGGGGATGAGCCAGTCGTAGTCGATTGTCCCCGGCGCGGACTGCTCGACGTTGTCCACCGCCGCCATCGACAGCAGGTCGCGCTCGATGACGCCCTCGATCGCCTCGATGGCGCGGGTCAGGCGGTAGTGATCGGCAAGGGAGTCGGGGTTGAAGACGCCGTCAGGATGGCGTTCATTGACCTGCCCGACGACGATCATGTCGTGGAGGTTGAACTGCTCCTGGATCTGCTCGTGGCGCGCCCGGTCGGGCTGATCCGCAGGGAGCATGTTCTCGGGGTCCGTGTCGATCTGAATCCGCGGGATCATCGCCCCGAGCACCGCGATCAGCAGTAGCATGGCCGCGAAGATCCAGCGCCGGTGGTCGATGCACCAGATGGCCAGTCGCTCCCCCATGATGGGTCCCTCGGTTCTTGTATGCGATCTTAATAATATATTGTTGATCACGATCAAGACACCCGTGCGGTGGACCGGATCGCTCGCCGGGCGCACCGGCCGGGCTGGAGGCCTCGTCCCAGGGCGCTGACCTGTTAGACTGGCCCACCACTGATAAGCCTACCGAAAGCGAGCGCCTATGGCTGCGGGAACAGGGGAGGGCGTGCTGCGCTTCGAGCCCGCCCAGGCGGTGCGGATACTGGCCTGGATGCGGCTGACTGCGACGAGCGGGCAGACGATCACGGTCCTCTTCGTGCACTTCGGGCTCGGGTTGACGCTGCCGCTGGCCCCGATGCTGCTGACGATCGCCGGGTTGGCAGCCTGGAACACCTTCGCCTTCTGGCGGCTTCGGCACACCCCGGAGCAGATCTCGCAGACCGAGGTGCTGTTCAACCTGCTCATCGATGTCGTCGCGCTGACCGTGCTGCTCGGGCTGACCGGCGGCCCTTCCAACCCATTCGTATCACTCTACCTGGTGCCGGTCTCGCTGGCCGCTGTGGCCACGCCAGCGAACTTGGCCCTGGTGGTAGCGATCCTGTGCGTGGTCCTCTACGGGCTGCTGCTGGCGGTATTCCTGCCCATGGAGGGGCCGCACCCCATCATTGGGGGGGATTTCAATCTCCACATGATCGGGATGTGGGTCAACTTCGTGATCTCCGCCTGGATGATCACCGTCTTCGTGCGTTTCATGTCCTCGGTTTTGCGTCGCCAAGACTGGCGCCTCTCCCGGGCGCGGGAGAATACGCTGCGCAACGAGCAGATCGTCGCCCTCGGCACGGTGGCCGCCGGCGCAGCGCACCAGCTCGGTACCCCGTTATCGACCATGTCCATGGTCATCGACGAGATGGGGCAGGAGCGGAGCGATGATCCGGAGCTGCAAGAGGATCTCAACCTGTTGCGCTCCCAGCTTGCGGTGTGCAAGGAAACCCTGGAAGATCTCAAAGATGCGGGGGCAGCGGGTAGCGATCAGGGTGGCCGGACCGTCTCGCTGCATCGACATGTGGCGCGGATCGTGGATACCTGGCGCCTGATGCATCCGAAGATCGAGCCCCGGGTGGCGTATCAGCAGCCCTTCGTCGACGTTGAGATCAGTCAGGACCCGACGCTGATGCATGCGCTGCTCAACCTCCTGAACAACGCCGCTGAGGCTTCCCTGGAGAATCAGGGCAGTGGTGTGGACGTCTCTATCAGCAGTGACGGGGATACCCTGACCCTAGTCATCGACGACGAGGGGACCGGCCTGGATTCGGACCGGGTCCGCTATGCTGGCAAGGTGGTCCAGACCACCAAGCCCTCGGGGATGGGGATTGGCCTGGTCTTGGCCAATGCCACTGTGGATCGCTTCGGAGGTAGTGTCACCTTGATGGATGCGCCGGAAGGTGGTGCCCGCACGCGTATCGAAGTCGCCCTCGAGCGCCTGCGAGCGGATAGCAACCGTGGCAGTGCCTGAGGGGCGAGCTGGCGACAGGCCGTAGGAGGCAGAGGAGGTAGCGACCATGTTGAACGGGCCATCGATCCTGATTATCGATGACGATACGACCTTCTCCCAGGTGCTGGGACGCTCGCTCTCACGCCGGGGTTGTCAGGTGGAAGCGGCTGAAGAGCCGGAGAGTGCCCTGCAAAAAGCGCGTAGCCAGCAGCCGCAGTATGTGGTGCTGGATCTCAAGCTCGGGGAGTACTCCGGGTTGAATCTCGTGGAGCCCCTGCGGGAGGTGCTGCCCCAGGCACGGATCCTGGTTTTGACCGGCTATGCCAGCATCCCCACCGCTGTGGAGGCCATCAAGCGCGGTGCCTATAACTACCTGCCCAAGCCCACTGACGCCGATACCGTCCTGGCGACCCTTGAGGGCAAGCCCACCGCCGAGCCGGAGAAGCCCCCGCAAAAGCCCATGTCCTTACGCCGGTTGGAGTGGGAGCAGATTCAGCGGGTGCTCAATGAGCACGATGGCAATATCTCGGCCGCGGCGCGGGCCCTAGGGATCCATCGGCGGACCCTGCAGCGCAAGCTCAGCAAGCGGCCGGTGAAGCAGTAGCGTTTTAAGGCAGCAGTTGCAGCGCCAGGGGCACTTCGCTATGTTCGGACCGATCACCAAAAGGTGATTGAATCCATGGAATGAAGGAGTGATTGCGTGATGCGAGCTTTCAAGAAGGCCTGCCTAGTCGCTGCACTGGCCCTTGGCGCAACCGGGGCTGCACAGGCGGAAGAGCCGGATAAGCTCTTCGTGAGTGTGACCTCGGAGGATCGGCAGACGCAGGGGTTCTCCCTGGTCCTGGCGACGAAGGCGATGGAACAGGGGCAGGAGCCGCGGATCCTGCTCTGCGGTCCTGGCGCTGAGATGGCCCTGCGGGACTATGAGGCAGAGCCCCTGGAGCCGAATGGCGCCAACCCGCAGCAGATGCTGCAGAACCTCATCGAGGAGGGGGTGACCGTGGAGGTATGCGCCATCTTCCTGCCCAACACGGAGAACACCGAAGATGCGTTGATCGAGGGCGTCGAGCCGGCCTCGGCCGAGGATGTGGCCGCCTACATGGCCGACCCGGAGGTTCGCTACTTCTCGAACTGAGCGTCGCGCCCCTTTGCCGGCCGGGCTGCGGCCCGGCCGGCAGGCGGTGGTATGCTGCCATGCGAGGCGGCCGGTGAGGCGGCATGAATGAGCCCTTGATCCAGCTAAGCGGTCTGTATAAGCGCTATCCGGAGGGCGATGCCGAGCGGGTCGTGCTCGATGGCTGCGATCTGACCCTCCACCGGGGCGAGGCCTTGGCCATTGTCGGCCCGAGCGGCTCGGGGAAATCCACCCTGCTCAATCTCATCGGTGCCATGGAGGCGCCGGATCGCGGTGCCCTGTGGTTCGAGGGGCGGGATCTGGCGCTGCTCGATGAGACGGCGCGGACCCACTTTCGGCGCCGGCACTTGGGATTCATCTTCCAGCAGCTCAACCTGGTGCCCACCCTTACGGTGCTGGAGAATCTCCTCCTCCCCCTGGAGCTTAACCGAGCCCTTGATACGCCAGGGCGGCGTCATGCCCAGGCGCTGCTCGAGCGGGTCGGTCTGCAGGGGCGCGGTGATAGCTTCCCGGACCATCTCTCCGGTGGTGAGCGCCAGCGGGTGGCGGTGGCACGCGCGCTGGTGCATGGACCGGCGCTGCTGCTGGCTGATGAGCCTACCGGTAGCCTCGATGGGGACACGGCTGGCCTCGTGCTGGCGCTTTTCGACGAGCTGCGCCGCGAGCAGGGGATGGCCGCGTTGATCGCCACCCACGCCGAGGCGGTGGCCGCTAGCGCGGATCGGGTGTTGGCGCTGCGCAACGGCCGCCTGCAGGGGGTCGTCGCGGCGTGACCCTTGCCCGCGCCGGGGTCCGTTATCACCGGCGCCACCCCTGGCAGGCGGCATTGGCGATCCTCGGCGTCGCCCTGGGGGTGGCCGTGGTGGTGGCCGTGGAGCTGGCCAACAGCTCCGCCGAGCGTGCCTTTCAGCGCTCCGCCCAGGCGCTGGCAGGCGCCGCGACCCACCGCATCACCGCCGGAACCGCCGGCCTGGACGAGGCACTCTACACGGAGCTACGCCGCGCTGGGGTGCGCCCGTCCTCGCCAGTCGTGACGGGCTATGTGACCGGCCCGAGAGGGGAGCCGCTGCGTCTGCTGGGCGTGGACCCGTGGGCGGAGCGCGAGGTACGCGATACCGTGGCCGAGGTGGCCATGGCGGTGGATGCGGGCCGGTGGCTGAGCCGCGGTGGCCTGGCGGTGCTCTTCGAGGAAGAGGCGCAGCGCCTCGGCCTGGCCGCGGGGGATCCTCTGCCGCTCTCCGTGCGCGGTCAGGGGCATACGCTCGAGGTGGCGGCCGTCGTCGAGCCCTCGGATCGCCTCACCGCTGAAGGGCTGCGCGATACGGTGGTGGTGGATTTGGCCACCGCCCAGGAAGTGCTCGGCCGCCTCGGGCGGCTGGATCGGATCGATCTCGTCCTGCCCGAGGACGGGGCAGCGAGAGCGGCTGTGGAGCGGCTGCTGCCGCCAGGGGCGGTGCTTGAGGAGGCCCGGGAAGGGGCTGCGGCTCTGGACGAGATGACGGCCGCTTTCCGCCTCAATCTTACTGCCTTCAGCCTGCTCGCTTTGCTCGTCGGTGCGCTGCTGATCTACAACGCCGTCTCCTTCTCAGTGCTCCAGCGCCGGCCGTTGCTCGGGCGGTTGCGTGCCCTTGGCGTAGGGCGCGGGCAGCTGTTCCGCGGCGTGGTGGCAGAGGGGGTGCTCCTCGGGGGCATCGGGACCCTGCTTGGTCTGCCCCTGGGCTACGCCCTCGCCGATCTGCTCCTCGATCTGGTGACGCGTACGATCACCGATCTCTATTTCGTGCTCAGCGTCCGTGAGGTCACCCTCAGCCCTGCGTCGTTGGCTTTGGCCGTGACCCTGGGGGTGCTTGCGGCAGCGCTGGCTTCGGCGGCACCGGCCTGGGAGGCGGCTACCGTCGCTCCGCGTGCGGCCCTGGAGCGTGCCTCGCTGGAGGCGAGGGCGCGGCGTCTGGTTACGCCCTTGGCGGTGATCGGCCTCGGGCTGGTGGTCCTCGGCGGTATGCTGCTGTGGGGCTCCCAGGAGGGGTTGCTGCTCGGCTTTGCTGGTGTCTTCGCTCTGCTGCTCGGTGCCGCGCTGGTTGTGCCCTGGGCGGTGCAGCGTCTAGCCCTCGTCTTGGCCGTTCCAGCCGGCGCGCTCGCCGGTGCTCCCGGGCGCATGGCGGCCCGTGGGGTGGCCGCCGGCCTTTCGCGTAGCGGGGTAGCAGCGGTGGCCTTGGTCGCGGCGGTCACTGCGGTGATCGGGGTAAGTGTGATGATCGATAGCTTCCGCGGCAGCCTTGCGACTTGGCTCGACGGGACCTTGTCGGCGGATGTCTATGTCCGTGCCCCGTCACAGAGCGGTGAAGTCCCGCCGCCTCTGTCCGAGGAGCTGGCGGCAGCACTGGCAAAGGCGCCGGGGGTGGCGAGCGTGAGCACTTCGCGGCAGTTACGGGTGCCCTCTACGCATGGCGAGATCCGCCTGCGCGCCTTCGATCACGGCCCCGAGGGCGATGTGGGCATGACCTATAAGCATCGTTCCGAGCAGGCTTGGGGGGCCTTCCGGGCCGGCGAGGGGGTCTACGTCACCGAGCCCTTCGCGGCCCATCACGAGGTGGGTGTGGGGGAAGCGATCACCTTGCGTACGCCCTCGGGAGAGCGCCGTCTACCGGTGCTTGCCGTGGTTCGCGACTATACCACCAGCGAGGGCGCGGTCTTCGTCTCGCGGGCCTTCTATAAGGAACACTGGGGGGATGGTGTCATCAACGGCGCAGCGGTCTATGCCGAGCCCGGTACCGAGCCGAAGGCCTTGATCGAGGCGCTGCGGCAGGCTGCCGGCGAGCACGCCGAGCGATTGACCTTCCGTTCCGATGCGCAGATCCGTCAACGCTCCCTGGAGGTGTTCGACCGCACCTTCGCGGTCACCCGAGTCCTGCAGCTGCTGGCGGCCGTGGTGGCTGCTGCGGGGGTCTTCGGCGCATTGCTGGCGCTGTCGCTGGAGCGCAGCGGGGAGGTGGCCGTCCTGCGTGCCCTGGGGCTGACCCCGGGACAGGTCTGGGGCCTGGAGCTCTCGCGTACGGGGCTGCTGGGGGTCATGGCGGGGCTGCTGGCGTTGCCGCCCGGGGTGCTCCTAGCCGCCGCCTTGACGGATGTGATCAACGAGCGGGCCTTTGGTTGGAGCCTACAGCTAGCGCTCGATCCGATGATCCTGCTCCAGGCGGTGGCGCTGTCCGTGGCATCAGCACTGCTTGCCGGGCTCTATCCGGCCTACCGTGCGGCGCGTGTGGCACCGGGGGAGGCGATGCGTGAGGATGCTTAGCAAGCTGCAGCGGGCAGGGTGGTTCCAGCTGCCCTTGCCGATGCTCGCCCTCGCGGCAGCATGCCTGCTCATCGCCTGTGGTGACGAGCGCTCGGCCGAGCGGTCCGCCGCGGGGGAGCGGGTGCGTGCCTCCGAGGCGCTGTCCGGCGAGGCTGAGGCCGAGGGGTACGCCCGTGCCCTCGGCCCACGAGCGTTCCTCTTCCCTTGGGACCACGGGGCCCATCCCGCCTATCGTCATGAATGGTGGTACACCACCGGGAACCTGGAAAGCGAGGATGGCCGGCACTTCGGCTTCCAGGTGACCTTTTTCCGTATCGCCCTTGCGCCGTCGGCCGCCGCGCGTCCCTCCGCCTGGGCGACGCGCCAGCTGTGGATGGCCCATTTCACAGTTACGGATACGCAGGGGGAGCGCTTCTACCACTTCGAGCGTTTCGCACGGGGGGCGCTGGGGCTGGCCGGCGCTGAGGCGGATCCTTTCCGAGTATGGCTTGAGGACTGGGCGCTAGAGGGTGCGCCTGGTGCCGGGATGGATCAGTTGCAGGCCACGCTCGAGGCGGAGGGGGTCGGCATCGATCTGAGCCTCGCAGCACGTAAGCCCCTCATCTTTCAGGGGGATCGGGGCTATAGTCGCAAGGGGGCGGAGCCGGGTAATGCCTCGTACTACTACAGCCTCCCAAGGCTGGCCGTCGAGGGGCAGGTTGTGCTCTCTGATGGGGCGCATCGGGTCACCGGTAGTGCTTGGATCGACCGCGAGTGGGGGTCGAGTGCGCTTAGCGAGGGGCAGGCCGGTTGGGATTGGTTTTCATTGCAGCTGGAGGATGGTAGCGAGCTGATGGTCTACCATTTACGCCAGGACGATGGGAGGAGCGATCCGCATAGCGCCGGCACTTGGATCGACGCGTCCGGGCGCAAGCGCAATCTTGATCCGGAGGATTTCGAGCTGGAGGTCCTCGAGCATTGGCGTAGCCCCGATGGCGGAGCGCGCTATCCCATCCGCTGGCGGGTGCGCTATCCGGCGGAAGGCTTGGATCTGGAGCTGAGGCCGACCCTGGCCGACCAGGAGCTGCGAGGGGGCTTTCGCTACTGGGAGGGAGCTGTTCGGGGAGAGGGGCGCCGTCAGGGGGAGCCGGTGCGTGCGGTTGGCTATGTGGAGATGACCGGTTATGCCGATGAATAGGATCCTGGTGGCAACGGACCTTTCCGAGCGCGGAGAGGGGGCCGCGCAGCGAGCGTTGACCCTGGCTGGCGAGCACGGTGCGGAGCTGCGTATCACCCATGTGATCGAGGCTGACCTGGAGGAGGCGACCCTGGAGCACCTCTTCCGGGGGCAAGGCAAAGGGGCCCGAGAGGCCGCCGAGGAGCTGGTCCAGGCCAGCGAGGCGCAGATCCGCGCGCAGATGCACCGCGCCGGGGCGGATGAGGAGACCGCCTACACCATCCACTGTACCTGGGGGTCGCCCCACACCGGGATCGCCGCCGAGGCTGAGGCGTGGCAGGCGGACTTGGTGGTCATCGGCCTGCACGGGTGGCAAGGGATTCGCGATCTGTTCCTCGGGGCTACCGTCGAGCGGCTCGCGCATGAACTCTCAACCCCGATCCTCGTAGCCAAGGCAGTAGGAACGCCCCCCTATCGTCGGGTCCTGGTCCCGGTGGACGGCTCGCAACGCTCGCGCCGGGCGGTCAGCGAGGCTGTGCGCCTGGCCCCGCAGGCAACGGTGGAACTGCTGCAGGTCTTTGATAGCCGAGGTATCGTGCGCGCGCTTGGGACAGGTGGGGGCAGTCGTGAGGAGCTGTTGCGGATCACAGCCCTCGGGCGGGCGCAGCAAGAGGATGCACTGGAGCGTTTTGCAACGAGCCTGGAGGTTGCCGAGCACGTGAGGCACCGTGAGGTGCGTAGTGGTGAGCCGGCTTCGGCCATCGTGGAGGTTGCCGAGGAGCGCGGCTCCGATCTTGTGGCTGTAGGGACCCGCGGGCTATCGCGCTGGCAGGGGCGGCTCCTAGGCAGTGTGGCTCGGCGTGTGGCGCAGGGGGTTACCTGCGATGTGCTGCTCAGGCCCGATGCCGAGGGTGACTGAGGCCGCGCTTGTGCGCCTTGCGAGGAGGTAGCGCTTAGCCCTCGGGGAAGGCGGCGCGGAAGGCCTCCGGCGTACGGCGCGGTCGGCGTGTTGTAAAGTCGAAGAAGGCCATGCCTGTGCGTGCCCGTGCGATCTCCTGGCCCTGCGCGGCATGCTCGACCCGGTAGTAAAAGCTTGCTGCGGCTCGCCCCAGGTCGCCGACGCCGACGCAGATGCGCAGAGGGTCTGCGTAGAATGCCTCGGCGTGGTAGGCCACCTCCAGCTCAGTGACCACCATGCCGGGGCCTCCGCAATCCCCCTCCGTCAGCCCGTGCGCGCCTAGGCAGCGGATCCGCGCCTCGTGGAGCAGCGAGACCAAGGCGTCGTGGGCCAGATGGCCGCCGTAGTTCACGTCGCTCGTGCGTACCAGGATGGTCGTCGTGAAGGGCAGGTGCGCAGGTAGCTCGATCACCAGCCGCCGCATGCGGACTCCTCTCGGCTATAGGGCGGTGCGCAGCTCCACGCGGCGGTTCTCGGCAAGCTCATAGAGGTCGCGCTCCGGGCTCTCGGCATCAATCAGGCGCGCCTCAACCTCGATGCGGTCGCCCGGTAGCCCTAGCCGTATGAGCTGATCGCGCACGGCGTGGGCCCGCTCCCGGGCGAGCTGCTCGTTGATCTCGGAACCGCCACGGGTATCAGCGTAGCCGATGGATAGTACCACGCCCCAGTGCGGGTTGTCTTCGACGTCGCGGACGAAGTCCTCGATGCGCCCCAGGGCGTCGCGGGTGAGGCCGTCGCTGCCGGTCGCGAAGAAGACTTCGGTGCGTGGTCCCTGAGGTAAGCGCGGGAGGCGCCCTTCCCAGACCGCATCCTCACTGTCGGCCATCGGCTCTCCGCTCCGTCCCGGGATCACGGCACCCCGGGTGGCGGTCCCGGCGTCGACCCGCTCGTGGCGGTTGATGCACGCTCGATATTGCTCAAGGGCCTGCTGGAAGGCTGCCGGGGTGAACCCGATCGCGATCCGGTCATCGCTGTACGCGCGCTCATAACGGATCCGAGGCTCTCGGCCGTCCCGCAGGGCCTCAAGCAAGCGCTGGGTGGTCCGCTGGCTGAAGCGGATCGTGCGCGGATGCGGGTGCAATCGGATCGGCTCCACGCGCTCGCGGGTTTCCACCCCCCAGGGCGGGTTGGCGATATGGAGCTCGCCGTGCACCTCTTCGCGGGGCGGGCGGTTGGCGAAGAAGCTCAGATACTCGCTGCCGTCGTGGCGGTGGCTGATCAAGGCGACCCCCTGGCCGGGGATCTCATGGGCTATGTGGCACCCTGTGCGCCCCTCGAACGTATGCCACTGCGCACGGTGCACGTCCATGCGCTGGGCATCCTGGGCTATCGCGGGGGCGGCGATTATGCAAATTGCCGCACTCAGCGCGATACTGATTGCAAAGGTACGGGCGAGGTGTTTCATCATATCCACGGTATCGACATTGGCGCAGGAAACTAAAGTGGCAACAACGAGGAAAGGAGCTTGGCGGGTGAGGGAAAGGGTGCGGTTATACGCCACCACACAGCGACCCCTTTCCTGCGTTAGTGTTTAGGTCATCGTGGAAACCGAGCAACGAGACCCTTGCAGAGGATGGTTGCTCGGTGCACGAATCAACCTCGGAGCTGGCGGAGAACAGCCATCCGCCTAGCTGCCTCCGAGGGAGGCCGGGGATCAACCGGCCCGATAGGAAGTCCCACGTTAGCGTGGGCGTTACCCCCTGCCGCGCGGGGGCTGAGCGCGGTACCGGCTGAAACGCTGAACGGAGGACGAAACGTATGGCCGATAACATGTCGCTGACGGGCCTTAGCGATGAGGAGGCTAAGGAGTTCCACAGCATCTTCATGCAGAGCTTCCTGATCTTCACGGCGGTCGCCGTCGTGGCCCACTTCCTGGCCTGGGCTTGGCGTCCGTGGATCCCGAGCGAGGAGGGCTACGGCTCCGTGATTGAGGGCGCTCACAACGTGACCGCCGCTGCCCAGCAGATTGCGCCGTTTGTTTCTTAAGGAGATAGAACCATGTGGAGACTCTGGAAGCTTTACGATCCGCGCCGCGTCCTGATCGGCATTTTCTCCTGGCTGGGCGTTCTTGCCCTGGTGATCCACTTCATCCTGCTCAGCACCGACCGCTTCAACTGGGTTGAGGGTAACTCGGTCAGTGCTGCCGAGGAGGCTGCCGAGGAGGTAGCCAGCGTCGATCGGCAGGTCTAAAGACCTTTCCCGGCACCAGGGTGTTCTGCCCGACCGAGCGGTCCGGCAGAACACCCGCCGGGTTCCTGCCGGACGCGGCAGGTGCTTCTGGGAAAACGGGGCTGGGTTTCAGCCCCGTTTTTTTGCACGATCGCGGGATGGGAACGACAGAGGTAGCCTGTCTTGAGCGATGGTGGTGCGGCCGGAGATTGGCCGCAGCCTGCAGAGCGATAAGACCGGGGCATCCTTGGGGATACCCCGGTGCGGCACGAGACGCTTACCATAGCCCGAGAGGCTTGGCGGGAATCGCTTATGCGTCGCTGGCCAGCTGTCGAAGCACGTAGTGCAAGATGCTGCCGTGATGGTAGTAGGACCACTCCTGCGGCGTATCCACACGGACCTGGGCTTGGAAGCGGATCGGGGAGCCGTTGTCGCGGTGCGCTGTCACGGTCACCGTCTCCGGTTGCTCGGTGATGCCCTCGATGTCGAAGGCCTCGCTCCCGGTCAGGCCCAGGGTTTCGGCGTTCTCACCCTCTGGGAACTGCAGCGGTAGTACGCCGAAACCAACCAGATTGGAGCGGTGGATGCGCTCGTAGCTCTCGGCGATCACCGCCTTGACCCCTAGCAGGCGGGTCCCCTTGGCTGCCCAGTCGCGCGAGGAACCAGTGCCGTACTCCTTGCCAGCGAGGACCACGAGCGGCGTACCAGCCTGCTGATACCGTACCGAGGCGTCATAGACGCTCATGCGCTCGCCGCTCGGGATGTGGGTGGTCCAGCCTCCCTCAGTCCCTGGGGCCATCTTGTTGCGCAGGCGTACGTTAGCGAAGGTGCCGCGCATCATGACCTCGTGGTTGCCCCGGCGGGAGCCGTAGGAGTTGAAGTCCTTGGGGGCGACCCCTTGAGCCTGCAGGTACTGCCCGGCTGGGCTCTCCGGATGGATGGCGCCGGCCGGCGAGATGTGGTCGGTGGTAATGGAGTCACCGACATAGACCAGGCAACGGGCGCCCCGCAGATCCTCGAGCGGCTCCGGCTCTAGGCCCATGCCCTCGAAATAGGGCGGGTTCTTGACATAGGTGGAATCGCGCCAGTCGTAACGTTCCCCGCTAGGGGCGTCGATGCTCTGCCAGTTGGCGTCGCCGTCGAAGACGTTGGCGTACTGCTCGCGGTACATCTCCGGGGAGATGTTGCCGCGGATCAGCTCGGCCACCTCGTGCTGGCTGGGCCATAGGTCCTGCAGGTAGACCACGTTGCCGTCGCTATCCGTGCCCAGCGGCTCGCTGTAGAGGTCCTTGGCCATGGTGCCGGCGAGGGCGTAGGCCACCACCAGCGGTGGCGAGGCCAGGTAGTTGGCCCGGACATCCTGGTGGATGCGGCCCTCAAAGTTGCGGTTGCCGGAGAGCACGGAGGTGACGCACAGATCACCCTCGCGGATGCCTTGGGTGACGGCCTCAGGCAGGGGGCCGGAGTTGCCGATGCAGGTGGTGCAGCCGAAGCCGACCACGGAGAAGCCGAGAGCCTCCAGGTCCTCGAGCAGACCGGCCTGTTCCAGATAGGCCGGCACCACCTGTGAGCCGGGGGCCAGGCTGGTCTTGACCCAGGGCTTGGGCATCAGGCCGCGCTCGCGGGCCTTCTTCGCCAGCAGCCCGGCTGCCACCAGCACTGCGGGGTTGGAGGTGTTGGTGCAGGAGGTGATGGCGGCGATGACCACGTCGCCGTGCTTGAGCCATTCCTTGCGGCCGTTGAGCTCGATCTCGACAGCGCCGCGCTCATGGCCGTCCTCGACTCCAGGTGCGGTGTGGCCGCCCTCGCCCTCGAAGCTCTCCTCGGCGGTGCTGACCGGGGTAGCGTGATGGGATTGGATGTACTCATCCAGGGTCTTGAGGAATGCAGGCTTGGCCTGGTCCAGGGCCACCCGGTCCTGGGGGCGCTTGGGCCCGGCGAGGCTGGGGACCACCGTGCTGAGATCCAGCTCCAGGGTGTCAGAGTACTCGGCCTGGCGGCTGCCGGTCTCGCGCCACATGCCCTGGGCCTTGGCGTACTGCTCGGTCAGATCGATCAGCTCCCGGTCGCGGCCGGTCAGCTCCATGTAATTGAGCGTCTCCTGATCGACCGGGAAGATCCCGCAGGTGGCACCGTACTCGGGGGCCATGTTAGCGATGGTGGCCCGGTCGGCCAGGGGGAGGTTATCGAGGCCGTCGCCGTAGAACTCGACGAACTTGCCGACCACGCCCTTCTTGCGCAGCAGCTCGGTGACGGTGAGCACCAGGTCGGTGGCTGTGGCGCCCTCGGGCAGCTTGCCGTCGAGCTTGAAGCCGACCACCTCGGGGACAAGCATGCTGATCGGCTGGCCGAGCATAGCCGCCTCGGCCTCGATGCCGCCGACGCCCCAGCCCAGGATACCGAGGCCGTTGATCATGGTGGTATGGGAGTCGGTGCCGACCAGGGTGTCCGGGTAGGCTTGGGGGGTGTCGCCGCTCTCGTTGCGGAAGACGACCTGGCCCAGGTATTCGAGGTTGACCTGGTGGATAATCCCCGTGCCCGGAGGAACCACGCGGAAGTTGGAGAAGGCGGTCTGGCCCCAGCGCAGGAACTCGTAGCGCTCCCGGTTGCGCTGATACTCCATCTCGGTGTTCATCTGCAAGGCTTGGCGATTGCCGAAGTGGTCGACCATCACCGAGTGGTCGACGACCAGATCGACTGGCGAGAGCGGGTTGATTCGGCTCGGCATGCCGCCGAGGTGCTGCATGGCATCGCGCATGGCTGCGAGGTCCACTACCGCGGGGACCCCGGTGAAGTCCTGCAGCACCACCCGGGCGGGGGTGAATGCGATCTGGTCCTTGGGCTCCGCCTGGGGGTTCCAATTGAGCACCGCCTCGATGTGCTCGTGGGTGACGTTGACCCCGTCCTCGGTCCGTAGCAGGTTCTCGAGCAGGATCTTCAAGGAGTAGGGTAAGCGGTCGACGTCGTAATCCCGGCGTGGCCCGTCGAGGCTGTAGATTTCGTAGGTTTTGCCCCCGGCCTGCAGGGTCGTCCGCGCGTTGAAGCTATCCGTCATGGTCCCTCCGGTGATTTCACGATCAGCACTGCTTATCAGTGTATCGGTTTTGGGGCCACCTCGTCGCTTACGCCTCGCGGGGCAGCGCCTCGAGCAGGTCACGGCTAGCGCGGGCAAGGCCGCTGCGACGCAGCAGCAGGGTCAGGCGCCCGCCGCCATTCTCGCGCCACAGGCTGGCGCCGCGGATGCCGCAGAGCAGCAGGGCACGGATCAGCGCAGCGTTGCGCTCGTTCTCAAGGTGCTGCTGCTCGCCGCGGATCATCAGCCGGGGACCCATCTGGCTGATGGTCTGGCTGTAGAGGTCGCCGATGCTGTGGATGACGCTGGTGTGGGCTGGGTCGCCGAAGTAAGTCGCCTGGCTACGTGCCTGCTCGATGCCTTCGGTGACCTGCTGGAGCAATGGCGGTCGCTTCATCAGGCGGCGTTCGAGGTGGAAGAGGCTGGCCACGTACCGGGTTGTATCGGCCTCCTGGGGCTCCTCGAGTTGCTCCACGACCCGGCGTAGGCCCGGAGCGAGGCGATCAGCGCCGTAAAGTGCGTCCGTCGATCCGGTGTACGCCCCGAGCAGCCCTTCCATCAGCGGTTGGTAGAGGCTTGCTTCGGTATCGCCGGTGCGCGCGATCTCACGGACGCACTGTACCGCTTGCATGACCACGGCCAGCGTCAAGGCCTGCTCCTGCTCTCTCGATTCGCTCACACCACCTCCTTGGATTGCTGCTCAAGCGCGTGTGACGCTTCCTCCGCCCCGGCTGTGGTGATCACGCCACCGCCTAGGCAGCAGGTCCCGTCGTAGAGCACCAGCTGCTGCCCGGGCGTGGGTGCCCGCTGTGGCTCGTCGAAGCGGAACGTGGTACCGCCGTCGGGGCGATGGCTCAGTAGCCCTGGCTGCGGCTGCTGGCGATACCGTACCTGGGCTTGCAGCCGCGTGCCTGCTGGCGGCACCGGCGCTAGCCAGTGGAAAGGCTCGGTGATGACGGTATGGCCGAGCAGCCAGGGGTGGTCGTGCCCTTGGACCACGATCAGGGCGTTGCGTGATGGGTCTTTGCCGGCGACGTACCAGGGTGCCGAGCAGCTGCCGCTGCTACCGCCGAGGCCTAGGCCGCGGCGCTGCCCGAGGGTGTAGAAGGCAAGGCCCTCGTGGTAGCCGAGGAAGGTGCCATCGTCGCTCAGGATGGGGCCTGGGGAGCGCTCGATATAGCGCTGAAGGAAGCGGGAGAAGTCTCGCGCACCGATAAAGCAGATCCCTGTGCTGTCGGGGCGCTCGGCATTCGGGAGCCCGGCGGCACGGGCCTGCTCGCGTACTGTGGCCTTGTCCAGCTCGCCGAGGGGGAAGCGCACCCGCTGCAGCGCGGATCGTGGCACGCCGGCGAGGAAGTAGCTCTGATCCTTGCTCGGGTCCTTGCCCCGCAGCAGGGCCGCACCGCCGTCGGCGGCGGTGCTGAGCCGGGCATAATGGCCGGTGGCCACGCTGTCCGCGCCGAGGTGCGTCGTGGCGTGGCTCAGGAAGCGGTCGAACTTGATGTGCCGGTTGCACAGGATATCGGGGTTGGGGGTGCGTCCGGCGCGCAGCTCGGCAAGGGCGTGGGCGAATACCGCGCGCCGGTACTCGGCGGCGAAATTGACCCGGTGCAGGGGGATGCCAAGGTGCTCGGCCACCGCCGCTGCCGAGGCGAGATCCTCCTCGGCAGCGCAACGGGTCAGGGTATCGTCGTCTTCCCAATTCTTCATGAAAAGGCCGATCACCTCGTGCCCGGCCTGGACCAGGTGCAAGGTGGCTACTGCGGAGTCCACTCCGCCGGATAGGCCGACAGCGATGCGCTCGGGGGGTTCGCTCATGGGGAAGGCTGGGTTCAGCGAGGCTTAAGTGAATAGCTTATCACAGAAGGTGCCTCCTTCCGGTACCCGCCCGGTCGGTTCAGTCGTGGTCGTGATCGCCGGGGACGAGCACCCGCTCCTGGCTTCCCGGGACCCCATCCCAGTTCGTGGCGGCGCCGAAGCCCTCCGGGTCCATGAGCTCGAGGAAGCGCCGCGCTTGGGGGGAGAGGTAGCGCCCACGCCGGAGCATCACGCCGTAGGTCCGGCGTGGGAAGATATTGGGGAGGTCGCGGATGACCAAGTCCTCACGCCCCGTCAGGCAGATGGCGCTAGCGATACCGATGCCAAAGCCCAGCTCGACGTAGCGTTTCATGATCTCCCAACCGCCAACCTCTAGCCGGACCTGATAGGGGACGCTGTGTTGCTGGAAGATCAGGTTCACCAGGCGCCAGGTGGTGAGCTGGCGTGGCGGGAGGATCAGCTCGCCAGCGGCGAGGTCCTCGAGGGTGATGGTCTCCTTGCCGGCGAGCGGATGGTCGTGCGGGGTGATCAGCTTCAGGTCGAAGGTGTGTGTCGCGCGGTAGACCACATCCTCGGGCAGGTCGAGGTTGGAGCCGACGGCGATGTCCACCCGATCTTGTTGCACAGCGTGGATCTGGTCCTCGCCGATGAGGTTGTGCAAGCGGACATGGACCTTGGGGTGCTGCTCCATGAAGGTGCGCAGTAGATCGGGTAGCACGTAGAGTGACGTGGACTCACCGGCGGCGATATCCAAGTGGCCGAGCTGCTGGCGGCGGTTGCGGGCGACAAACTGCTCCGGCAGGGAGTCGATGCCCTCGACCAGGGGGGCGGCGACCTCGTAGAGCCCTTCCCCGTCGGGGGTTAGGCGGATCCGTGGCCCGCGGCGCTCGAACAGGGTGATGCCCATCTCGCGCTCAAGGGCCTGGATCTGCAGCGACACCGAAGGCTGGCTCAGCTCCAGTCGTTCCGCCGCCCGCGAGATGCTGCGCTCCTGCGCAGCATGGCAGAAAGCGCGGAGTTGCTTGAGCCGATTGTGCCGATAGTAATGGCGTGGGGACTCTTGATCCAGGCTATCCACAGCAGGCTCCATTAGCTCTATCAATATCGAATATAGTTTGAGAAACATTGTCAAATGGTGCGGCGCGCCATACTATCTGTGACGCGTCATTCAGGCGAGGCTGTGTGCCACACGCACGGCGCGCCGGATCGATGCAGCGAACGGAGCCCGCTCCCGGGTCAACCCCGCTCGGGGGCGGGATCTGCATGGCACCGAGCCGGCTGAATGCCCGGGTATCGAGAAGCGTTGAAGGTCCTTTAAAGGTTACAAGCGGCTGGCAGCGCCAGCCCGATTGGGAGGCAGCACACGATGAAAGATCAAGCCGAGATCGAGCGCGACTGGGCAGAGAACCCGCGCTGGAAGGGGGTCAAGCGAGGCTACGGCGCTGATGAGGTCGTGCGCCTGCGCGGCACCGTGGAGGTCGAGTACAGCCTCGCCCGCCAGGGCGCCGAGAAGCTCTGGCGTTATATGCATGAGATGCCGTACGTCAACGCGCTCGGTGCGCTGACCGGTAACCAGGCGCTGCAGCAGGTCAAGGCCGGGCTCAATGCCATTTACCTGTCGGGCTGGCAGGTGGCAGCTGATGCCAACCTCGGGCAGACCATGTACCCCGATCAGTCGCTCTATCCCGCGAACTCTGTGCCGGCGGTGGTGGACCGGATCAACAACGCCCTGCTGCGTGCCGATGAGATCAACCACGCCGAGGGCAATGAGCCGTTCGACTTCATGAAGCCGATCGTCGCCGATGCCGAGGCCGGCTTCGGCGGGGTGCTCAACGCCTTCGAGCTGATGAAGGGGATGATTCGCGCCGGCGCTGCAGGTGTGCACTTCGAGGACCAGCTTGCCTCTGTGAAGAAGTGCGGCCATATGGGTGGCAAGGTGCTGGTGCCGACCCAGGAGGCGGTGCAGAAGCTGATCGCGGCGCGCCTGGCGGCCGACGTCATGGACGTGCCGACCATCCTGGTTGGGCGCACCGATGCCGAGGCGGCAGACCTGCTGACCTCCGATGTCGACGATAACGACAAGCCGTTCATGACCGGCGAGCGTACGGTGGAGGGCTTCTTCCGCACCAAGGCCGGTCCCGAGCAGGCCATCAGCCGAGGTGTTGCCTACGCACCGTTCGCCGATGTGATCTGGTGCGAGACCGGCAAGCCGGACCTGGGCTTCGCCCGTGACTTCGCGCAGGCGATCCACGAGAAGTACCCTGGCAAGCTGCTCGCCTACAACTGCTCGCCCTCGTTCAACTGGGCGGGTAACCTGGACGAGAAGACCATCCGTGCGTTCCAGGATCAGCTCGGTGAGATGGGGTTCAAGTTCCAGTTCATCACTCTGGCTGGTTTCCATGCCCTTAACCACTCGATGTTCGAGCTTGCTCGCAATTACAAGGAGCGCCAGATGGCGGCGTACTCCGAGCTGCAGCAGGCCGAGTTTGCCTCCGAGCAGCACGGCTACACGGCTACGCGCCACCAGCGCGAGGTCGGCGCCGGCTACTTCGACCAGGTCACCAACACCATCGAGGGGGGGCACTCCTCGGTTACGGCACTGACCGGCTCCACCGAGGAAGAGCAGTTCTGAGGTCTGGCGTCGCAGCTGTACCTTAGCTGTATCTTCCTGCAAGCTGGCCCGGAGCGGTTCGCAGCCGTTTCGGGTTTTTTTATGCTAGGGGTGAGGACCTTGCATTGGCCGGTTTGAGGCCCACTATATAGAATAGATAGCGATGAGCGAGGAGCCGAGCCACAACGAGCCGCAGGGCCCGGAAGTCGAGACGGCCAAGCCGTCGCTGAGGCAGCCACCGCGATATAAGGTGGTGTTGCTCAATGATGACTATACGCCCATGGACTTCGTCGTCGAGGTGCTGCAACGGTTCTTCAACAAGGACCGTCATGAGGCGACGCAGATCATGCTCCACGTCCATACCCGGGGGAAGGGTGTATGCGGGGTGTACAGCCGTGATGTGGCCGAGACTAAGGTCTCTCAGGTCAACGATTACGCGCGTGAGCACGAGCACCCACTTCTGTGTACGATGGAAGAGGCTTGAATCGTTCCAGGAACTGAGCGACCTGTGCTCGGTCCAACGATCAAGGAAAATGGTTTCCCCGGTCGGGCCCCAGTCGAGGTAATAGGGCATGCTGAGCAAAGAGTTGGAGTTTACTCTTAATCTGGCTTTCAAGGACGCGCGGGAGAAGCGGCACGAGTTCCTTACGGTCGAGCACTTGCTGCTGGCGCTGACGGACAATCCCGCCGCTTCCCAGGTTCTGAAAGCCTGTGGTGCGGACCTGGAGCGGCTGCGTCAGGATCTCCAGGCCTTCCTGGCGGAGACGACGCCGTTGCTTCCGGCCCATGATAGCCGGGAGACGCAGCCGACCCTGGGCTTTCAGCGTGTCCTGCAGCGCGCCATCCTGCACGTGCAGTCCTCGGGCAAGCGGGAGGTGACAGGCGCCAACGTCCTGGTCGCGATCTTCAGCGAGCAGGAGTCGCAGGCGGTCTACTTCCTGCACAAGCAGAATATCTCCCGGCTGGATGTGGTGAACTACATTTCCCATGGGATCTCCTCGGTGGGGGGTGAAGAGGACATGGGCAAGGAAGAGAGCGGCCCGACGGATGAAGAGAGCACGGGGGAGCCGGCCCAGGGCGGCTCACCGCTGGAGCAGTATGCGACCAACCTCAACCAGCGGGCCCGCTCCGGGCAGATTGATCCGCTGATCGGCCGGCGCTACGAGATCGAGCGCACGGTACAGGTCTTGTGCCGGCGGCGTAAGAACAACCCGCTGTTCGTCGGCGAGGCCGGGGTCGGCAAGACTGCCATCGCCGAGGGGCTGGCCAAGCAGATCGTCGAGGGCGAGGTCCCGGATGTGCTCAAGGAGAGCACCATCTATGCCCTCGATCTCGGCGCCCTGGTCGCCGGTACGAAGTACCGCGGCGACTTCGAGAAGCGTCTCAAGGGACTGCTGCACCAGCTCAAGAAGGACAGCGGCTCGATCCTGTTCATCGACGAGATCCATACCATCATCGGGGCGGGTTCCGCCTCCGGCGGGGTCATGGACGCCTCGAACCTGATTAAGCCCATGCTCGCCTCGGGGGAGCTGCGCTGCATCGGCTCGACGACCTATCAGGAGTACCGCAGCATCTTCGAGAAGGATCGTGCCCTGGCTCGCCGGTTCCAGAAGATCGACGTAAGCGAGCCGTCGGTGGAGGACACGGTGCAGATCCTCAAGGGCCTGAAGAGCCGCTTCGAGGAGCATCACAATGTCCGCTTCACCGAGCCGGCCCTGCAGGCGGCGGCGGAGCTTTCAGCGAAATACATCAATGATCGGCGCCTGCCGGACAAGGCCATCGACGTCATCGATGAGGCCGGCGCCCGCCTGCGCCTGCGGCCGCGCTCGCGGCGCCGCAAGACGGTGGGGCTGCCGGATATTGAGTCGATCGTCGCCAAGATCGCCAGGATCCCGCCCAAGCGGGTCTCCAGCCAGGACATGAAGGTGCTTGAGAGCCTAGAGAGCGAGCTCAAGGGGCTGATCTTCGGTCAGGACGAGGCCATCGAGAGCCTGGCCGCGACCATCAAGATGTCCCGGGCTGGGCTGGGTACGCCAGATCGCCCGGTAGGCAGCTTCCTCTTCGCCGGGCCGACCGGGGTTGGCAAGACCGAGGTGACCCGTCGGCTCGCCGAGCTCACCGGGGTGGCGCTGATCCGCTTCGATATGTCGGAGTACATGGAGCGCCACGCCGTCTCTCGGCTGATCGGTGCGCCACCCGGCTATGTTGGCTACGATCAAGGGGGGTTGCTCACCGAAGAGGTGATCAAGCACCCGCACTCGGTGGTGTTGCTCGATGAGATCGAGAAGGCCCATCCGGACGTATTCAACCTGCTCTTGCAGGTCATGGATCACGGCACGCTCACCGACAACAATGGTCGCGAGGCGGATTTCCGTAACGTGGTGCTGGTGATGACCACCAACGCCGGTGCCGAGGAGATGAGCCGGCGCTCGATCGGCTTCACCACTGAGGCGAGCCAGCAGGACAGTATGGAGGCGATCCGGCGGACCTTCACGCCGGAGTTCCGCAACCGTATCGATGCCGTGGTGCAGTTCCAGCCGCTGGATCAGGAGACGGTGCAGCGTGTGGTGGACAAGTTCATCCGTGAGCTGTCCGTGCAGCTGGCCGAGAAGCAGGTGACGCTGGTGGTCGACGGCGATGCCCGGCGCTGGATCGGAGAGAAGGGCTACGATCCGCAGATGGGGGCTCGACCGATGGCGCGGGTGATCCAGCAGCACATCAAGAAGCCCTTGGCCGAGCAGCTGCTGTTCGGTGACCTGACAGGTGGCGGGGAGGTTGAGGTCACCGTCGAAGACGGCCAGCTGGCTATCCACGTCCGAGAGCGGGACACCGAGGACGCGTAATCCCGGCTGAGCGTGGCAGGTCGTTCCGGCCTGCCACGAGAGCGCCGAACAACGGCATGTCAGGTGGATGGCGATCGCTCGCGGGCGGGGGCCTCTGCCTCTATCGGGAACCCGAACCACCCCAACCCCTGCGCCAGCGCGACCGGGTACCCCCTGTGACCAGGGACATCACCGGGGCAGGCTGAGGCGTAGCGGTA
>JBKGYE010000022.1:0-24363 GCA_046546255.1 Halorhodospira sp. | reverse complement strand
AGCGGCCTCCCTGAGGGGAGTGCCAGGGCCTTGACAGGTCTATCCATGTCAGCGGGGAAAGCAGGGCCAAATGGCCGAAACTCAACGCTGTCGCTGGCATCAGCCCAACGCCGACCAAAGCCTGAATGCGCAGCCACGGGCCCAGTCCGCGCGCCGGCAACCGTCCAGTTGTTGCAGCCAGGATCACCGCCACAGCGCCGAAGGAAAGCCAGAACCCTGGGCCCAGCAGTGCCCAGGGGTCGAGCAGAAGCACGCCTGCTGCGGCCAAGGCCAGGCTGTGCCAGGAACTCAGTGGCCGGCGCAGCAGCAGGGCACCGGCGAAGACGAGCACTGTCAGCAGGGCCCGCTGCGTTGGCAGGGTCAAGCCGGCCAAGACTGCATATCCCGTAGCGGCTGCACCTGCTGCCAAGGTTCCCGCGGTCAGCGCTGGGACACGGCGTACCAGCGGCGGAATACGGCGCCATACCCAACTGGCCGCGCCACCGGCTGCGCCGGCGACCAGCCCGATATGCAGCCCTGAGATGGCGAGCAGATGCGCGGTGCCGGTGACCGAGAGGATCTCCCACTGTGCCTCGTCAATGCGGTCGCGCACGGCGATTCCTAGGCCCTGCATCAGACCGAGCCGAGGGCTCTGTGACCACACGGCTGGCGCAAGCCCCGCCGTTGAGGGCGGGGTGAGCCAGCACCTAGACGCGAATCAGGGGCATTGCTACGATTAAAAAATCGGGTCAAACCGAGATCCTCGCCCTCGGGCGGAGGGAGAGGCTAAACGCCTGTGGAGCCGACGTAAGTCCACCCTCCGGGATGGCTGTTGGCGGTGAAGCAGGAACCCTTCAGCCGGCCCCGACCTAAGCGGCCGGGACCGGGCTGGGAATTACCGCCCTTCAGGGCGGTGAGGACGTCAAAGGTGCTCGGCCATGCGCTCGGCGATGGTCGCGCGCACGCTGGCTACTGTCCTTGTGGCCCCGAGCCGCTCCGCCGTGGCTGGATCGCGGACATAGCCAGTAGCACCGAGACGGCGCTGGAACAGCCAGCTCTGGTAATAGAAGCCAGCAGGATTGAGAAATCCCTCGGGCGGACGCAACTGCAAGGACAGCTGCCAACGCTCGCCGGGGCGTAGATTCGGGGGATCCCCATACCAGCGCAACCGCACCCGGCGCGGCAAGGGGCGCGCTACCGGGCCATCTGGCACCTTCTCCGGCCGTAGCTCAAAGAGGGTATGGTCCGCCCGCACTTGGGGTATGCCGACCACCTGGCCGGCCATACGGACCTCGCCGGCAGCGGCAGGGCCCAGCTCGTGGGCGCTCAGCCAGGCAGCGCTCGCCAGGGCCTAGGCCGCACCGAGCAGACCCGCTGCCGGCCAGCGCCAGCCGCGCGGTGCCATCATGAGCCCTGCCAGCCCGGCGGCAGCCATGCCGGTGACTGCCGCCCACGAGGGCGGCTCCCGGGGCGTGAGCACGACCATCACGATCGCACCCATCCAGGCGAGCGCTGCTGCTCCCATCAGCCTTCCCTGGCGGCCATGAGATTGCGAAGGTGTTGACCTGTCGGCAGCCTAGCCCAGTCCTGGCTTGCCGCCAATGCCTGAGGGCAGGCAACCGCACGGAAGATTAATCGTGCGCCGGCAGCAAGTAGCCATCCTCGAGCTTCAGGATCCGGTCCGCACGCTGGGCTAGCGTCAAATCATGGGTGACGAAAACCAGGGCCGTGGCAAGCTCCGCATTGAGCCTCTGGAGCATCCCGAAAACGCGCTCTGCAGTCTGTCGGTCCAGGTTGCCAGTCGGTTCATCGGCGAGGATACACTGCGGCTGGGTGACCAGCGCACGGGCCATCGCTACCCGCTGGCGCTCACCTCCGGAGAGCTCCGCGGGCCGATGGCCCGTGCGCGCTTCCAGGCCGATCCGCTGCAGCAGCTCAGCGGCTACCGTCCGTGCCTGCTGCACCGGGCAACGGCGGATGAGCAGCGGCATGGCCACATTCTCCAGCGCCGTGAACTCCGGCAGCAAGTGATGGAACTGATAGACGAAGCCCAGCGCTCGGTTGCGCAGCTGTCCGCGGGCGGATTGGCCAAGGGCGTAAATGGATTCGCCGGCGACCTGAACCTCACCTGCCGAGGGGGTGTCCAAGCCACCGAGGATATGCAGCAGGGTGCTCTTGCCTGAGCCGGAGGGGCCCACGACTGCGATCTGCTCGCCGCGGATGACCTGTAGATCCACGGCACTGAGCACCTCCACCTCCTGCGGACCTTCGCTAAAACGCCGCATGACTCCCCGGCAATCGATTACCATGCGCGCCTCACTCATAGCGCAGCGCCTCCGCCGGCTCCGTACGCGCCGCTCGCCAGGCAGGATAGAGCGTCGCCACTAGGGACAGGGCCAGGGCTAGACCAGTGATTCGAGTAACGTCCTCAGCACGCAGCTGTGAGGGCAAATCGCTGATGTAGTAGATATCTGCGGGCAGGAACTCGAAGTTCAGCAATCGCTCCACTGCGGGGACGATGTTCTCGACATTCAGGGCGAGGGTGACACCGCCGGCGACACCGAGAAGCGTGCCGATCAGCCCGATCACTGCCCCCTGAATGATGAAAACGGCCATGACGCTGCGCGGACTCAGCCCCACGGTACGCAAGATGGCGATGTCCGCCTGCTTGTCACGAACCACCATGACCAGCGTCGATACGATGTTGAAAGCGGCGACAGCGACAATCAACGCTAGGATGACGAACATGACAGTCTTCTCAGTTTGCACTGCCCGGAAGAAATTCGCGTGTTGCCGAGTCCAGTCGATCACTCGGTAGTGCCCCGGCAACTGCTCCGCCACCTCGCGTGCCAGGCGGGGTGCTGCCATCATCTCGTCGAGCTGCAACCGGATACCGCTAATGCCCTGATCCATACCTTGGACCCGGGCCATGTCCTTGAGATGGGCAACTGCTAGGGTACGGTCGTACTCGTGCATCCCCACCTCGAAGATCCCTGTGACCGTGAATCGGCGCATACGAGGGGTTACACCCGCCACCGAGACCCGGGCCTCCGGGGTGACCACGGTGACTCGATCCCCTACCCGGGCACCGAGCTCGCGCGCGAGCGCAGAGCCAAGGATCAGGCCGAAGGTCCCCGCCTCTAGGTTGTTCTGCCCGGCGACCACCTGATCGAGCACGTCGGAGACCTCACGCTCACGCGCTGGCTCGACACCGCGGATCAGGGTACCGCTGACTTGTCCCCCACGGGCGATCATCATCTCACCGTCGATGAAAGGCGCTGCCCCTGTAACCCGCGGATGCGCCCGCGCTTGTTCGAGCACTTGCGGCCAGTCCTCGACGTTTTCCCCGCCTGCGCCGCGAATCTCAGCATGGGAGACCATGCCGAGGATGCGCTCACGCAGCTCACGCTCAAAGCCATTCATCACCGATAGCACAGTAATCAGCGCCGCGACACCGAGAGCGATGCCGACCATGGAGGTCATGGAGATGAATGAGATAAAAGGGCCGCGCCGCCGCGCACGGGTGTAGCGCAAGCCAATGAACAGCTCAACCGGTCGAAACAAAGACGAAAGCTCCTCTCAATAGCGAACGGGTAGCGCACGCTCCGGCACGATACCATCGAGGCTTGGGCGCAAGCGTACGGCTGCGATCCTAACGCCGGCCTCGGCTGCAGCCCGCAGCGCCTCGGCATAGCGTGGGTCGATCACCTCCGCCGGCTGCACCGCTACGGCATCCGCGCGCTGAACACAAAAGACCAGTGCGGCTTGACCGCCGCGCCCCACCCAGTCGCTGAGCACTGCCAAATGGCGGCGACCGCGCTCGGTCACGGCATCGGGGAAAAAGGCGATACCGCCATCGACAGCGGCCGTGACGTTCTTCACCTCAACGAAACAGCTCGGTGCACCGTGAGGATGACCATCGAGCAACCAGTCAGCCCGCATCGGCGCTTCAGGGACCCGAGCCTCACGCTGGCGTTGTGTATAGGCACCGAGCGCCGGTAGCAGCTCGGCGTCAATGGCCTCTTCAACAAGGACATTGGCCCGCCCCGTATGCACCCCCACGAGCACCTCCTGGGCGACCTCGACCAGCTCCCAAGTGTAAGCGTACTTGCGGTCAGGCCGTCTTGAATGGCTAAGCCAGACCCGCGATCCCGGCTCGGCGCATCCGAGCATCGATCCGGTGTTCGGGCAGTGAACCGTCCACTGCCCCCCATGCTCATCCTCGACATCGGCGAGAAAACGCCGATAGCGACGTACCAGGCGCGCCTCGCGCAAAGGGGGGTCGAACTCCACGGTGGTCGCTCCTGCCGACTGCAGGCGCTTAGTGTACGCGTGTGCACCGTATCCCTGGTACCCTTTACATGATGTATCGATCGGTTATAGTCCCCGACGCTTTTTCGGGATCCGAGAGCCGCCATGGCTGCGCCTGTCCATCCAGATTGCCAGTATCCAAGGCTTCCCGCCGAGTGGGAGCCGCACGCCGCGCTGATGCTGACATGGCCCCATCCTGAGGGCGACTGGGGTGAGCACTTGGCCGAGGCCGAGGCTTGCCTTGAGCAACTTGCGGTAGCGGCAGCACAGTTCGAGCCGGTGCTGATCACCTGCCCCGACGGCCGCTGTACCGCACGGGTCCGCAATCGGTTGCGTTCGGCAGGGGTTGCCGCCGAACGGCTCATCTTCGGGGAGGCGCCTTCCAATGACATTTGGGTCCGCGACCACGGGCCGATCACCGTGCTGCGCCCCGGGGGGCGGGCGCAGCTGCTCGATTTCTGCTTCAATGGCTGGGGCGAGCGCTTCCCGGCGGCGGAGGATGATCGGCTGACACGCCGGCTCACGGAGCAAGGGGTTTTCGGCGGTGAGTCGTACCGGCGGATCGAGTGGGTCCTGGAGGGTGGCAGTATCGACAGTGACGGTGCTGGGACCCTGCTGAGCACGACCCGTTGCCTGCTCAATCCCAACCGCAATCATGGCACCGTGCGCGAAGAGGTCGAGGCGCAGCTCAGCGCTCGGCTCGGCATCCGCCGCGTACTCTGGCTGGAGTCGGGCTGGCTGATCGGGGATGATACGGATGGTCACGTAGACATGCTCGCCCGCTTTATCGATCGGGAGACCATTGTCCACGCCGTCGGTCAGGATCCGGACGATCCCCATTACGCACCACTTCAGGCTATGGCCGAAGAGCTACGCGGCATGCGTACCCGTAGCGGCACCCCCTATCAGCTCATCGAGCTGCCACTCCCGGCGCCGGTGCACGACGAGCAAGGACGGCGCCTGCCCGCGACCTACATCAACTTCGTCTTCGTCAATGGCGGGATCCTAGTACCGACCTACAACGATCCCGCTGATGCCATCGCCTGCGCTCGCCTGGCGCAGGCTTGCCCTGGCTATCGGGTCGTCAGTGTCCCGGCGCGGGGGCTCATCCGCCAGGGCGGCAGCCTCCACTGTGCCACCATGCAGTTGCCGGAAGGGGTGGCTGTCGACGGGCTGGTTTACCCTGGGGTGCAACGTGCTGACGTCCAGGGAGGATAGTCCGTGCTTGGCACCTTGACGCTCGGATTGGTGCAGCATGCCTGTACCGAGGACCCAGTGGTCAACCTGGAGCGGACCCTGGAGGGGATCACCACAGCTGCACGCCGCGGAGCGCAATTGATCCTGCTCCAGGAATTGCATCGGGGGCGCTATCCTTGCCACGAGGAGCACCCGGCCCATTTCGAGGAGGCCGAGCCCGTGCCGGGGCCGACCACACAGCGCCTGGGCCGTGCCGCCGCGGCGTACTGCGTGGTGATTGTCGGCTCGGTTTTCGAGCGCCGAGCAGCAGGCCTCTACCACAATACAGCGGTTGTGCTCGAGCGCGATGGTAGCCTCGCCGGCACCTACCGCAAGATGCATATCCCCGACGACCCGGGATATTATGAGAAATTCTATTTCACCCCGGGAGATGCCGGCTTCACACCGATCGACACCTCAGCGGGTCGGCTCGGGGTGCTAGTCTGCTGGGATCAATGGTTTCCCGAGGCAGCGCGCCTGATGGCCCTCGCCGGCGCCGAGATTCTGCTCTATCCCACCGCTATCGGCTTCGCCCCGGAGGAGGTCGCTGATGAGCAAGCACGACAGCTGGAGGCCTGGCAGATCATTCAGCGCGCTCACGCGATCGCTAACGGTCTACCGCTGGCCGCTTGCAACCGGGTCGGTGAAGAGTCAGCGGCTCGTTTCTGGGGGCACAGCCTTGTCTGCGGCCCCCAGGGAGAAATCCTCGCGCAGGCTGGTGATCAGCCACAGGTGCTGATTCAATCAATCTCGACCGAGCGCAGCGAATCGGTACGGCGTATGTGGCCGTTCCTGCGCGATCGCCGCATTGACGCCTATGATGGGCTGACACAGCGCTTCCTGGATCGATAGCTTTGAGCGAGCGCTTCCGAGGACGTTACGTCCTGGCGTTGGTAAAATTTGCAGACTACAGCGAGAGAGTGAGCAAGCACGGAGCCCAGCCCCATGCAAGAGATGGAAAACCACACCACTGCCGCTCAGGAGCGTTGCCCAGGGTATGCGCCATGGCTGGTCTACCTCCTCTACATCGGCAGCTTGTTCGTCGGCCTGACAGCCCTGATCGGGGTGATCGTCGCCTATATGCAACGCCGCGATGCACCAGAATGGCTATACAGCCACTATCAATATCAGATCTACACCTTCTGGATCGGACTGATCGTCTTCATCGCGGCCGTGCTCACCATGACGCTGGCCGGGATTGGTTTGCTGCTCGGGATGCTACTGACCATCTGGCTACTGGTACGCTGCATCTACGGCATGCGCCAGCTGTATGTACGAGAGCCGATCGCGGCACCGGAAAGCTTACTCTTCGGCTGGAACCGGAACGGCTGAAGAAGACGTGCTGCTCGACGACCTTCCCCTCCCCGGACGCACCGGTGAGCGGCGTGACTGGTCCGGCCTGATCGGCGCAGCTCAGCCCCTGGCTGTTGCCGAGGCAGCGCTACGCTACGATGGACCGGTGCTCGCGGTCACCGGCTCACCGCAGCAGGCAGCAGCCCTCCATGAGGCCCTCGGCTTCTTCCTCGGGGATCGGGCACCGGTACTTGGCTTCCCGGATTGGGAGACCCTGCCGTACGATGTCTTCTCTCCCCATCAGGACATCATCTCCGAGCGCCTAGCCGGGCTTTACCGCCTCCCATCGCTACAGCGCGGCGTGCTCGTGCTTCCTGCAGCCACGCTGATGCATCGCCTGCCGCCGCGTGGCTGGGTCGAGGGGCGTACCCTGCTGCTCAGCGTCGGCGATCGGCTGGAGCTTGAGCCCATGCGTCAACGCTTGGAAGCGGCCGGTTACCGTTGTGTCCCCGAGGTCAGCGAACACGGCGAGTTCGCTGTTCGTGGCGCGCTGCTGGATCTCTTCCCCATGGGAGGGGATACGCCTTATCGCATCGACCTCTTCGATGATGAGGTCGAGAGCCTGCGCTGTTTCGACCCCGAGACGCAGCGAACCACCGAACAGGTCGAGCGCGTTGAGCTCCTGCCAGCCCGGGAGATCCCCACTGACGAGGCGGCAATCACCCAGTTCCGTCAAGCCTTCCGCGCCACTTTCGAGGGGGATCCGGCGCGCAGCGCCTTGTACCGCTCGGTGAGTGAGGGGCGCATCCCCGGCGGGATCGAGTACTACCTGCCGTTGTTCTTCGAGCAAACCGGGACACTCTTCGACTACCTCCCTGAGGAGGCCCTAGTCCTACGCCTCGAGGGGGCCAGCGAGGCCGCTGACGCTTACTGGCAGCAGATCGAGCAGCGCTACGAGCAGCGCCGCGGCGATCGGGATCGCCCGCCCCTGCCTCCGCGCCAGGTCTTCCTCGATCCCGATGAGTTGCGCCACGGTCTCAACCTTTGTCCACAGCTGGTCGCGCACGCAGATGCAGGGCGTGGCACCACAGCCGAGATCCAGCCTTTGCCCGATCTCAGCGCCAGGACGCAGGCTGAGCGGCCATTGGCTCGTCTAGAGGCCTTCTGTGCTGGGTATGAGGGGCGCATCCTGTTTACGGCCGAGAGTGCCGGGCGGCGCCAAGGGCTTCAGGAGCGGCTGATCCGCGCCGGGATCGAAACACGCACAGTAGCCGGCTGGCAGGCCTTTCTGGAAGGCAGTGCCGATACCGCGATCACCGTTGCGCCGATCGAAGTGGGTGTGCAGATCGACGGCATCGCCCTCATCCCGGAGAGCGCCCTCTACGGCGAGCGCGCCCGGCAGCGCCGACGGCAGCGCTCAAGCACCGCCACCGACCCGGCCGCAGTCATCCGAGATCTTTCCGATCTGCATGAGGGGGCGCCCGTGGTCCATGAGGACCACGGGGTTGGCCGCTACGTCGGCTTGCAGAGCCTAGAGGTGGGCGGGGTAGCTACTGAGTTTCTGACCCTGGAGTATGCTGGTGGTGATAAGCTCTATGTGCCGGTCTCGGCGCTCGATCGAATCTCGCGCTATACCGGTGCCGATGCCGACGAAGCGCCGCAGCACCGGCTTGGCAGCGAGCAATGGGAGAAGGCTCGTCGGCGGGCTGCCAAGCGTGCCCGTGATGTGGCTGCGGAGCTTCTCGATCTCTATGCCCGGCGCCAGGCTCGCAGCGGAGATGCCTGCACATTCGACGAGCAGGCCTATGAAGCCTTTGCGGCGGGATTCCCGTTTGAGGAGACCCCTGATCAGCAAGCGGCTATCCAGGCCGTGCTCGCGGACCTGCGTGCTGATCACCCTATGGACCGGGTCATCTGCGGTGATGTCGGCTTTGGCAAGACGGAAGTTGCCATGCGCGCCGCCTTCGCCGGTGTCCAGGCTGGCCGGCAAGTGGCCATGCTGGTGCCCACGACCTTGCTAGCGCAGCAACACTACCAGAATTTCGCCGATCGCTTCGCTGATTGGCCGGTGCATATCGAGTCCCTCTCGCGCTTTAGTGGCCGCAAGGGCAACGAGCAGGCACTGCAGCGAATCGCCGCGGGGGAGGCTGATATCGTGATTGGCACCCATAAGCTTCTCAGCCGGGAAGTGCAGTTCAAGCATCTTGGACTGGTCATCATCGACGAGGAGCAACGCTTCGGTGTGCGGCAGAAAGAGCAGCTCAAGCGCCTGCGCGCCGAAGTGGATGTCCTGACGCTGACGGCAACGCCGATCCCACGGACATTGAACATGTCCCTTGCCGGGATTCGTGACCTATCCATCATCGCTACCCCGCCGGAGCGACGTCTAGCGGTCAAGACCTTCGTCCATGAGTGGAGTGATGCACTGATCCGCGAGGCTTGCCAGCGCGAGCTCCAGCGCGGTGGACAGGTCTATTTCCTCTACAACGATGTCCGCACCATCGAGCGCACGGCCAACCACCTGCGCGAGCTCATGCCGGAGGCGCGGATCGCCATCGCCCATGGGCAGATGCGCGAACGTGACCTAGAGCAGGTCATGCTCGATTTCTATCATCAGCGCTTCGACCTCCTGGTCTGCACCACGATTATTGAGTCGGGGATCGATGTCCCCACCGCCAACACCATCATCATCCATCGCGCTGATCGCTTCGGCCTGGCGCAGCTGCACCAGCTGCGCGGCCGCGTCGGTCGCTCCCACCATCGTGCCTACGCCTATCTGCTGGCGCCGCCGCCTAGCGCCATGACGCCCGATGCGATCAAGCGCTTGGAAGCCATCTCCCAACTGGAGGACCTGGGGGTAGGATTCGCCCTCGCCTCCCATGACCTCGAAATCCGCGGTGCCGGCGAGCTGCTCGGCGACGAGCAGAGCGGTCAGATCCAGGAGGTCGGGTTCACGCTCTATAGTCAGCTGCTTGAGCGAGCCGTCAAGGATCTCAAGGCTGGCCGCGAGCCAGCCCCCGAGGCAGAGCTTGAAAGCGGTGTCGAGGTAGATCTGCGTCTAAGTGCGCTGCTACCGAGTGACTACCTCCCGGATGTCCATACCCGGCTCGTGCAGTACAAGCGGATCAGTAGCGCCAAGAGTGCGGCCGAGCTCGAGGAGCTTCAGGTGGAGATGATCGACCGTTTCGGCCTTCTCCCCGATGCCGCCCGTAACCTCTTCCGCATCAGCGTCTTGAAGCTGCGTGCCGCATCGCTGGGGGTCCGTCGGCTCGAGGCTGGGCCGAGCGGCGGTACGGTCCACTTTGGCTCTCAGCCACGCATCGATCCGGCACAACTCGTGGTGATGGTCCAGCAAGAGCCGCAGAAGTATCGGCTCGATAACCAGCAACGGCTGCACTTCAGCGCTGATCTCAGCGACGAGGAGACCCGCTTTCGTGGGGTCGAAGCATTGCTCGACCAGTTCGGCGCTGCCGAGGGAGGAGGCTCATGATCCGCATCCTGGAGGACCAGGCCCGGCCCTGCCGCACGGTATTGCTGGCTTTGGTGACGGTGTCCTTGGTATTCGCGGCGTGGCCGGCCGTGGGCGAGCAAGAGCGCGAGGCCCCGACCTGGTACGAAGTCGAGGTCCTGATCTTCCAGCAGGAGGAGCAGGGTGAGCGCCACGCCGAACGCTGGCCTACGCGCGTCGATGACCCTAGCTACCCGATCTGGCAGGTTCCCGCTGGCTGCCAGGAGGAGGCTAACGAGGTCGCAGAGCGGCTCGGCCTTGAGGCTGATCCGGCTGATGCGCCTGTGGACACGGAGCAGCTAGAAGCGGATGCACCCCGCTTTTACTGCCTGCCCGAAGCGCGTCGACGGCTCTCCTCGCACCGGCAAGCGCTGCAACGCTCAGAGGCCTATCAGCCGCTATACCACCTCGCATGGCTACAGCCAGGACAAGACCGCGATGAAGCGGTCGCGGTACCCATCCCATACCATTGGCATCCTCCGCGACAGGATCTCTCGGAAGCAGCAGAGCCGTCCCCACCCCAGTACCGACCCCCGCTTTACGGGCTGATCCGTATCTACCGAGAGCGCTACCTCCATGCTGTTGTAGATCTGCGCCTACATCGGCGTGCGATCGACGAGGACCCATCCCCTGAGGCGCTCGTGCGCGCCCCCCTGCACCGGCTTATCACCCAGCGCCGGATGCGCAGCGGCAAGCTCCATTACCTGGACCATCCGGCCCTAGGTGTGCTGATCGTCATCCATCCGGCTGAGGAGCCGCCCCAGGACTGAGTGACCGCTCTCTTGGATCTTGTCCAACGTGATCACGGACAAGATCCGGGGGGGGTGCGATCACGCAGCCCATCCAAGGTCTTGGCACCGCCGCTGCGGCGACCGGCCGATGCGTGGAGGGAGGTCAGGCCGATTCACCCCTGGGGTGAATCGGCACGCCCCGTGAAGCGCGAAACGCACGCCATAGCCTGAAAGGTTTGGCGGGCGTAGTTCATCAATCATTCGCGCTGGAAACCCCGGCCTTCAGCCGGGGAGGATGTCAAGGCAACCGCGCGATCAGGCTGCGCACTGCCTCCATGCCGTGATGGAGGTGATCACGGATCTCATCCATCGACAGCTCCTTGCCCTCACCTATCCCGGCTGCCCAGTTGGCGACCACGGCGCAGTGGGCGTAGCGCAGCTCTGCCTCGCGGGCGAGTGCCGCTTCCGGCATACCCGTCATGCCTACAAGATCGCAGCCGTCGCGGGCCATACGCTGGATCTCCGCCGCGGTTTCCAACCTCGGTCCCTGGGTGGCACCGTAAGTGCCGCCATCGATGACCTCCACCCCGGCCTCTCGGGCAGCGCTGAGGAGCCACGTCCGCACCTCGGCATCGTAGGGATAGGTGAAATCGATGTGGGTGACATGCTCCAGATCTTGGTCATAGAAGGTGGAAACCCGGGAGTGGGTGTAATCGATGATCTGAT
The DNA here is from genome assembly GCA_046546255.1 of Halorhodospira sp. Lineage (GTDB taxonomy): Bacteria > Pseudomonadota > Gammaproteobacteria > Nitrococcales > Halorhodospiraceae > Halorhodospira. The sequence continues at coordinate 12,579 of JBKGYE010000022.1, read as the reverse complement.
CCGGGATAGCCAGCCGCCGCGGCGCATAGGCTTCACCGATCCCGCCGACCGCGGCAACGGCGATCACCCGGTCCACGCCGACGTGGCGCAGCGCCCAGATGTTGGCGCGATAGTTCACCTGATGAGGTGGGATGTTGTGGCTATGCCCGTGCCGCGCCAAGAAGGTCACGTCGTGGCCACGGAAGGTGCCGTGGATCAGCGGGGCCGAAGGCTCTCCGAAAGGGGTGCGGACCACCTCACGGCGTGTGATCTCTAGTCCTTCTAGAGAGGTGAGACCGGTCCCGCCAATTATACCGACGCTCATGACGTATCCTCCGTATTCGTTACTGTCGCTATCCCGCGGCGCTAGGACGACTTGGATCACACATCGACGGCGTAGATGCCGTCGGCATTGCGGCCGAGCCCGCGGCAGTCCATGCCGGCACCGAAGACGTAGCGATCCGGCACGTCCAAGCCTACGTAGTCGGCAACCATCCCCGGACAGCGGCGATCGTGGTGCTTCTCGACGAGGACGGCACTGCGCACCGAGCGTGCGCCATGCTCCCGGAAGCTTTGAAGGATGGCGGCCAGGGTGTAGCCCTCGTCGAGGATATCGTCGACGATCAGTAGATCCCGCCCTTCAACGGGCGTTGTCGGCAGCGCATGCCAGACGAGCTCTTGGCCCTGTACCTGGTTGCGGTAGCGGGTAGCGTGGACATAATCCACCTCTAGGGGAAAATCGAGGCGGGGTAACAATCGTCCGGCGGGGATCATCCCACCGATCATGACGCCGAGGATCAAAGGCCGATGATCGCCAAGGTCCTCTGTAATCCCTGCAGCCATCCGGTCGAGGGCCGCTTTCACGGCCTCTTGGTCGTGTATCAGCTCGGCCCCGCGTAGCTCGGGGGCTTCGTCCCAAGGCATCTTCGCTCGCCCTCCTGATCACGCTTGGTGTGCGTTATCGATCGACAAATGGCCCGAGACCGGGCACACCTGCCTTCAGTGCTTCGACCGCCGACCAGTAGGCCGACGATGCCTGCAACGCCTCCCAGCCCGGGGCCAGTCCCCGGTGCAGGCGCGCCAAGCGCAGGCTGCGAGCCCGATCCGCGGGGCGATCCGCGGTAGCCTGCATCCCGGCTAGCGCCTGTGCGGCCAGCGCCGGTTCACAAACCAGGGCACCATCGCAACCAGCCCACAGTGCGGTGGCCACACGCTGTACGAGGGTACCTGCCGTAGCCGCACCGTGCATGCCCAGATCATCGCTGAGCACGGCCCCTGTGAAGCCTATCCGGCGACGCAAAATCCCCTCAAGCCAGCGCCGCGAAAAACCGGCCGGACGGTCATCCACCTCGGGGTAGACGACATGAGCGGCCATCATGCCTGGCAGGCCGGCCGCGGCAAGGCGTTGGAAGGGTAACAGATCCGAGGCAGCGAGCTCTTCCAGGGGACGGGAATCTGTAGGCAGGGTGATGTGGCTGTCAGCAGCTACGCCACCATGCCCCGGGTAGTGCTTGCCGACAGCCGCTATGCCGGCTTGGCCCATGCCGTGCAGCCAAGCTTTGGCTAGGCGAGAGACAACGGCAGGATCGCTATGCAGCGCCCGCTCACCGATGACTTGGCTCACGCCGCGGCCAAGATCGAGCACCGGGGCAAAGCTTAGATCCACCCCGCAGGCACGCAGCTCCGCAGCCATCACCCAGCCGGCTAGCTGGGCCAGGCGCTCCCCCTGGCTGGGGTCCTGGTCATGCACGTGTCCTATCCAGGCTGCTGGTGGCAGCCGCGTGAAGCCTTCCCGGAAACGCTGCACGGGGCCGCCCTCTTGATCCACGGCGATCAGCAACGGCGGCAAGCGCAAGGCGTGGACCGCTGCAGTGAGCTCCTGCAGCTGCTGTGGCGAGCGGTAGTTGCGGGTGAACAGTACCACGCCTCCGGTTGCTGGATGGCGCAACATGGCTTGTGCACGAGCGTCCAGCTCGGGACCCTCAATCCCGATCAGCAATGGCCCTGGCATCGGCTCCTCCTAGCCCCCTCCCACCGTTCCATCCCGGCGCGCCGGGAAAGGGCGCGTCGGCCAGTGCGGCCCGATCCAGACGGCTGCACCTGTGCTGACCCGTTCGAAAAGGGTCCGGATCGCTGGATTGCGCATGCGGATGCAGCCGTGAGAGCACGGTACGCCGATGGGCTCGGGATCCGGACAACCGTGGATATAGATGAACCGACGCATGGTGTCCACTGCCCCGAGCCGATTGACGCCTGGTTCCAGCCCCGAGAGCCACAGGATACGCGTGAGAATCCAGTCGCGCTGCGGTTGGCTCCGGTGCAGCGCCGGGGACCACACCTCTCCGGTAGGACGGCGGGCTATGAAGACTGTCCCCTCCGGCATGCCGTCCCCGATTCGTGCGCGGATGTAGTGCCAGCCACGCGGTGTACCGCCGCTGCCCCGGCGTTCGCCCGGCCCCTTGGCGGCAGTGGCTATGGGCCACTGCGCCTGGGCCGCTTCGCCCTCCCAGAGGGTTAGGCGCTGACGGGGTAAATCGATGCTTAACCACCGACCAGGCGGCGGTAGAGTCAAGCCTGCGCCCATTCCCGGTAGGGGTGCTGGATCAAGCAAACGTTGTAGTAGCGCGGGTCATCGGAGACCTCCTCGCCGATCCATGGCGGCCGCTCGAACGGCTCTTCGGGACTGGCCAGCTCGATCTCGGCGACCACCAGGCCTGCGTTATCACCTTCGAAGACATCCACTTCCCAGGTATGGCCAACCCAGACGACTTCGTAACGGACCTTTTCGATCTGTGGGCGTTCGCACAGCTCCGCGAGCATCTCCTCCGCATCGCTCAGTGGGATCGAGTACTCGTACTCACGACGCTCCACGCCAAGGGTCGCGCTCTTGATGTTCAACCAAGCCTGGTCACCGGAGACTCGCACTCGGATGGAGGCCCTTTGGGCACCGATCAGATAGCCTTGGCGCATACGCTGGCCGGTATCCGCGTAGCGGCGCCATTCATCGCTGCACAGCAGGAACTTGCGCTCGATTTCTTGCGCCACGGTATCCTCCGCTGGAAGCTTGTGGTAGCGCGCTACGATACAAGGCGAGAGCGGCATCGTCACCGCAGCGCGTCCTATGCCTCTCGCCCGCGCCGGAAAGAGCCATTAGACTGACGCCCCTTTCTATGAAAGAGGGCTGATCCTGATGCCAAAACTCGTCCTTCTGCGTCACGGCCAAAGCGTCTGGAACCTGGAGAATCGCTTCACCGGCTGGTACGACGTCGATCTCAGTGAGCAAGGCGTGCGTGAAGCCCGTGAAGCCGGAGCAGCGCTGCGCGAGGCGGGGCTTGCACCGCAAGTGGCCTACACCTCGGTGCTCAAGCGTGCTATCCGGACCCTATGGCTCGCTCTCAGCGAGCTCGATCGTATGTGGATCCCCGAGGTCAAGGACTGGCGGCTCAACGAGCGTCACTACGGGGCATTGACGGGACTCGACAAGGCGGAAACAGCCAAGCAGTACGGAGACGAGCAGGTGCACACATGGCGGCGCAGCTATGACACCCCGCCACCGGCGCTGGAGCCGAAAGATGAGCGCCATCCGCGCCACGACCCACGCTATGCCAGCCTGGAGCCAAAGCAGCTACCGGCGACCGAGTCGCTGAAGCTCACCCTTGAGCGAGTGCTGCCTTGCTGGGAAACCGAGATCGCTCCAGCCCTGTACCGCCATGATTGTGTGCTCATCGCTGCTCATGGCAACAGCCTGCGAGCGCTGGTCAAGCACCTCGATGGCCTGGCTGATGACGCGATCATGAACGTAGAGATCCCCACCGGCCGTCCCCTAGTCTATGAGATCGATGACAAGCTCGGCGTTGAGCGCAGCTACTACCTCCAGGACTGAACTACAGCGAGCGGCAGAGGTGCCCAGAGGAGCGCCGCAATGAGCGATCAGAGGAAAGGGGAGCCGTTCCCGCCGCTGAGCCACCTCCAGGACGGTGGCGAAGCGCACATCGTCGATATCGGTGCTAAGGCGGCCACCCGCCGGGTAGCCGAGGCGGAGGGGTGGATCGCCCTCTCTGCCGTGGCCTATCGGGCTCTTCTCGCTGGCGATCTGAAGAAGGGCGAAGCCTTGGGTACGGCGCGTATTGCCGGGCTGATGGCAGCCAAGCGTACCGCTGACCTCATCCCGCTTTGCCACCCTCTGGCACTGACCCACGCCGAGGTCGTGTTCTCCCCCGATGACACGCAGCAGCGGATTATCTGCCGAGCACGGACCGAGACCACCGGCCCGACCGGCGTCGAGATGGAGGCCTTGACGGCTGTCCAAGTCGCGCTGCTGACGATCTATGATTTGTGCAAGGGGGTCGACCGCAGCATGGAGATCGGCGGAATCCGCTTGCTTGAGAAGCACGGTGGCCGTTCTGGCAGCTGGCAACGCCGCTAAGCGTCGCCATCCGCCAGTCGGCAACGGCCTTTCGATCTCTAGCCGCCGTAGTGCTCGTCGATCTTGGCGGCGAGGATGAAGTCGTTTTGGTGAAGGCCGCCAATCTTGTGGGTCTGAATCCGCACCTCGGCATAGCCGTAGCCGAGGAGGATATCGGGGTGGTGATCCTCGGCTTCCGCCACTTCAGAGACACGGCTCACGAATGCTAGCGCGTCCACGAAGTTGCGAAAGCGGAAGCGCCGGTAGATCATCCGTGCCTCATCATCCAGGCTCCAGGAAGGGATCTCGGCGAGCATCTCCGTCGCCTGCTCCCGGCTCAATGGTTCGACTCCGCCTTGGCACGGCACGCACGCTTGCTCGGTCAGGCTCATGGCACTCGCCTCATGGTTGCATTACGGTGATCCGTACCGCGAGTGTAGACCGTATCGCCCCGCAGGACACACCAGACACGAAACGTGGGCTTTCCTCGGAGCTCATGATATCGATGAGGGCAGGTAGAGCGCACGGAAATCATTCACATTCGTGAGGGTCGGCCCGGTACGGAGCAGATCACCGGTGGCCGCAAAGAGGCTGTGGCTGTCGTTGTGGTCGAGGTGCGCATGAGGATCGAGCCCTGCATCCCGAGCCCGTGCCAGGGTCCCAGGGTCAACGAGTGCGCCGGCACTGTGGGTATTGCCGTCGATACCGTCGGAATCGGCACTCAGCACATAGTACTCGTCTGCAGCCCCCTCAAGCGCGAGCGCCGCGGCTAGCGCAAGCTCGGTATTGCGCCCGCCTTGGCCTCCTCCGCGTACGGTTACGGAGGTCTCACCGCCGGAGAGGAGTACACACGGTGGGGTACACGGCGTGCCCCAGCGCTGGCAGGAACGGGCGATCCCGGCCTGTATCCGGCCCACCTCGCGCGCCTCACCCTCAAGGGCATCACCGAGCAGCAGCGGTGTGACCCCCTGCGCTCGAGCCGCCTGCGCTGCTGCCTGAAGGGCGCTCTGGGCCGAGGCGATCACCCGATGCTCGACCCTGGCCAGCCGCGGATCGCCAGGCTGTGGCGGTGGCTCGGCATGGTTCAGTGCTCCCTCGACCGAGGCCGGGCAAGAGATCCCATAGCGTCGTAGGAGGGCCAGCACTGTCTCCGGTGTGGAGGTCGCTGCAGCGGTAGGGCCCGAGGCGACCATTGCCGGGTCATCACCGGGCACATCAGAGATCAGCAAGGTGATGACGCGGGCCGGATAGGCACGCAGGGCCAGGCGTCCACCCTTGACCACGGAGAGCTGGCGGCGGAGCGTATTCATGGCGCTGATCGGTGCCCCGCTGCGTAGCAGCTCTCGGGTCAGCGCCTGCTTCTCGGCAAGCGCCAGCGGTGGTGCGGGTGCTGTGAGCAGCGCTGAGCCACCTCCGGAAAGCAGGACCAGGACCAGATCCTGTGCCTCGAGCCCGTCCAGGCACGCGAGCAAACGCTCGGTGGCGGCGATCCCTGCCGAGTCGGGAACCGGATGGCCAGCCTCTAGAACCTTGATGTGCTCTGTGCTTACGGCATGCCCGTAGGGGATGATCACCGTCCCGCTCAGCGGGGTCGGCCAGGCGGATTCCACGGCGGCGGCCATGGCCGCCGCCGCCTTGCCCGCGCCGACAACCAAGGTACGGCCGTGTGCTGGCGGCTCCGGCAGTGCCGGCGGCACGCAGCGCTCAGCTGACGCCGCGGCCAAAGCCGCATCCAGCCAGTGCGTCAGGCTTTGGCGTGGCGCTGTGGCATGTGCAGGCATCAGCCCTCCTCCATCCAGCTTTCTGCGCCAGGGATACGACGATTGTGCCTTTGCATGGCTTTCCACACATGCTCTAATGCGTGAGAGAAGCTAAGCAATTAGACGGAAGCGGGGGTGCCCGCCGAGTCCCGCTCGGCTGGCTGAGAGAGTCCCTTGGAACCTGATCCGGGTCATACCGGCGTAGGGAGCTTTCGGGTGTTGCCTGACGGCTATAACCAGCCGCGCGCGATTCGCAAGCCAAGCGCCCGCCCCGCTCCGTCTCCACCCATCGATCGGGAAATGGAGCCATGAGCGAGATGGAGACACCTGCTAGCATCCCCACCCCGGACCGTACCCGCGAGACCGACCATTGCCCCTTGAGCCAGGCCGTGCGCGAGCGTACCCAGGCGGTCTCTGGTCCCTTCCCTGCCTCGCATCGGGTCTATATCCCCGGCAGCCGGGATGATCTGCAGGTGGCAGCCCGGGAAATCGTCCAGTCCCCTACCCAGACCCCTGAGGGACCTCGTGAGAACCGCCCCCTGCGGGTCTATGATACAGGGGGGCCGTATACCGACCCGGATGCGGAGCTTGATCCAGCCCGCGGCATCCAGCCGATACGGGCACCATGGATCTCCGAGCGTGGAGAAGGGGCGCCGACCCAGCTCGGCTACGCCCGCGCTGGCCTTATTACGCCGGAGATGGAGTATGTGGCCTTGCGAGAAGGTTGCGCCCCGGCGTTCATCCGGGATGAGGTCGCCCGCGGGCGGGCGGTGATCCCCGCCAACGTCCGTCACCCCGAAGCCGAGCCCATGGGTATCGGCCGCAAATTGAAGGTCAAGGTCAATGCCAATATCGGCAACTCACCGCTGAGTTCCGGGATCCCCGAGGAGCTGGAGAAGCTAATCCACGCCGTGCGCTGGGGGGCAGACACGGTCATGGATCTCTCTACTGGCGAGGCGATCCATGAAACCCGGGCTTGGCTACTGCGCAACTCGCCGGTGCCGCTGGGCACAGTGCCGATCTACCAGGCCTTGGAGAAAGCCGGCACCCCGGAGGCGCTGACCTGGGAGCTCTTCCGCGAAACCCTCCTCGAGCAGGCCGAGCAGGGGGTGGATTACTTCACCATCCATGCCGGTGTCCGCCGCGAGCATATCCCGCTTGCTCGCAAACGACTGACCGGGATTGTCTCGCGTGGCGGCTCGATCATGGCCAAGTGGTGTACCCACCACCAGGCGGAGAGCTTTCTCTACGAGTACTTCGAGGAGATCTGTGAGATTCTCGCCCGCTACGATATCGCGATCTCTCTCGGCGACGGGCTACGTCCCGGCTCGGTTGCCGATGCCTCGGATGCGGCGCAGCTGGCCGAGCTACGCACGCTCGGTGAGCTGACTGAGCGAGCCTGGGCGCACAACGTGCAGACCTTCATCGAGGGGCCGGGTCATGTGCCCATGGACCAGATCGAGGAGAACATGCGCCTGCAAAGCGAGGCCTGCCTGGAGGCGCCCTTCTACACCCTCGGGCCCATCGTCACCGATATCGCGCCGGGCTACGATCACATCACTTCGGCAATCGGCGCTGCGCAGATTGGTTGGCACGGGACCGCGATGCTCTGCTACGTCACGCCCAAAGAGCATCTGGGACTACCGAACGCTGACGATGTACGTACTGGGATTGTCACCTACAAGGCTGCTGCCCATGCCGCTGATATCGCCCGTGGTCAGCCCCATGCCCGGCAGCGGGATGATGCCCTCTCACGGGCGCGTTACGAGTTCCGTTGGGAGGATCATTTCAATCTCTCCCTAGATCCAGAGCGGGCGCGGGCCTACCACGATGAGACCTTGCCGCGGCAAGCGCATAAGGAGGCAGCCTTCTGCTCGATGTGTGGGCCGCGGCATTGCGCTATGGCGATCAGCCAAGAGCTCTGAGCGGAGAGCCAGGGAGTCATCGAGTGCGCGTGTGCTGCACGAGGCGCCCCTTAAGCAACAGTCCAGCGGAAGACGCGCGCGGGCTAGCCGCTTGTGCGGCTTGCATAAAGCAGCCTCGCGGCTATCTCTCCTAGAGAGCGAGTATGGTCGCCCTCGCCCGCCCGCGACCTTCTTCTCGGATGTAGGGGCTTCTCGGATGTAGGGGGCCAACATCAAGTCCGCCAGGCGGCCTTCCGTTGCCGCTGAAGCGTGGGCCTGCAGCCGTCCACTCAGCCACAACCCCCTCCTTCCACCGAGCAACTCCGGCGATAACGACGCCGCGCGTACCAATCGTAAAGAGGCTCCAAGGGTTTGACCAGGCCAAGGCCGCGAACGGCTCGTGACGCCCAGCGCCAATACGGTAGGTATAACCAGACCACGGAGAAAGCATCAACGCCGCTGCGCATGATGCCTTCAGCGTCCAGGCAGTGGAAGCGTTGCATGGCCTGATTCCAGGTCAAGCCGGTGCCCTCAAGGGCGCCGGGGGCATGCAGATCTCGCCACTCCACGGCTTCTTTCTTGTCGAGACGCTGATAGAGCGCGATCTCTCGGCTACAGACCGGGCATTGACCGTCATAGAAGACTACAGGGCGAGATGGTGCGGAGGTGGTCATGATCGGGTCCTGGGTCGACGGCTTGAGCTTGATCTAGATTTATTCTAGCCAAACTAGAATCTCGTGCAACCCTCTGTCGGATCCATCCAAAACAAAAAACCCGCGCCGATGCTCGACGCAGGGCTGATGCGGAGGACTGAATTGCCCTTGATTTGGTGGAGCCAGGCGGGATCGAACCGCCGACCTCCTGCATGCCATGCAGGCGCTCTCCCAGCTGAGCTATGGCCCCGTGTCGTTGTGCTTGCGCATTCTAGGGGTGCCGGGCAACTCCGTCAACACCCCCCCGCGCTACTCGGTCTGTTGTCGGCTCCACGCGACTGCGGCATCAACCCGAGCCAAGGTCTCATCTCGACCGAGCAAGGCTAAGGTAACATCTATGGGCGGAGACACGGCACCCCCCGAGACGGCCACACGCAGAGGCTGAGCCACCTTGCCCATCTTGACCTCGAACGCCTCGGCTGCCTCGGTGATCACCCCGTGGATGGACTCAGCATGCCAGGAAGGCAGGCCAGCGAAGCAGCCTCGACAATGCTCAAGGACCTCCGCAGCCCCCTCCTTGAAATTTTTGCGAGCCGCTTTCTCATCATAGGCCTGCGGTCGCCGATAGAAGAAGACGCTGTTATCGGCCATCTCGACGAGAGTCTTAGCGCGCTCTTGCTGCGTCCGCACCACCTCTTCGAGCTTCGGCCCGTCGGCTGGATCCACGCCGCGTTCAGCGAGGAAGGGACCTAAATGACGGGCGATGTGGTTCGGATCAGCGCGGATGATGTGCTGCTGATTCAGCCACAGTAGCTTGGAAGGATTGAAGGTAGAAGCTGAGTGGTTGACGTCATGGACGTCAAACAGCTGGATTAGCTCTTCGACATCAAAGACCTCTTGATCGCCATGAGACCAGCCGAGGCGAACCAAGTAATTGAGCAGAGCCTCGGGCAGATACCCTTCGTCCCGATACTGAAGTACGCTCACCGAGCCATGGCGCTTGGATAGCCGCTTGCCGTCCTCGCCAAGGATCATGGGCACGTGCGCAAAGCGCGGCGGCTCGACGCCGAGGGCCTCATAGAGGTGAATCTGGCGCGGCGTGTTGTTGAGATGATCGTCACCGCGAATCACGTCGGTAACGCCCATCTCTAAATCATCGACAACTACCGTGAAGTTGTAGGTGGGGCTCCCGTCCGCTCGAGCGATTACGAGATCATCGAGCTCCGCGTTCAGGAACTGGACCTTGCCGCGAATGGCATCGTGTACCACCACATGGCCTTCCAATGGCGTACGAAAGCGCACCACAGGCTCATCTGCAGCATCCTCTGCAGGTGGGCCGTCTAGGTCACGACAACGGCCGTCGTAGCGCGGTTTCTCCTTGCGCGCCACCTGCTCCGTACGAAGCCGCTCAAGGCGCTCTTTCGTGCAATAGCAGTAATAGGCCTGACCGCTATCGAGGAGCCGCTGTAAATACTCATGATAGCGCTCGTAGCGCTCGGTCTGGTAGAATGGCCCCTCGTCGTAATCCAGACCTAGCCAGGACATCCCCTCAAGGATGGCGTTGATCGCCTCCGGGGTAGAGCGCTCGCGATCGGTATCCTCAATCCGCAGGACAAAGCGCCCTCCGTGACGCCGCGTATGCAGCCAAGAGTACAGTGCGGTGCGGGCGCCGCCGATGTGGAGATAGCCTGTTGGGCTCGGTGCGAAACGCGTGCGGATCATGGTCATCGTAGCCTTTAGTGATGCTCTCTGCCCCCGAAGAATATGCACATCGTACCAAAAGCTCACTCGGGCACGCGCCCCGTTTGACGAGTCGAAGCAATCCGCCTAGACTACAACGCACCTAGCGACGGGCGGCTAGCTCAGCGGGAGAGCACTGCCTTCACACGGCAGGGGTCGCTGGTTCGATCCCAGCGCCGCCCACCAGACAAATCAAAGAGTTAAGCCAACTCCTCACCCCCCCCTTCTGACTCCCCGGTGTGAGCCAAATGTCACGCGGCTGGCGAAAGCCGCGTGACGGCACCCCAGAGCCGGTGCGGGGCAGGATGCGCATAGCGCTTCGTCATCATCACGGAGGCGTGCCCGAGCAGATCCCGGACCTCCGCTAGCGGCACCTCTTCCGAGACCAGCCACGCAGCGCAGGTATGCCGCAACTCGTGGAAGCGGAAGTCCTCCAGCCCCGCCTTGCGTTCTGCCGCGTTGAAGGCCTTTACCTCCTCCAGCTCTTGGCGTTCTTGGCCGTCCTAGGGGCTTGCTCGTCGAAAGGCTTGCGGTGCAGCAGCACGCGCTGCACCCAGAGGGCGAACTCGCGGCGCAGCCGGCGCTGCTCCGGGTGGTGCAGCCACTCGCCGAGGGTGGCGAGCACCGAGAGCATCTCCTGCGGGTCCTGGCTGTACTCGAGCCGGAACAGGGCGTGGACCAGCCTGATTCCAAGGCCACTCGGATAGCTTCAGCAGAGCTGATACCCTATCTTGCCCAACGCACCGCCATGAACAGTAGACGAGCACCATGAGCTATACCGCACGCATCTGGCTAGCTGTTGCAATCGCTGTGCTCGGAGGGCTCTACCTCCTATCCAGCATCCTCTTCCCTTTTGTGCTCGGCATGGTGATCGCCTACATGCTCGATCCACTCTGTGATCGGCTTCAGGTACATGGCGTGCCGCGCACCCTGGCAACCCTGCTGATTGTGGGCGGCTTCCTCCTGCTGGTCATCGCAGCGCTGGCTATTGCCTTCCCGCTGCTCTGGTCACAGGCCGCACAGCTCATCGACCGTGCCCCGGAGCTTCATCAGCGCGCCACCGAGATGATTCAGCCGCTATGGGAAGATTTAGCGCCTCACCTTAGCGAGCCTGTGCGCAAGAGTATTGAGCAGACCACCTCGGCCTACGCCGGAACTGCGGCCAACTGGCTCGCCTCGGCACTCCAAGCGCTGTTCAGCAGTTCGTTGGCCATCTTCGATCTGCTCTCTATGGCGCTCATTACACCGCTGGTTGCTTTCTACTTGATCCGAGACTGGAACAGGCTGATCGAGGAAGTCGACCGTCGCATCCCGCGGCCGATCGTGGGCATCGCCCGCGCTCGGGCCCATGAGATCGATGCGACCCTCGCCGCCTGGATGCGCGGGGTGGCGACAGTGGCCTCGATCCTCGCTGTTTTCTATATCGTTAGCCTGAGTGCAATCGGCCTCTCCTACAGTATCCTCATCGGCCTCTTCGCCGGACTGATCTCTTTCATCCCGTTCCTGGGCGCGATCGTCGGTGGGTTGGTCGCCTTGATCGCAGCGGTGTTCACCTTCGATAGCTCTACCATGTGGCTCTTGACTCTAGGGATCTTCGTCTTTGGCCAATTCGTGGAGAGCAATCTCCTGACACCGCGGCTCGTTGGCCGTAACGTCAATCTCCACGAGGTCTGGGTCATCTTCTCCCTGATGGCGGGCGGGCTGCTCTTCGGTTTCACCGGGGTGCTGCTGGCTATACCGGTCACGGCTAGTATCGGCGTGCTGGTTCGGGCCGCCGATGACTACTACCTCGATAGTCGCCTCTATGATCCTTTCCCGACAGAGGGGAACGAAACAAGCGGTACCGACTGACCCCGGCAGCGCCGGCGCCCCTGCACCCGAGGCGCCCTGCTAGCAAAGGGCCAAGCTACCCCGAGCCTACCAATTGATCCCGAAGCGTACGCCTGTCTCCTCGGTCTCGCTTGCCGGCTCCACGTAGCCGGCATCGGGCTCGGAGCTATCGAGGTCCCAGTATTGCGGGTACACCTCCATGCTCAATGCCAGCGCCGAGGTGACTGCGTAACGTGCCCCAGTGCGCAAGGCCAGCCCATAGCCGTCATCCATATCGAACGTCCGCTCATCCAGCGCGTTGAAGTCCG